>JAKBCR010000181.1 GCA_021807675.1 Pseudomonadota bacterium
GCTTCGAAACTCAGAAAGAGCTCGGGGCCGCCAGTCTCGATGACATGCAACCGGCACCTGCTGATCGCATTCTTGCGCTGTAGGCCGAGAGCCAGTTGGGCCACAGCAGTCATGCTCGGCATCCATGGCACTCTTTAGGTCGGACAGCGTTCGAGGCTGAACGCAGGGAATCCGGCACTTCTTGGTGCCGGCTATGCCTCGGTCAAACCGCCGCCTCAACATCGTCTGCGATGATAGCCGGGGCCACCGCCCCCGAAGGCCTGGAACCTTTCATGAGTTCGACAGGGATTAGACGCGCCCGACCATGCGTCCGGCTGGCGTGGCCATCAGTCCGCCCATGCACGATTGGATCAAACCCAGTTTGATCAGAGTTATCTGATGCGCCTTGGGAATCGTTCGACTCATGAATCCGCGCGCGACGAGACGCAGCGAAGCAAGTTCGGGTGGCGTCAAATTCGTGCCGTAGAGTTTGAGATCCATGGGCGTCACGGGTTCGAGGGTTCTACTGGTGCCGGAACAACCAGGATCGACAGCCTCGCGGCTCGCCGAACCCGCCAATCGCCGAACAACAGCTTCCCAACAGTCCCCAGAACTCCCAGGACGAGGAAGGCCGTCACGCCACAATCGGGATGATGTTCACGATGGCATAGACACGCGCCTATTTCCGCCCGATGTCAAACGCGCAAACAGGATCGAAGGTGGTTGTCGAGTTCGCATGCTCATCAAGTCTCGATAAAACGGAAAAGACTGGATGCTGCAAGCATCGCGACCTCATCGGCACGTTCCTCGTCGGAGCCCGCACCCATCCCATAGCGGCTGTCGTATTTGAGCGTAGCTTGGCCATCTTCGCAGCCTATCACCGTGGTAAGCATCCATTGCCGCCGGCTTGGCGCCCATATCGACCATTTCTGGCCGATCGTCACGTTTGTCGGCATGGCGCTTGTCCTTCAAGGAACCGCGAAACTGAGGATTCCGCGGATGCAGATGGGCGGCGCGCGTAGATTTCGTCCCAGGTTGCTCCGGCTGCCAAACCCACGTTCGCCGCGCATTCTTCCCGGACATTTTCTGCGGCAGAGAACGCCCGAAGTTCGTGCCGGATCTGAACGGTCGATGGCATTGGAATGCGTTTGCCAAAGCGAATGAATGTGTTCATCACAGGCCTCTCGCTTGCGCCTTCGCCGATATGCGACTCAGAAGCGGATATTGAAAGCACAACAGCACGACAAATAGCGCTGCCTTTGTCAGCTCCAACTGGCCTTGGCGAAACCTTCGCGCCACCGGGACTTCTCGGGTTCCGTAGCGAATGGGTTTAAGGCCGCTACCCGCAAAAGATCCAGGTCGGCAATTTCGTTCGCGGACAATTCGTGCGCCCTTTTCCAGCCTTCGGCGTAGATGCGGCTCAGATGGAATGATGTGTCGCTCATTGTACCCGATCTGGTAACGGGCCGAATGTGGCGGCGATTCCCGCCACACTCGTCCGTTTCCTATGCCGCCTGCAGATTGACAGCTTTCGAGCCTTTGGCATCCGGCTGAATGTCGAAGGATACGCGTTGACCTTCCGACAGCACGCGCAAGCCCGCCATTTCAACGGCTGACGCATGGACGAAAACGTCTTTGCCGCCGCCTTCCGGCGCGATGAAGCCAAAGCCTTTGTCTGAATTGAAGAACTTCACTGTTCCGATCGTCATGTTTCTTCCTGATGCATTAGGTTGCGCCCGAGCCATCGCCCGGGCGGCGCAAACGAAACAATCAGTCTGAAAGTTCTTCTGTCTCGACCGGACGCGCGCAATGCGGGTCGGGAATACAACAGTGCGCCTCTTCTGACGGAACGCCGTCGCATGCCACATATAGGTCTTCGAAGCCCTTAATACAAGTTGGCGTTCCTCTTACCGCCTCAATTCGACGATCAAGACGTGGCAGGATATCGGTACAAAGGTGCTATAATGTCCAGGCCGACCTTGCCGTGGTCCGGGGCCTACCCTGCACCGGCGACGAGGAGTCCATTCCGAGAGAGTTTGAGCGTAACGTGAGGGCCGCCTGCGCCCGCAAACTTGGCGTCGAGCACGCCCGCGGCAGAAAGGCCAAGTTGATCTTATCATTCCTGACCGCCTTCAGACGCCGCCCTTTGCCGTCGCCGTGGGATACGGAAGACTCCATTTGCGAGGAACTCTTCAGCGTCGAACGGCTGGAGCAGCATGCCGAGAGCCTCGCCGCTGCCCAGCCTGTTACCGCAATACCGATCGGGCGCCGCCCGCTTGGCGCCCGGCTGAAGGACAACGAAGCAGTTCTGCTCGCCGCATATCGCGAAATCGGAAAGACGACCCGCAACGGCCAAGCCGCGACGCCGGCCGCCGAGTGGCTGCTCGACAACTACCACCTCGTCGAAGAGCAGATCCGCGAAGTTCGCGACGACCTGCCGACTCGCTATTATCGTCAGTTGCCGAAATTGGCGGACGGACCTTTCGCCGGATTGCCGCGCGTCTTCGGTCTGGCTTGGGCCTTCGTCGCGCACACCGACAGCCGCTTCGATCCCGAAATGCTGTGCCGCTTCGTGCGTGCCTATCAACGGGTCCAACCGCTCGCCATCGGCGAATTGTGGGCGCTGTCCATCACGCTGCGCATCGTGCTGGTCGAGAACCTTCGGCGCGCGGCCAGGCGTATCGTCAGAAGCCGCGCCGAGCGCCAAGACGCGGACGATATCGCCGATCGCCTTCTGGGTGTGAACGGGCAAACGGCCGAGCCTGTCGATGTCGTCCTTGAGGACTTTGAAAGGGCGCCACTGCCGGAGACCTTTGCAGTCGAGCTTGTTCAGAGGTTGCGCGATCAGGATCCGCGGGTCACACCTGCTCTCGTGTGGCTCGAGAGCAGACTTTCGGCCCAGGGCACGACGGCCGACGAACTCGTGCAGGGCGAGCACCAGCGCCAGGGCGCCGCAAGCGTGACGGTGCGCAATATCATCACCAGCATGCGCATGGCATCCGCCGTGGATTGGACGGAGCTGTTCGAGAGCGTCAGTCTGGTCGACGACGTATTGCAGTCGGGCAGCGATTTCGCGGCCATGGATTTCCCCGCGCGCAATCTCTATCGCAGCGCGATCGAAGAGCTGGCGCGCGGCTCCCATCTGACGGAATTGGAAATTGCGCACGCAGCGCTCGATGCGGCGACCGTCGCACACGAACAAGAAGGCCGCGCACGCGATCCAGGCTACCACCTGATTTCCGGTGGGCGACGCCAATTCGAGAGGACCATCGGATTTCGCGCGCCCTTGCGCAGCTGGCTCGCGCGCTGCAACGCGAGAACCGGCATCAGCGGTTATGTCGGCTGCGTCTTCCTGGTCGCCGCGGCGCTGCTGCTCCTGCCGATGCTCGCACTTCACGCTGGCGGCTGGCCGCTGGGGCTTCTGGCGTTCCTCGGATTTTTTCCGGCGATTGATTTGGCGGTCGCGCTGGTGAATCGTGCCGTCATGGCTGTGTTTGGCGCGACGGCGTTGCCCGGCCTGGCACTGCGCGAGGGCATTCCGCCCAACCTGCGCACGATCGTCGCCGTTCCGGCCATGCTGACGACGCAAGAGGCGACCGAGGAGCAAATCGAACGGCTCGAGATCCATTACCTTGCGAGCCCGGAAGGCGCGCTTCATTTCGCACTGCTTTCGGACTGGCGCGATGCCCCGGCAGAACACGCAGAACAAGACAGCAAGCTCCTCGATATTGCGAAAAGGGGCATAGACCGTCTGAATACACAATACGGCCCCGCGCCGGGGGGCGAACGCTTCCTCCTGCTCCATCGCCGGAGGGTCTGGAACGAAGACCAGCAACAATGGATCGGATGGGAACGCAAGCGCGGCAAGCTCCACGAGTTGAACCGGCTGCTGCGCGGCGCAACCGACACGACCTTCGTGACGCTTGCAGGTCATCCTGTGCCTGCGGATGTTCGCTACGTCATCACGCTTGATGCCGACACGCGGCTGCCACGCGAAACCGTCCGTAAACTCATCGGCAAAATGGCGCATCCGCTCAACCAACCGCTGTTCGACGCCGCGGCCGGACGGGTCGTGGATGGCTATGCGGTGCTGCAACCGCGCGTGACGCCGTCCCTGCCGGTCGGCCGCGAGGGATCGCTGTTCCAGCGGGTCTTCTCGAGCATGAACGGCATCGACCCCTACGCGTCCACCGTGTCGGACGTGTATCAGGACCTGTTCGGCCAGGGCTCCTATGCCGGCAAGGGTATCTATGATGTTGATGCATTCGAGGCGGCCCTGAACGATCGCGTGTCGGAGAGCACGCTGCTCAGCCACGATCTGTTCGAAGGCACGTTCGCCCGAGCCGGTCTGGTGTCCGATGTCGAAGTCGTCGAAGAATATCCTTCACGATATGACGTCGCCGCGGCGCGGCAGCATCGGTGGGCTCGCGGCGATTGGCAGTTGCTGCCGTGGATATTCGGGCGCGCGGACGCCTCCCGCGACCAACGCAGCAAAAGCACGCTCCCGTCCATCGGACGCTGGAAGATGCTCGACAACCTGCGGCGAACGCTGTCGGCGCCGGCGAGTGTCCTGGCGCTGCTTCTCGCATGGACGCTGTCCGAGCACGATGCGGCGCTGTGGACGTTTTTCATTCTGTCGACCATCGCCGTGCCGACATTACTCCCGGTTCTCGCAGCCATCGTGCCGCGGAGCGCCAGGACAACAGCCCGCAGCCATCTGGATGCACTCGCCGGCGATCTCGGGCTTGCTTTGACGCAGAGCGCGCTCACGGTGACATTCCTTGCCCATCAGGCGTGGTCGATGTCCGACGCCATCGGGCGGACGCTGTTCCGCCTCTTCGTGAGCCACCGGCATCTGCTCGAATGGACCACGGCGGCTCACGCAACTTTAAGTCCGCGCCTTCATCTCGCCGGCGCCTATCGTCGGATGGCCGCCAGTGTCGTCATCGTCGCTTTATCCTCTTTCGCCATTTGGCTGTCCGGCGGTCACGCGTGGCCGGTCGCAACGCCCTTTCTGCTGCTGTGGGCCACCGCTCCCGCAATCACGCGCTGGGTAAGTCTTTCTCCTCTTGTAGCCGGTCGCCTGCCGGTATCCGAGACTGATGCACGCGACCTGCGACTTGTGGCCCGCCGAACTTGGCGCTTTTTCGAGACTTTCGTTACCGCGGCCGATCAAATGCTGCCGCCTGACAATTTCCAGGAAGACCCCAAGTCGGTCCTCGCGCACCGGACGTCGCCGACCAACATGGGCCTATATCTTCTGTCGGCAGTCAGCGCTCGCGACTTCGGTTGGATGGGAGCGACAGAGACGGTCGAACGGTTGGAAGCAACACTGGTGACAATGGGTTCGCTGCAGCGCTTTCGCGGCCATTTCTACAATTGGTACGACACGAGTGATTTGCGTCCGTTGGACCCGCGATACGTCTCGACCGTGGATAGCGGAAATCTTGCCGGGCATCTCATCGCCGTCGCCAACGCCTGCCGAGAATGGATCGACTGCCCGCTCGCGGTGGCCCAACTAACTGCCGGCATCGACGACGCCTCACGCCTGGCCCATGAGGCTATCGAAAAACTCCCGCTCGCTCGCACGGAATTCATCACACGACGAGAGCTTGAAAGCGCCCTCGACACCCTGGACGCGGCCGTCAAGACGTTGACGGACAGCGAATTGCCCGGGTGCCTCCAGGAATTGGCGAAACGAGCAACGACCGTCGTTGATATCGCTCAGGTGCTGGCTGGTGGCGACGACGCCAGCATCGAAGTGCTTTTCTGGACACGCGCGCTCCAGAGGTCCGTCGACAGCCATCTGCGCGACGCATTCCAATCGGCGGAATTCGGGCGGTTGCTGAAATTGCGCCTGCTTGCGCTTGAAACGACGACGCGGGCAATGGCGGACTCGATGGAGTTCGGGTTTCTTCTCGATCCGCGCCGCAAGCTACTCTCGATCGGCTATCTCGTCGCGGAGGCTCGTCTCGATGAGAGTTGCTACGATCTGCTGGCGTCGGAGGCGCGTTTGGCGAGCTTCCTGGCAATAGCAAAGGGCGACGTGCCCACCCGCCACTGGTTCCGGCTGGGGCGCGCCGTCACCCCGATCGAACACGCCGCGGCCCTGGTTTCATGGTCGGGATCGATGTTCGAGTACCTTATGCCGTCTCTGGTGATGCGCGCGCCGGCCGGCAGCCTGCTCGAGGAGACCAGCCGCCTCGTGGTTCACCGGCAGATCAGCTTCGGCGCCGAACGGAAATTGCCGTGGGGCATTTCGGAATCCGCCTACAATGCGCGTGATCTTGAATTCACGTACCAATATTCGACTTTCGGCATACCGGGGCTCGGGCTGAAGCGCGGCCTGGGCGAGAATGCCGTGGTCGCGCCTTATGCGACGGCCCTTGCCACGATGGTCGATCCCGCGGCCGCAAACCGCAATTTCACGCGACTTGCCGCAGCCGGAGCGCGGGGCCGCTATGGTTTCTACGAGGCGTTGGATTACACGCGCTCGCGCCTGCCCGACGGACTGGACTGCACGGTCATTCGCGCTTTCATGGCGCATCATCAGGGCATGACGATTGTTGCCATCGCCGACGCATTGCTGGACGGAAAGATGCGGGATCGGTTCCACGCCGAGCCCGCCGTGCAGGCCGCGGAACTCCTTCTGCAAGAACGGACCCCGCGCGATGTGGCAGCCGCCCGCCCCTGGGCGGAGGATACCGGTACAAACGTCTCCGTCCGTGTGCTCGACCGTCCGACGGTGCGGCGCATCCGCTCGCCGCACGGCCCGACGCCGGCAGTACACCTGCTTTCGAATGGCCGCTATGCCGTGATGCTCACGGCAGCCGGCTCCGGCTACAGCCGCTGGCGCGATATGGCAATCTCGCGCTGGCGCGAAGACATGACCTGCGACGATTGGGGTTCATACGTCTACCTGAGGGATACCCGCAGCGGCAACGTGTGGTCTGCGGGCTATCAGCCATGCAGCGTCGAACCTGACAGTTCCGATGTCAGGTTCAGCGAAGACAAGGTGGAATACACGAGGCGCGACGGAGCAATCACGACGCTTCTCGAAGTCGTCGTTTCGCCGGAACACGATGCGGAGGTTCGCCGACTGTCGGTTTCGAATACTGACCTCAGACCTCGCGAAATCGAGATCACCTCCTATTCCGAACTGGTGTTGACCTCACCAGCAGCCGATGCGGCACATCCGGCCTTCTCGAAACTGTTCGTCCAGACCGAATACGACGCCAAGGCCGGCGTTCTTCTGGCGACACGGCGCCGGCGATCGCTGACGGATCCCGAAATCTGGGCAGCACACCTTGCCATCGTCGAAGGCGAGACGGTTGGTGAGATAGAAATTGAAACCGATCGCGCCAAGTTCCTCGGTCGCGGGCACGGCACCAGATCGCCGGTGGCAATGGACGGCCGGTCTCTCTCCGGCAGCGTCGGCACCGTCCTCGATCCCATCTTCGCCCTGCGCCGTCGCATACGGGTTCAACCGGGCGAGAGGGTGCGAGTTACGTTCTGGACCATCGTCGCGCCATCCCGGACCGACGTACTTGCCTTGGTGGACAAACATCAGGACGTCAACGCTTTTGACCGCGCGGCCACGCTGGCGTGGACCCAGGCGCAGGTGCAGTTGCGCCATCTCGACGTCGGTGCCGAAGAAGCCAACCTGTTTCAGCGCCTCGCCGGACATGTTCTTTATGCGAGCCCGTCCATGCGCCCGTCGTCCGACGCCATTCGCCGGGGCGGTGGCGATCCGGCGGGGCTCTGGGCTCAGAGCATTTCCGGGGATATTCCGATCGTTCTGGTGAGGATCGACTCCATCGAAGACGTTGCCATCGTCGGGCAGTTGCTGCGCGCCCACGAGTACTGGCGGATGAAGGGGATGGGCGTCGATCTGGTGGTCTTGAACGAGCGCTCGTCGTCATACGTCCAGGACCTTCACGTTGCCATCGAGACGATGGTGCGGAAAAGCCAATCCCATCCTCAGGCCGCCACGGATTTCGCGCGCGGCTCGGTCTTCGTCCTGCGCGCCGATCTCCTCTCACAGGAAGCGCGCGCGCTTCTGCCCTCTGTCGCACGCGTGGTTCTGTCGGCGCGCCAGGGAAGCCTGTCGGGGCAACTCGACCGGTTGCGCAAGGCGAGCATCACCGTGCCCCCACCACCGAGACGCCCGAAGCCGACGGACGACTCGCCGCCCACTCCGGCAAAACTCGAACTCCAGTTTTTCAACGGGCTGGGCGGGTTCGCGGCCGATGGCCGCGAATATGTGACGATCCTGAATGCCGGGCAGGTGACGCCCGCCCCGTGGATCAATGTGATCGCCAACGAAGTCTTCGGTTTTCAGGTTGCGGCCGAAGGGGCCGGGTACACATGGTCCGGCAACAGCAAAGAGAACCAGTTGACGCCCTGGTCGAACGATCCGGTGACCGACCGGGCCGGCGGAGTCCTATACGTGCGCGACGAAGAGGACGGTGCGTTGTGGGGACCGACGGCTCTCCCGATCCGGAACGAGACCTCGTCGTATACCGTTCGCCACGGTCAGGGATACAGCTGCTTCGAGCACGACGCGAACGGGATCGCGCTCAATCTTCTCCAGTACGTACCACTTCACGACCCGATCAAGATCTCGCGCTTGAAAATCCGTAACACCTCGACGCGGACGCGGCGGCTTTCCATCACCGCTTATGTCGAATGGGTGCTGGGCTCTTCGCGGGCGGCATCTGCGCCTTTCGTTGCGACCGAAATCGATACTGCAACCGGCGCGCTCCTTGCCCGCAACCCCTGGAGCACGGCATTCGGCTCGCGGGTCGCGTTCATGGACCTGTCGGGCCGGCAGACAGACTGGACCGGCGACCGGCGGGAGTTCCTGGGCCGCAACGGATCGCTCGACCATCCCGTCGCGCTCGCACAGGGGGCCGCCCCGCTTTCCGGTAATACCGGCGCGGGCCTTGATCCGTGTGGCGTTCTGCAGGCACCGGTGATACTGGCGCCTGGCGAAAGCACGGAGATTGTCTTCTTCCTGGGGCAAGCTGCGAGCGCGGTCGACGCGCAGTCCCTCATCGCACATTACCGCACGGTCGATCTTGAAGCCGTTTTCCGCGATGTCCTGCAGTATTGGGACGACTTACTAGGCGCCGCGCAGGTGAAAACGCCGGACCGTGCGATGGACATCATG
>JAKBCR010000182.1 GCA_021807675.1 Pseudomonadota bacterium
TCCCCGTGAAGACACCCTCGCCGGATATGGGAAGCTTTCCGCTTCGCCAAGCGCCGTCCTCCGCGACAAGCTCGATTGTGAAGCCGGACAGCGGGACCCCGGCGGGAGGCACGATCCGCCCCCCCACTAGCGGCGCGCTGTCAAGCCCGACCGGCTTGTGCTTGAGATCGATCCGGAACACTCCCTTCTCGGTTGCGGAGCGCCGCGTTGCCCGTCGCTGGGTACCTGCAAACACCGCCGCCCCGCGCGCGACGACCGTGAGTGGATCAACGCCGACTTCGAGCGGGATTCCGAGGAGAGTCGTCAGCTGCTCGCGGAAGTAGGGCGCGAGCGTCGGGCCGCCGACGAGAATCATCTTCTCGATGGCATTTGGTGCGAGTCGCTTTTCTTCGAGAACTCGACGGCAGATGTCGACCGATCGCCGAACGATACGCTCTGCGGCGGCGACCACATCTTGACGAGTGAGTTCGTAGTCGGGTTCTACTAGGTCACCACCCTCACCCTGAAATCGGCACTCTTCGAGCCACACCTTGTCCTCCCTGGACAACCGGATCTTCGCGCGCTCAACGGAACGCTTGAGTAGTGCAAACGCAGTTCGCCAGCGCGCGTTACCGCGCACGAATTCTTCGAGACCAAAGGATTTCACGAGGCGCGGAGCGATCAGATCGGTAATCAGTGCCCAGTCGATGTCGGAACCGCCGAGGAAGTTGTCGCCGCCGTGGTTCACCACGCGTACCGTACCCTCCTCCGCCTTGATCACCGCTGCGTCGAATGTGCCCCCACCGAAGTCGTAAACCAGCCAGTAGGCCTTCTCACTTTCAACTTGAAATCCATACGCGAGAGCCGCCGCCACGGGCTCCTGAAGGAGCGGACTCTCAAGGAATCCGGCGAGTTCCGCTGCCTTGCGAGTAGCATCGCACTGATGTAGCTCAAATGCCGCGGGGACGGTAATGACGGCGGCATCAATGTCCTCGCCGAGCCGTTGGCGGACGTTGCCGCGTAGTTCTTTCAGAACTTCGGCAGACAGTACCTCGGGGCGCCTCCTTGTGCCGCTCCGTTTGAACACATATTCGTAGTCAGCACCCATCTGGCGTTTGAACTCTGCGAAAGCATTGTCTGGATCCGTCCAAAGAAGGTCTCGCCCCTCGCCGCCGACGCGAGTTGCACCGCGCTTGTCGATACCGACCACAGACGGGGTAATGTCCGCATCCTGGTTGTTCTTGATAATCTCGGTGCTGACACCACGCAGCACTGCTACGGCGCTGTTGGTCGTACCAAGATCAATGCCAAAGTCAATCGTTCCACGTTCCATATTCAGCGTTCCTCATGAGGGGTGGCGATGACAACTTCACCGCGCTGAATCATGTTCTCCCGCCAGTAAACAGTCGGCCGGATGGTCTCCGTCACGACTTCCTTCGCGATACCCTCCTGCGGTTGCGCCGCAACCACCTTGAGCGCTTGTCCGTAGTCGTAGACCTCGCCCGTGTGGTCCTTCACGCGCACACCGAACCCCTCCAGGCCCACAAGGATAGATTCGAAATTCCGCTCGAGGCGCTTGCGTTCTGCGAGAAGCTCGTTCCCTGGCCAATTTGCGAGCCGCAGTTGACCCCGCCAGGCATTCGTTGCGATGTCCGCCAGGAGGGCCTGAAATTGCGCCCCGTCGATACGTGTGATCGACGC
Source organism: Pseudomonadota bacterium (assembly GCA_021807675.1). Lineage (GTDB taxonomy): Bacteria > Pseudomonadota > Gammaproteobacteria > Steroidobacterales > Steroidobacteraceae > 13-2-20CM-66-19. Next base: position 1,681 of record JAKBCR010000182.1, read on the forward strand.
TTCGCCCTCTTGTGTGCCCACAGGAGGGAGCGGGGCAGATGGTTCTGCGTCCGGGTTGGCTTCAAGATAACGCGGCACGCGAATTTTCATTCTGTGTCTCCTCGCACTATTGCATCGCTATTGGGGCCGGATCTTACGCCCGACGCGGGTAAGCGTCTGGTTGTAAGCATCCATGAGCCTGCTCGCCTTCCCGGCTTTGGCCCTTGCGCGGGCAAGCAGAGCATTGTACGGGCCCACGAGTGCGTCAGAGGCCCGCATCTCCTGGCGCACCCGGGCGGCCATGCGGTTAAATCTTGCGACTTCGTTGTTGAAGCGGGAGACCGCTGCGGCATCCTCGCTCGAGACATAGGGACGAGCTCCCTCGATTTGCTTCCTGAAATTTTCGAGTTCAATCATCGCCGCCCGCGCTGCAGCCCGCTTGTGATCGATCTCTGTTCGCGCCGCGGCGAGCTGCGACTCGAGAGCGGCAGCTTCTCGCTGTGCGGCCTCTGCGGCGGCACGTTCCCGAGTAAGTTGCCCCGTCATGTAATCCGGAACACTGTAGGTCTGAGTCGTGTCAGAGGACTGAGCTGAGTCGGTGGCCGGGGTAGCTGCGGAAGGCGAAGAGTTTGCCTGTGATGGCCTACGCGGGGTGGAGCTGCTGTTCAAGTTCAGTGCAATCAGAACCACCGCAACAGCGGCGATTCCAGCGATCCAGGCGTACTTCTTGTTCTTCTTGGCCTGCTGGTCGCGGCGCTCCCCCGCATAAAGGCGCACAAGTGCTGCCCGGTCTGCCGCAAGCTGCCTCCGGAGCTCCGTAGATCTTGCGAATCCCTCGGCACGGCCGAGCGCATCAAATGCGGTGCGTTTGTCCTTCGTGGTGTTCCATGCGTCGACCGAGATGTTCCTGAGGAGCTGTGCTATACGGTCTGAGACGAGATTCTGTACGGTGCCGCCCGTCGACAGGATCGTGCCGAGTGTAGCTATCAACGGCCCTATCGTTAGGACGAATTCGGCAAGACGGTTGTAGGGGGCCTCTTTACTCTCCTCGATGGCCGTGAGCGCCTCATACAATGGCGCCAGCTTTTCATGAACTAGATTGCCCCTTCCCGTCGCGATGTTCTCCTCGACCTTGGCTCGGACTGCATCGGACCGTGCGAGCGGCAGGATGGTTTCGAGGATCGTTATCGACGACGGTCCATCGCCCGTTGCGTTGTAATGCGCGACTGCGCAGAACTGACACTCGCTTACGACTTCATCAAAGAGTCCCGCAAGATCGTAGGGGTCCCCGCCCGCCGCGAGATTATTAAGCAGCGGCGTGTAGCCGGAGAACTTCGCGATCAGCCGGTTGGCAAATTCCTTTGCCTGCGAGGGATCGCTGGTGCGTCCGGTCTCCGTATCGTGGATGCGCTGGCGAATGCTCTCCTTTAGTGGTCCGACGAGGAACTCCCCAACGGCTGTGGGGTTGTCGGCTTGAAGCGGGGAGTCGAGGAGGAGCGTGAGATGCGCCTGCGCGGCCGTGCTAGCACTGCGTTCCACGTAGCGCAGCACGAGGGCCGCATTGATCTTGAGAAGCGCGCGGCCTGCCGTCTTGCGCATCGACTGGACGAATTCGAGCGAGGCGCGCTCGTCGTTGAGTGTGATAACCCTGGCGGAGAGCGCATTCCAGATGGCATCGCTCTGCAAGCAGTCGTTCCAGTACGAAAGGGCCACGACCCAGGTCTTTCGAACGTTTTCGGCCTGTGCGTCCTCCCAACACTTGCCGACGGTCGCGGCCTCGATGTCCAAGACCTGGAAATGCCAGCGGACGGCGGCGTTGTGCTTGGCCACTGCCAACCGGTTTGCAGGCGCCCCGGCATCCTTGCGGGCAGCATCCCAGAACGTCGCGGCAGCCTTGAGGTCCCCGGCCTTTATCGCTTGCAAGGCCGGATCGGAGTCGCCCGATAGCGGATTGAGCGGCCAAAACCAAAAGAGTTCGTGGATCAGCCGCTGGGCAGGATCGTGGAGAACCGTCTCGGCAGCACGGAGATCATCGATCGTGGATGCGGGAGCGATCTGAAGCGGCCCGTGCGCACCTGTCGCTGCCTGACCGAGTTCAGCAAGCATCTGGCGGCGAGTGAGCTCCTTTGCCGCTTCGCGGAGTGAGGTGTCTACTGGAAGTCCCAGAACGCGGAAGGAGTTCTTTCGATACACGTCCGGGGTCGCGATCTTAAGAAGCGGCTCACAATCCGATGTACCGGTCGTGTCGCTTCGGGTGACGGTGGCGGCGTTCGCTTCCACGTCACGCTCTACATTGCGATTCCGCGGCGCCATAGTTTCACGGCTTCCGCGTACTTGTCACGAAACGCAGGAGATTTGTTGAAGGACTCCTCCATGATATCCGCTGCCTCCGCAAGCCTACCGCTCCGCCGACATTCCAGCGCCTTCGACGCGAGGCGATTTGCTTCCTCTTCGTCCGTTCCCGAGTAGTCGCCGAGTGCCGCCTTCGACACGCCACTGTCGTGAGATTTGGGAGTGATCGAGAGGACTTGCGCTGCCTCGGCGTCCTCGATCGCCTTGAGGAGCTCGCCGGCACTCTGGTACCGCTCTCGAGAATCACCCTTCAGTGCGCGATTGAGTACGTCGTCGAGACTCGAGGTGACATTTGGATTGATTCGCGATGGCGGGACGAGAGCCGCCGTCATTCGCAGCGGCGCATCCGTTGACGCGGTCGATCGGTCGAACGGGAGTTTATCGGTCAAGAGCATATAGAGCGTCGCAGCGATGGCCCACACGTCGCTCGCACAGGAGTCGCCTTGTCTCTCGGCGAAGGCTTCTGGTGGCTTGAACGCAATGGTGCCTGCGGTAGTCGCGAGTAGTGTCAAAGGGTTCACGGACTTCGCGAGACCAAAATCGCTGACACGGGCACGCAGCCCGTCGGCTTCATAGCCAACGAGGATGTTCTGCGGCTTAATGTCTCGGTGGACGATCGGTGGGTTTTCACTGTGTGCCTGTGCGAGGCCGCGGCAGACCTGTTTGGTGAGGTCGAGGACGGTGGCAATCGGAATGAGGTTGGCGCCGAAGGATTGCCAGAACCTCTGTAGGCTCCCTCCAGCCACATACTCCATCGTGAAATAGCCGTACGACCCATGCTCAGTGTCGAGGACGTTGGCATCAAATACTCGCACGATGTTCGGATGGCCGATCCGTGAAAGAAGGATCGCTTCGCCGAGCATCTCCTGAGTTTCCGCCATGCTCATGCCGGTTCGCTTCATGACCTTGAGCGCCTGGCGGCCGAGAAAGCGGTGCTTGACTCGGTATACCTCCGCGAAGGCGCCTTCGCCGAGGAACCGCTCGACCTCGTATGTCTCGCGAAGTATGGTTCCTGGCTGAAGAATCGTCATCAGAATGCAGCCTTTATCTCATTATGCCGGGCTAGAGCGACGTCCGCAGTCACTTGATAAGTATAGACTTCTTGCGCTATCTATGGCACATCGGACGGTAGTAATTCGTGCGTTCGTTCTCGGTTTCTGCAAGGGGCTGGGTGGCAGGATTCGCCAAACGTCCGGTGCCGCGGTTGAGGCAGAAAGACGCACGCAGGGCGCGAGGCGCCCCGCTTGGGCGACATTTTCGAGCGATCAGAAACTCTCGAGAGAGCGCCGGCGCTGCAGAAGCCGGGAGGCAATATGAAGGTTATTGGGACCGAGGGTCTGACGAACGAGCAAATACATTTGGCAGTCGAACACGGTGCGAAGTTCGTAGCGTTCCAGTACTGTGTTTCGCCAATTCTCAGAACCTACAAACGAACATCGGACGTCTATTTCGTCCGACCTGGGCACTTGGCGCTCGCTCCGCGCATTGGATATTCCGTGCTTTCGCTATTTTTTGGATGGTGGGGCTTCCCCTGGGGACCCATATACACGGTACAAGCGCTTTGGAATAATGTGATCGGCGGTCTAGACGTAACACCAGAGGTGTTGGCAACATCAGTTAACACCTCTGGGTCTTAGGCCGTTCTTAGGCCTTGGATCTGGGAACGTCAATTAAGTCCAGAGGATCATCGGTTGATCGAGCACGCTCCGAATCCCTGCGCGCCGACGCCTTTTTAGGATCTTTGGCGTATCCGGTGCTCGTGGTGCGATTATTTGCGGCCGTCTACCAGCGTGAACGCATTCACCTTAGGGTCGGCTCGCCCAGTATACAAATCGCGCCGCGTCGATCTGTCTTGCAGCATCCATCCGCGGTCACCCCGCAGGGAAAAGCCGCGGATTCATGCCGCTCATTCCTGCTGACTGAGATTCAAAGCGCGATCGAACTGCGCCGGATCAGAATGTGCGTCCTCTGGCCGCCGCATTTTTGCACGTACGAGCAAGACGGAATCTTAGAATCTCTGATTTCGCCACCACGTGGCATAGGCGGAATCACACTACTGACTCCGGCGTATCGGTCGCCTTGAACCCACAATTCGTCATCATCACTCCAAGTACACGGGACGCGACATGGTTCCCACCGGAAAACGAAGTGAATTCGAACCTCTCTTGGACGCAGTGGCCGAAGCTCTTGCGGACCCTGATTTTGTGATTAATCGCGGGGCCGGATCACTCCTCGTCAAACACGGAGACATCTCCACACGCGTCGAGATGGCGCCCTGCGACGAGACCGATTCGCCCATTGGTCCTGTCAAGTGTGTCCTCCAGATTCGTAGTGATTTGGCGCAGGAAATGACACAGTTTATCCTCACTAAACCAAAGGCGACGACACTTATGAATCGCATGGCAACCTTAGGGGCTCTGACGTTTGAGGGCGATCATGTGTTCATAGGGTCTCGCATCACGATCTTCGAGTCGGACGACGCATGGAATATTCAAGTCCCGCTGATCGTGATGTCAGTCATTGCCGCGGCCAGATCCATGCTCGGCGCGACCGGAGGGGTTCTCACCGGGTGCACAACGGACGAAGACCCGAGCGCCTGGGTGGAAAATGATTTTGACCAGGTAGAGGACTTCTTCTCCGGCCGATGTGTTTGCAGCAGAGGGGAATTAGCATTCGTCGCCGAGTTCCCACTTCGGCCCGGCGCCGCCACTGCGATGGCTGGAGACGATCGCACCGCACTTTGGACGATTACGGCAGACGAACCACACCCGCAGCTTGGGGGCGGGCTTTTTTGCAAGCTCGAGCTGCCTCACCATCTCTCCGACGGATCGCGATTCACTGGGGTTCTACGGCAGCTCAATCAACTGGAAATGCTGCCACATGCATTGCCGCCGCATTTTGGCGCGTGGTGCATCGGCGAGTCGGATCACAATCCAGCTTATGTCAGCTTTCTCCCCAACGCGCTTCACGACGCGGCGCGGGGAATCGCTCTGAACATGAGTGTCTGGGCATCGTCACGCGCGCAGTGGGCGAATGCCACTCTCGCGTCGATGGGAATCTCTGCTGAGCGGTAATCCGCGGACCTCGTGCCTACCATCCCACAGGCGACCCAATTGATGCACTTTGACCCAGCACTGCTCAAGGGCTTGCGTGGGGCTCGGCAGGTCGCGATCCTCACAGGCGCGGGGATCTCGGCTGAGAGCGGAATTCCGACTTTTCGCGATAAACTCACCGGACTGTGGGAGCGATACGACCCGTCGGAGCTCGCCACCCCTAGCGCGTTCGAGCGCGATTCGGCACTGGTCTGGGGCTGGTATGAATGGCGCCGCATGATGGTGCTTCGCGCTCAGCCGAACGCCGCGCATCGAGCGATTGCGACACTGAGCGAACTCGTGCCGCAGCTAACGCTGGTGACGCAGAATGTCGACGACCTTCACGAGCGCGCAGGAAGCCGGGGGGTGCTGCATTTGCACGGAGAGCTTGCCCGAGCGTATTGTGAAACATGCCGAAACGTCTATCGCCTGCCTGACGGAGTACCGGAGCTTCCCGCTGCCGGGAAGCGAATCCAGCCGCCACAGTGCGCGTCCTGTGGTGGTCGCGTCCGCCCTGGCGTCGTATGGTTCGGCGAAGGACTTCCCGAGCTCGCCTGGCATGCCGCCGTTACCGTTTCCTGTGGCTGTGATGCATTCATCGTCGTTGGAACGTCCGCTGTGGTTCAGCCAGCCGCTTCCCTGGTTCACAAAGCTGCGGCGGCCGGCGCATTGACGATTCAAGTCAACCCGGATATCACCGGAATCGAGGATTCCGTGTCGTTTTCGCTCAGGGGGTCCGCAGGGGATATTCTGCCAGCACTCGTGCTTCAGACATGGCGCTCACGTACTGTTTGATTCCGTTGGCGAAGGAAACCCGATGTGTCTCGGAGCAGATGCGGCGATCCGCACTCGAGCGCGCGTGAGTCCATTGTGTCGCGCCTCCCGTCGGGTACGGTGCCCGACTAATCCTTCCGAGGCCAGATAACGAGCGTCGAATGCACCGCCCATTCGCTATAATGGGTTTGCATGACGAATGGCAACCTCTCAGTCCTGATCTCGGCGACCGCCTTCGCCGCCGCGAAGCACCGTAACCAGCGGCGCAAGGACGCTGACGCGTCCCCCTATATCAACCATCCGATCGCGCTCGCCAGCGTTCTGGTGAATGAGGCGGGCATCAATGATTTGACGGTGATCGTGGCCGCGCTGCTGCACGATACGATCGAGGACACCACCACGACGACCGAGGAGCTCCTCAGCGCTTTCGGCGAGGAAATCGCCGCCGTGGTTCTCGAGGTCACCGATGACAAGTCGCTCGACAAGGCCGAGCGCAAGCGCTTGCAGGTCGAACACGCGGAGAACTTGAGCCTGGGCGCCAAGCTCGTGAAGCTCGCGGACAAGGTCTGCAACCTGCGGGACATCCGGCTTACACCGCCGGCGGACTGGCCGCTCGAGCGGCGGCGCGAATACTTTGACTGGGCGAAGCGCGTCGTCGATGGCTTGCGAGGCGCGCACAGCCGCCTTGAACAACTCTTCGATGCCGAGTACGCCGAGCGGCCTTAGGTACTCACTGCGCAGCGGCCCAGTTCGCCGCCTTCAAGGGGGACTTCGAGGCGCACTCGCTGAGATCGGGGTTCGTCACCGAAGCCGCCCGCCACGGCGCGTCCCTCGGGGAAACCATGGCGCTCACCGGCCATCGTGAGCACGGCAATCCTATCTGATGGGCCTGGACGGCTTTTTGGTCACGTTCGATGAGGGACGGGGCCCGAGGTCCATCACGGATCGTGACTGCGCTGGCGGTCTTTTCCGGCTCCATTGCCGATCTCTATCACGTCTTTGGTTCGTGCGACCATAGTGGAAACCAGATGACCGGCAGGAGCTGTAGCTCATCCTTGTGCTGGCCAAGGACGCATCTTCAGGCCGCGTGGTTTGTGCGAGGTCGCATCGCCGGGCCAGACGAATTTCCCTGCACGCAACCCTTACCCCTCCCGGCATTGCGAGCACCGCGCCGTGACTCGGCGGTGCGCCCCCGCTGATCCGGATTCCCAGCGGATCTCGCCTGCAGCCGAATTTTTGCGCG
>JAKBCR010000183.1 GCA_021807675.1 Pseudomonadota bacterium
GCCTGGGCCGAAACCCTTTTCCCCCAAGACGGAGAGATGGCCGAGTGGTCGAAGGCGCACCCCTGCTAAGGGTGTAAGGGTCAAAAGCCCTTCGAGGGTTCGAATCCCTCTCTCTCCGCCAAGCTCCTTTCTCAGCCCGTCTCACGCCGTCTCGTACCGTCTCATAAAGACGGAAAACAGCTAGAAAATCAGGCCATTTAGTTTCTCAGGGCGTCTCACCCAGGTTCTTGCTGTCTCGGCATCTCGTTGGTACATTTGGGCTCTGGTGCATTGAGGGCCGGGACGTACAATTTGCGCCTCCTAGCAACGGGGGTGCCGAATGACAAGAGCAATAAAGCGCGACCCAATCTACCGCCGCCGCCGGTTCCCGCCGGAACTCATCGAGCTCTGCGTTCGGTGGTACATCACTTACCGGCTGAGCTACCGCGATCTCGTCGCAATGATGGCCGAGCGCGGCGCCACCGTGTCCCACACGACCATTCTGCGTTGGGTGACCCGGTATGTGCCGGAATTCGAGAAGCGCTGGGCGCGATACGCGCGTCCTGTGGACGGCTCCTGGCGAGTAGACGAAACATCCGTCTCCGTGCGAGGCGGGAAGCACTACTTGTACCGGGCGGTTGACCGGCACGGCAAATCCGTCGATCACCTGCTCTGCAGTGATCGCAGCCGGGACGCGGCGCTGGCATTTTTCCGCAAAGCCGTCACCACGCATGCTGGTACGTGGCCGCGCACCGTCAACCTGGACGGCCACAGGGCGAGCCATCTGGCCATGCGACTGCTGGCCAAGGAAGATGTGAGGTGGCAGGGTGTTACGGTGCGTGACCGCCGGTATCTGAACAACATCGTCGAGCAGGACCATCGCGCGATAAAGCGCCGCTGCGCCTCCATGTTGGGATTAAAGTCTTTCAGGACCGCGGCGATCACGCTCGCGGGCATCGAGTTGGCACATAGCATTCACAAGCGACAGTTCTCCGTCGGCCTCCGCGGCGACGCCGACACCACCTCGCTCAAGCAGCTCTGGGACAAAGTGATTGCCGGTGCTGAAGCGCCGGCTTGCGGGGCAGAGAACGAGTTGTTCCGTGCACCACCCGCTAATGCACCAGAACTCATTCACCGCCGGACAAACAGTCGATCTCGCCGAACGCCGAGTCAACCGAGTGACGCCCGGCCCGCGCGCCAAGCGCGTAAGGTCTCGCATGGAGGTGGTCTGTATTTGCTGGTGGCGCCGGGAGGCGGCCGCTATTGGCGCTACAACTACCGCTTCAACGGAAGGCAAAAAACGCTCGCATTGGGGATCTATCCCGAGGTCCCGCTCGAAAAGGCGAAGGTGCGCCACCAGGCAGCTCGGTATCTGCTCGCCTCCGGAACGGATCCATCGCTGCGGAGGGAAGAATTGCGAACAGCCAAAGTGGCCGATAATCGGCACTGCGGTGGACATGGCACACCCACGTCGTGATCGATCGCGGCGAGATTTTTCGACGCGAACTGAGGTTGAAGTATCTCGAGAGGCTACAGTTTCTCGAGCTGGGTGAAGTCCGAGTCCTGCCCCAGATCCGCATCGTGGCGTTTCGCGTACGATGGGTCCTGAAATAGGGGCGCGCCCGCTTCGCGCCGCGCTATCGACCGCGACTGAGCACTCTCAGGATGGTATCCAGTACCCGATCGAGCTCCTTGCCCACGTCCTCGGCGAGAAAGCGCAGGATGAAGTAGCGATTCTCCTGCAGGAGCTGGTCCTTGCGCCGGTCCCGCCGATACGCCTCGGGGTCCGCCAGATGCTGGCTGCCATCGATCTCAATGACCAAGCGCGCCTCCGGGCAAAGCAGGTCCACCTCGAGGGAGCCGGCCGGGTCAAACGCGATGGGCAGCTTCTCGTTGAGGCGAAAACGCCCCTTTGTGTCGGGCAGGGTCTCCAGGCGCCGGAAGAGGAACGCCTCCGTGGCGCTGCGCGCTCGGTCGGCACCCTCAGCATCGCCGGAAATCGTTCGGGATGCGTGGACGAAGAGGCTCGCGAGCGGCGTATCGACCCCATCGCGGATGAGCCGCCGTACGCTGCCCGAATAGTCCCGCTTCCAGGCGGGATCGGCGGGCAGGACGACATCGATGGGCCAGCCGGGTATGGCGCTGGCCGGTAGCAGTATCGTGTAGCCGAGGGCGTCGTAGCCTCGACATCTTCGGTCGAACATCCGCGCCAGCATCGGGACGTTGAGATCGGCGTAGTCGTAGATCTGCACCTCGCGTTTACCGTCGTAGAGGCGGTGGAGCCTTCCGGCGTACTGCGCGACCGTTCCGCGCCAGGACACCGGCAGCGTCAGGAATAGGGTGTCGAGCCGCGGGTCATCGAAGCCCTCCCCGACGTGCTTCCCGGTCGCGATCAGGACCCGCTCCTCTTCCGATGGAATTCCCGCCAGACGATCTCGCGTCGCCTCCCGCTGTTTTTTCCCCATACCGGCTCTCAGAACGACGACGTGGCGGATGTTTGGGGTCAGGATTTGCGCAAACCGATCGAGATGTTCGTGACGCTCCGTCAGGACCAGCGGCGAGCGTCCGGCGCGTACGGATTCGATGATGTCATCGCAGATGCGGCGGGTGCGCGCTTCATCGTCGATCAACGCTTGGTAGAGCGCCTGGAACTCGATGCGCTTATCCGCGTCCGGCGTCCTGAGCGACTCGAACGCCGTGGGCCTCACAAATACCCAGTGCTTGAACGGTCGAGCCGCGGCCTGCGCGCGCGCATCCACGCGATATCGAATCGGGCCGCACTGCATGAAGATGATCGGATGATGGCCATCCTTGCGTGTAACGGTGGCCGAGAGTCCTACGACGAACCGCGCCTTGGCCTGACGCGTGGCCCGCTCGAAGCTGCGCGCCGACAGGTGGTGACATTCGTCGACGATGAGCTGGCCGTAACCGGCGATGCGATCGTCCACCACGCCCTTGCGGACCAGGCTCTGCATGATTGCCACATCGAGCAGCCCGGTCGGCCGGTGGCGCCCGCCACCGATGCGACCGAGGCTCTGTGCCGGCAGGCCAAGGAACATCGCGAGTCGCTCGATCCATTGATCGAGGAGCTGCTGCCGATGGACGAGCACGAGTGTGCTAACGGCGCGCTGGGCGATTATCCATGCGCCGATGACGGTCTTGCCGAACGCCGTGGTGGCGGCAAGGACTCCGGTCTCGTGCGCCAGCAGTGCATTCGCGGCGGCCACTTGCTCGGACCGCAGCTGTCCCTGAAACGTCAGCGCCAGCGGCTGGCCGCGGCAGCGCTCGTCGCGAATGGTTGTCCCAATCCCCAGATCCCCAAGTAGGCGCTCAACGTCCTCGAGACAGCCTCGAGGCAAGCCGATGTGATGCGGATGATCCTCGGCGCAGGCGATGATGCGCGGTGTGCCGTAAGTCGACAGGCGCATCGCTTGCGCTTGGTAAAACTCAGGATTCTGGAATGCGGCGAGCCGCAGCAGACGATTTCGCAGGGCGGGGTGCAAGCCTTCCTTGGCGATATAGATCTCGTTCCCGAGCACCAACTCCAGAGTTTTGGGCAGCGCACCCGGAATCGGCGACTCTTTGCGCTGTCGCGACGGCGGAGCGGTCCAAGGCTCGGCGTCATCCTCTATCTTGTGGCGGCAGGCGTACCCCCAGAATTCGACCCCGCCGCTCGGCTTGCTCTACCGTTTTCTCGACCTGCTCGCGCGCGAGCTTGCGCACGGTCGCGAGATAGGACCACTGGTCCGGCCAGGGCGCGAGGTCCTCATTGAGGAAGATGCTGTTCGCCTGGGCTCGAGGCGCCTTCTGCAGCGGCAGAGCGATCAGGTTGCCGAACCCTCCCTGAGGCATCGTGTCTTGATTGGGAAAGAGCCGGTCGTAGGAATCGAGCCCGACCTGGGGCCGCCTCTCCATGGTCTCGGTCAGCACGTGCGAGGCCAGCCGGCGGGCGAGCGATGCCGGGAGGGGCTCCTCAAAGAACAACCACAGATGGGCGCCGTTTCCGGAGCGCGAGCGCTCGAGGGCGGCGGGGAGATCCAAATGGCGGCAGGTCTCGAGACAGGCAGAGGCATCCTCGCGCCATCCGCTCTTGTCGAAATCGATGGCGACGAACCAACAGCTGTCGTCCGCGAGCAGCGGGTAGATGCCGGCGACGAAAGGCTTGCCCTCGGCGTCGGCGCCTGAGAGATGCCATCGAATGACCTCGTCCGTCATCGGCAGAAATCGACGATGCGGGCATTCGGCGCACTTGATGCGGGGCTTCTCGCAGATGCCGCGCACCCATTCATTCGCGCAGGCGGGCGCGTAGCCCGAGCGACCCGTCTTGCGGCTCTCGAAGCGACGCGCATAGATGTCCCCGCGGCCGCGGAAGAGCGAGCGGAAGAGCCGGATTTTCTCCTCGACTGGAGTGTGGCGATCGATGAGATGCGCCGGTTCCATGCAGGGCTCCCGCATTCGGTCAGTCCCAGGCGCAATCCCCGGCATACTCGGCCGACTCATGCCACCCATACCAAGCGGCTGCCGGATCAATGTCGTTCGGATCGGAGTCCTCCCACTCGGCCCGGGAAGGGGCGAGTCCGGCGTCCTCCATCCGTTTGAGAAGGTCGCGACGTTGTCGCGCCAGGGCACGAATCCGGCGTCGGCGGTACGGAGCGAATGCGGCCACATCCAGCACAAGAGCCGCAAGACGCGCAATGCGCGGGTTCGCCGAGCCTGCCAGTACCCTCAGCCGCCCGGCATTCGTGTCTGATATGTGAGATTGGCTGAGGAAGCCGAGGATCTCACGCTCATGCAGCAGGGCGTTTTGCTGATCCCGTGACAGGCACCGGCACTTGGCACAGATGCGTGCGCGCCGATCCTTCCCCCCGCCGAACGCTTCACTCGGTCGGACACGATCGCATAGAATGCAGTACCGGCCCAAGTGCGTTCCTCGCTCAAAAAATCGGTGACTGCCTTCGGTTAGCCACTCGAGCCACAGGACCCGCAGGAGGCCCTGGATGGCCTATGAGGTTTGGCACCGAAGGCCGAGCGCCTACAGGCCCCCACCGGGTGCGAACTACTTCCGTTCAGCCAGCAATGGCCACTGGTCGGCCAGATACTTCTCCGCCGCCTCGCGAACGATCCAGGCGAGCGAAACCCTTTTCGCCGCCGCCAGCTTCTCCAGTTCGCTGTACACCTCCGGTGGAAAACTGATCGACGCCCGGCTCTTCTTCCGCGGATGGCTCGCTTTTTTCCCGGCTGGTTGCATATAATCTCCTGGCACCACTTTACACCGATGTGGTGCACAGGAAAAGCCGGGCCATCCGGCACGGGTAAGGGACAACACCTGACGAATGAGCTCTCCAGTGACCTCGACGGCGCTGTCCGCGAGTACGGTGCTCTTTGCTCGATTCCGGGCGTCTGGAGGAGGACTTCGACCCTGACGAAGAAATCGGACGGTCATTGATGGAAATGCGTATGCCAAGCGCTGAGGCTCTTCTGCATCGCGTGAAAGGCTTGCGCGTGTCCCAGCTCACGCTCGAGGGCGGCAGGCAACTGAGCATGCGATTCTCGGACGGGGCTGTACTGGTGGTTTCGGCGGGTCCAGACGTCTTGGCGGTTCGTCTTTCCAGTGCGCCACCCGGGTCACGAGATGCGTCGCGCCGCCCCACCAAACGCCAGTCAGAGTATCTCGCTTTCATTTCTCGGTACATCGAGCTTTTCGGAAGAGCGCCTGCCGAGAGGGACATCCAGCGGCACTTCCTCGTCTCGGCGCCGAGCGTCAACCAAATGATGCAAATGCACGAGCGGCGAGGCTTTATCACAATACAACCGGGCATTGCGCGCTCGGCACGCGTCCGCCTGGACGTCAGTGCCCTGAGCGGCGATTGAATGGGCATTCGAGGTCCAGCGTCACATCCACCGGCATGTTCTTCGGAGTATTTCATGGGACGAGCGAGTCGTATGAAACAGGAGCGAATGAGTGGGACTCGAAATAGACACCTCCTGATGACCCTGACGAACGAGCCGTTCCAGCCGGTACGACTCTACTATTCGATTCCGGACCGCGATTCGGTGTGTAGAAGGCTGCGCATTCTGGAGTGTCTGGCGGAAGTGCCTGAGGAGCGGTGCTGGCAGTGGCTATTCCACGCGGAGGCGGCGTCGCTTCGATTCGGTGGCGGCTACGAGGACGTTCCACAGGAGAGGCGACCCATCATTCTGGGACGCATCTGCTTTCCAATCGAGAGCAGAATGATTTTGCAGACCAATTCGATCGCGCGTGCAATCGGCGCTGCCAGGTTCTTCGCTCATTACCTCGGGCCGGAATGCACGGCCATGCGGTGCCGTCTCGCCAACCGGCTCTTCGCAGCCGAGGAAGGTCGGCTGGAGAAGCTAATCAAGATCCTGGATCAAAACGTCACTGTGATCGACCCGCGCGGGGCCGAGGGTGCTTTCACGTGCGAGTACAAAGACGCCCGAACGAAGGAGGATTTCGAGCGAATTGCCGCGGAGAGTCTCGAACGGAGGCTCAAAAACAAGGAGGATATCCCACTCATTGAGGATCTTCCGCTGGCACCTGAGGAGGAGACACCGGATTTCAGGCATCTGGCGTTCACGCTGCAGTTGCGTCTTATTCGGGCAATGGAGCATTGGCAAGGCAATACGGACCTGACGCTGGCAGCTCTCATCGCGCGCACGGTCAAGGAGAGCGTTCTGGCGGGCGATTCGTTTGCCGCCATATGACGAAGACTCACTCGGCGTGCATGTGTGGAGGTCGCCGTCCGTCCGGCTGCTCCTCGAGGCCTAGCGCACGCACCGACGCGGCGAGGAGGGTGGGATCATGACGCGGACGACGAAAGAGCCTGCGAAAATGGGCGCGAAGAAGGTATCAAGGATACTGACAGCGCGGTCAACTCACCACGGTGTTGAGCGGTCCTTGAGGGTATCTCGAGATTTGTCTGCGTCTGACGATGAACTCCAAGTCGGGACGCTCGTACGCGATCTTGGGCAGATGATCGAATCCGCACGGCGCCAAGTGGCCGTCGCCGCGAATGTGACGCTTACCACGCTCTATTGGGAACTCGGGCGCCGCGTTCTCATCGAGGTCCTTGAGGGCAGGCGCGCCGAGTACGGCGCGCAGATTGTCGCAGCAGTGGGGCGACAATTGGAGGCTCGCCATGGGCGCGGTTTCGGTGAGAAAAATCTGCGAAGGATGGTTCAGTTTGTCGAGGTCTTTCCCAGCGCGGAGATTGTCGCGGCGCTGCTGCGACAATTGGGATGGACCCATTTCACGCTGCTCATCCCCATCAAGGACCCGCTCAAGCGAGACTTCTACGCTGAGATGTGCCGCATCGAGCGTTGGAGTACCCGGGAGCTCCGTCGGAAGATCGACGGGATGCTTTATGAGCGTACGGCGCTCTCGAAAAAGCCGGAAGAACTCATCCGCAAGGAGCTTGCGGCGCTGCGCGAGCGGGACCAGCTCACTCCTGCGCTCGTATTCCGTGATCCCTACATGCTCGACTTCCTCGAACTTGCGGATACCTACAGCGAGAAGGATCTCGAATCGGCGATTCTGCGTGAGATAGAGCACTTCCTTCTCGAACTCGGAGCAGGCTTTTCCTTCGTGGAACGACAGAAGCGAATCATCCTTGATGGCGACGACTACTATGTCGACTTACTCTTCTTCCACAGGCGTATGCGACGCCTGATCGCGATCGAGCTGAAGATTGGCGACTTCAAACCTGCCGACTCGGGCCAGATGGAGCTTTATCTGCGCTGGCTGGACCGGCACGACCGGCAGCGCGGCGAAGCGCCCCCTCTCGGCATCATCCTGTGTGCGGGGAAGAAGCGCGAAACGGTCGAGTACCTCGATCTCGACACGAGAGGCATCCATGTCGCCGAATACCTAACGGACCTCCCTCCGCGCAAGGTCCTCGAGGAGCGCCTCCATCGCGCGATACAGGCCGCCCGAACCCGGCTCGTGGTCGGCTCTGTCGAGGGCGGGGCTGTACCTGCGCCGAAGTCGCCTGCAGGCTCTCGGCGGACACGGCGGAGGAAGGCGCGATGAGCACTGAGTATACGAGTATGGAGCGCAGCTCCCAGCCGACGGGGACCATGGGCCCGGAGTGGGCTCGCAGGCTGAATTCGCGCCCATGAACGTGAGCGTCGGCGCTCGATAACGGGAGGCGGACCACCCGCTGTAGACTGGCGCGTGTGGCTGGTGCTATTGCAGCGGGTGCTGGCGAGCTCTGAGGAAGGGTGTGGAAAGCCAGAGTCGGGTGGGGGTACCTGCGGTGGTACTGAAAATCACGTCAACAAAAATATCTTATTTAATCAATTAGTTAGGTTGCAGTTCGAATCCCTCTCTCCCGCCAGATCAATTACTTGCGTCGACTCAATCAATAGCGGCTCATTCGCTCGTACAAAAATCGAAGCGCAATCTGCTGTTGGGATCCCCCTAAGCCTTCTAGGTCTCAACGCGAAGGTTCCTGGCATACCGCTGCCCCTGGAGTCTGGATCGCCGTACGGAATTTCGGTTACTAGAGCGATAAAATCCAGCCTTACACCCCAAGCATAGGGTGCGTAGCGGGGCGCCAACCGCGCCGGCCTCCACGGCGGCGGAGGCACTTGGTCGACTACCAAAAATTACTATAAAATAGTAAGTGATAGGAGGCCTAGATGAGCAAGACCACCAGTATCAATCTCGGGGATCACTTCGAGAGCTTTATCGACCGGCAGCTCGCCAGCGGGCGCTACGGGTCCGCGAGTGAAGTGATCCGCGCCAGTCTGCGCCTTCTCGAGGAGCGCGAGCACAAAATAGAGGGCCTTCGAAAGGCCTTGCTCGACGGCGAGCGCAGCGGTGACGTCGGCGAGTTGGATATGCGCAAAATTAAGTCGAAGGCCCGGCGCGGCGCTAAATCCGGCTCGTGATGCGCACGATCCATGTCCATGGATCAGCTGAGAGCGATCTTATCGACGTCTGGCGATACTCTTTCGAGCAGTGGGGCGAGCTCCAGGCGGACAAGTCGCTGACGTCCGAGCAGTATTGCCGTGTCTCTCTGCGCGTTCTTGGCGGACAACATACCGGCGGCTTGCTCCTCGTCGCTCAGTGTATCGGCGACGA
>JAKBCR010000184.1 GCA_021807675.1 Pseudomonadota bacterium
GCAACCGAGCGAGGGCGTCACGGTGATCGAGATGCCCAAGCACGTGACGTACTTTCAGGCGCCGGCCGTGTACACAGTCCCGCTGCAGCTATTGGCGTATCACGTCGCCATTTTGAAGGGCACGGACGTCGATCAACCGCGCAATCTCGCGAAAAGCGTGACAGTCGAGTAGCAGGACTATAGAAAAAGACAATAAATGTGGGCATGAATTAAAGTCGTTTCCCCGAAAACAAAGTCGTTTCCTCGGAATTAAAGTCGTTACCTCGGAAATAGTGTCGCTTCCCGGGGATGCGACATAATTCGCCCAATCCGCGCAGCTACTGGGCTTGCCGCGATCCTGGATCAACGGCAGCAGTTTTGTGCCTTATGAGGGCCAGGCCGCACTGCCGAACAAGACGTCCTGCCGTCGATCGGGGGGTGCTGACGGCTGCCGCAAATTCCGCAATACTACAAAGCTGAGCCATATAAAATCTGCGTAGCAGCAAGGACTTACCGCTCGTGACTGCCGATCTCGTCGCCGTGGAGACCCGGCTTTGGGCCGCCGCAGACCAGCTTTGGGCGAACACGGGCCTGCGCCCGGCGGACTTTTCGGAGCCCGTGCTCGGGCTGATCTTCCTTCGATATGCCGACAAGCGATTCTCCGAGGCGCGCTCGGCGCTCCTGGCCAAGGGCTTCGATGCGGATGACCTCGATCCCACCGACTACCAGGCCGAGGGGGTGGTGTACCTGCCGGAATCCGCCCGCTTCGCCCGCCTGCTGCGACTTACCGAGGGAGACAACGTCGGCAAGGCCCTGAACGAGGCGATGCTCGCGATCGAAGGCGGCAATGCGGACCTCAAGGGCGTGCTGCCGCGAAGCTACAACCGCCTGCCGAACGCCACGCTCGTCGAGCTGCTTCGGCTGCTGTCCCCGCTCGATGTCGCAGGGGACGCCTTCGGCAAGGTCTACGAGTACTTCCTCGGCAGCTTCGCGCGGGCGGAGGGGTCCAAGGGCGGGGTGTTCTATACGCCGACCAGCATCGTGCGGTTGATCGTGGAAGTCCTGCAACCCTTCCACGGCCGCATCTTCGATCCGGCGTGCGGTTCCGGGGGCATGTTCGTGCAGTCGGCGGACTTCGTCGCGCGCCACCACAAGAGCGCGACCCGGGAGCTCACCGTCTTCGGCACCGAGAAGGACGCCAAGACGGTCAAACTCGCTCGGATGAATCTCGCCGTGCACGGCCTCTCCGGGGACATCCGCGAATCGAATACGTACTACGAGGACCCGCACGAAGCGTTCGGGCGCTTCGATTTCGTGATGGCGAATCCGCCCTTCAACGTCTCCGGCGTGGACAAGGACCGGCTGAAGGACGATCCGCGCTTCGGGCTCGGATTGCCGAGCACCGACAACGCCAACTATCTCTGGATCCAGCTCTTCCATGCCGCGCTCAACGATACGGGGCGCGCGGGCTTCGTCATGGCCAATTCCGCGGGCGATGCGCGCGGGAGCGAGCTCGAGATCCGCAAGAACCTCATCCGATCCGGCGCCGTCGATGTGATCGTGAGCATCGGATCGAATTTCTTCTACACCGTCACGCTCCCCTGCACGCTGTGGTTCCTCGACAAGGGCAAGCGGAAGGGTAAGCGGCGGGAAAAGGTGCTGTTCCTCGATGCCCGGCCCTACTTCAAGCAGGTCACGCGGGCGATTCGGGAGTTCACGCCCGAGCAGATGGAGTTCCTCGCCAACATCGTGCGGCTGTATCGGGGAGAGAAGCCGGAGTTCGAGACCGACTCGAAGAAGATGTTCAAGGAGCGGTTCGCGAAACTCACGTATGCGGACGTGGCGGGGCTGTGCAAGGTCGCGACGCTTGAGGAGATCGAGGCTCAGGGATGGAGTCTCAATCCAGGCCGATATGTTGGCGTCGGCGAGCGGGCGGCGGATGAGTTCGACTTTGCGGAGCGATTGGAGCAGTTGAACGAGGTTCTGGAAGTCCTCAACCGCGAGGCGCTGGAACTACAGGCTTCCATCGCCGGAAATGTCGCCTCGATGCTAGACCGAGCATGACGACCGCCAAGTGGCCGACAATACGTGTTTCTGAACTGGTCTCCTCGAACGAGGCAGAGATCAAGACAGGCCCGTTCGGAACGCAACTCAAGGCGAGCAGCTACATCGAGGTAGGCACGCCTGTGATAAACGTTCGGAACATCGGGTTTGGCGACGTCCGCAAAGACAACCTTGAGTTCATCGGCGACGAAACGGTCAAACGGCTCTCAAGTCACTTACTAAGACAGGAAGATATTGTCTTTGGCCGAAAAGGAGCCGTGGAGCGCCACGCATTCATTCGCAATGCTGAGGACCGATGGTTTCAAGGCTCGGACTGTTTGCGACTTCGGCTGAAGTCGCCGCACGTGTTGCCGCGCTTCGTCTCATACTTCCTTCTGACTCGCGAGCATCAGGAATGGATGCTACAACAAGGTTCGCATGGGGCGACCATGGCGTCGCTCAATCAGGACATAGTTGGCCGAATTGAGTTTCCACTGCCTGATATTAACACCCAGCGCCGCATCGCCTCCATCCTCTCCGCCTACGATGACCTGATCGAGAACAACACCCGGCGCATCGCGATCCTGGAGGAGATGGCCCGGCGCATCTACGAGGAATGGTTTGTCCGCTTCCGCTTCCCCGGCCACGAGAAGGTGCGGATGGTCGAGTCGGAGCCGGGATCGGTGCCTGAGGGCTGGGGGCTGACAACACTGGCGTCTGTGTGTGTTCCCGGTGATGGAATTCAGACCGGCCCCTTCGGCAGTCAGCTACATAAGGCTGACTATTCGGACGAAGGAGTACCCGTGCTAATGCCCAAGAATCTTGTCGGATTCAGAATTGAGACCGACGGCATCGCGCGCATTCCGGAGGTGCTGGCGGAGCGGCTCGTGCGCCACCGGGTCAAACCGGGCGACATCGTTTACGGGCGTCGCGGAGACATCGGACGGCGCGCGTACATCATGAGCGATCAGGCAGGTTGGTTTTGCGGGACTGGTTGTCTGCGAATTCGACCGAATCCGAAGGAGGTAAACGGTTGGTATCTGTTTAACTTTATTGGCCAAGATAACGTTGTGGGACTGATCGCAGGGAGAGCGCACGGGGTCACGATGCCGAATCTGAATGCGAAGCTGATGGAATCGATTCCGGTTGTGAGGCCACCGCGTGAAATTCAGGATCGGTACGAGGAGATCACTTTCCCAATGACCTCTCTTCGCGAAAAGCTGAGCGAAACCAGCAGAGTTCTCCGCGCCACGCGCGACCTGCTTCTCCCCAGGCTCATCTCCGGTGAGCTCGACGTGTCGGAGCTACCCGAGCCGGAGTCGGCCGCCGCATGAAGCGCGACTCCGGCATTCGCGATGTCGTCGCCTCCTACGGCGAAGGACGGCAAGTCGAGCTGCCGGCGATCCAGCTTCTCGAGCTGCTGGGGTGGACCCACGCGAACCTCTTCCTGGAGACCCTCGGTGAGAACGGGACAGAGGGGCGCGAAAGCGAGCACCAGGTCATCCTCACGCGCCGACTGCGCTTAGCCTTGGAGCGGCTCAATCCCGGCTTGCCCGCGGATGCCTATGTGCAGGCCATCGAGCAACTGACCCGCGACCGCTCGACACAGCTCCCGGTCAATGCCAATCGCGACGTGTACGCGCTCATCAAGGAGGGCGTGAAGGTCACGGTGACGGATGAGCAGGGTGGGCAGACGACCGAAACGTTGCGCGTGATCGACTGGATCACGCCCGAGCGCAATGACTTCTTTCTCGCCTCCCAGATGTGGGTGGCGGGCGATATGTACCGACGGCGCTGCGACCTGCTCGCATTCGTTAATGGATTGCCGCTCGTGTTCATCGAGCTCAAGAAGCCCACGGTTCCGCTGCGCAGCGCCTTCGACGACAACCTGCGCGATTATCGGGGGCAGTCCATCCCGCAGCTCTTTCACCCCAATGCCTTCATATTGCTCTCGAATGGTTCGGACACGAAGGTCGGGACACTTACGAACGAGTGGGAGCACTTCTTTGACTGGAAGCGGGTGGATGACGAGACGGAAGCCGGCAGGGTCTCCCTCGAGCGGGCACTGCGCGGGCTGCTCGAGCCGGCCCGGCTCCTCGACTACGTGGAGAATTTCACCGTCTTCGAGGAGGGCAAGGGCGGCCTCGAGAAGAAGACCGCCCGCAACCACCAGTTCCTCGGCGTGAACCGCGCCATCGCACGCCTGATCGAGCTGCGCGAGGCGAAGGAGCACGAGCGCAAACGCCTGGGCGTCTTTTGGCACACGCAGGGCTCTGGAAAGAGCCTCTCGATGGTGTTCTTCACCCAGAAGGTGCTGCGCAGACTCGCCGGCAATTGGACCTTCGTGATCGTGACCGATCGCGAGGAACTCGACGATCAAATCAGCAAGACCTTCAAGGCGACTGGCGCGACGACCAAGGAGGAGGTGCGGGCGAGGAGCGGCGAGCACCTAAAGGAGCTGCTGCGCGGTGAGGAGCGCTACATCTTCACCCTCATCCAGAAGTTCCGGAGTGATCCGGGCAAGCCCTATCCGAAGCTCTCCGATCGCTCGGACGTGATCGTCATCACCGACGAGGCGCACCGCAGCCAGTACGACATTTTCGCGCTCAACATGCGCAATGCCCTGCCCCATGCCGGCTTCCTCGGCTTCACTGGCACCCCGCTCATCAAGGGCGAGGAGGAGCGCACGCGGGAGGTATTCGGCGAGTACGTGAGCGTGTACGACTTCGCCCGCTCGATTGAAGATCACGCGACCGTTCCGCTGTACTACGAGAATCGGATTCCCGAGGTCCAGCTCACGAACGAGGACCTGAGCGCAGACCTCGAAACGCTGCTCGAGTCCGCCGAGCTCGACGAGAGCCAGGAGCGCAAGCTCGAGCGGGAATTTGCCCGCGAGTACCACATCATCACCCGCGAGGATCGCCTGGAGGCCATCGCCCGGGACGTGGTGGGGCATTTCACCGCTCGAGGCTACCGCGGCAAGGCGATGATGATCTGCATCGATAAGGCGACCGCGGTGCGGATGTGTGACAAGGTCAGGATGCACTGGGATGCCGAGCTGGCGCGCCTCAAAGTGCAATTCGCCAAGGCCAATGGCGCCGATCGCGAGTCCTTCGCTGCCCGCATCGCGTTCATGCAGTCCACCGACATGGCCGTGGTGGTTTCACAGGGCCAGAACGAGATTGAGGACCTGAAGAAGAAGGGCCTCGACATCGCCCCGCACCGGCAGCGGATGCTCAAGGAGAACCTGGACGAGAAGTTCAAGGACCCGAACGATCCCCTGCGGCTCGTGTTCGTCTGCGCCATGTGGATCACCGGGTTCGATGTTCCGACGTGCTCGACGATCTACCTCGACAAGCCCATGCGAGCCCACACCCTGATGCAGACGATTGCGCGAGCGAACCGCGTGGCGCCGGGGAAGGAATCTGGGCTCATCGTCGATTATGTCGGCATCTTCCGGGCGTTGCAGAATGCGCTCGCCATCTACGCGCGCCCGGGCGAGCGCGGCGGGGAGCCGATCCGGGACAAGTCCGCGCTCGTTGCGGCGCTGCGCGAAGCGCTCGATGCCGGGCGCACCTTCGCGGCGAATCACGGATTCAGCCTGGAAGCTATCGCCGGCTCCCAAGGCTTCGAGCGAATCGGCCGCATCGACGATGCGGTGGAGGCGATCCTCGTCAGCGAGGCGGACAAGAAGGCGTATCTGGCGCTTGCCACCCGGGTGGCGCGCCTTTTCAAGGCCATCCTGCCCGACCCGCAGGCGAATGAGCTTGCGCCGCTCGCGGTGCTCATCGCCTATCTCGCCGCCAAGATCAGAGCGCAGAGCGGCCCGCCCGATATCTCCGATGTCATGGGCGAGATTGAGGACTTATTGAATGACTCGATCGCGACGCAGGGCTACCACATCGCTCCGGCCGCAAAGCCGCAGGCGTTGATTAACCTCTCCGAGCTCGACTTCGAGGTGCTCCAGGCCAAATTCGCGCAGAGCCACAAGCGGACGGAAGCGGAAAAATTGCGGCTGCTGATCGAGGGCAAGCTCGCGCAGATGCTCAAAGCGAACAGCTCGCGCGCCAATCTCGCCGAACGATTTCAGCAGCTCATCGACGACTACAACGCTGGCAGTCAGAATATCGAGACGGTGTTCGCGGAACTCTTAAAATTCGCCCGGGAACTGTCTACGGAGGAGAGGCGCGGCGTCGCCGAAGGCCTCACCGAGGAGGAACTGGCGTTATTCGACATCTTCACTAAGCCGGAACCGACGCTCACCAAGGCACAAGAAGCCGAGGTCAAGAAAGTCTGCCGCGAGCTCCTGGATACCCTCAAACGTGAGAAGCTCATCCTCGATTGGCGCGAAAAGCAACAGGCGCGTGCGGCAGTAATGCAGACACTCCGACAGACAATTCGGCATTTGCCGGAGTCATATACCAAGGAACTTCGTGCCGAGAAGGTAGCCCGATCGTACGCTCACGTCTACGACCACTATTTCGGTTCCGGACAGAGTACATATGCGCAATAGGGGACGTGGTCCGCTATACGCTTAGGTTTGGCCCCTTACGCGCCGTGGATGTGCTCAGGGGCATTGTGCGTTTTGCGGCTGAATTTGATCTGAGCTGTCTGGTGGCCCGGCTTTCTCTGGTGTTAGGACGATACCCGAGGCCTTCTTCTTGAAGGCGACGAGTGCATTAGCATTAGAAAATTCTTTCTGCGGGATGACAAGCGCATATGGAGGCCGACGATCGGCCAGAACACGCAGCTGGTCGTCACGTCCTCACCTCACGCCGCGGCGGACTGTCGCATCGTGCGTGCTCGCGCAATTAGCTCGGCCACATCGCGCTTGCCCCACTTCCCGGTTTCTAATTCGAGCTGAGCCATTGAGGAGTGGCAGACGAGGGGTCCCATAGCCAGGCCCGTCTCCGTGGCGATGAAATGCTGCAAGTGAGCCAAGCCAAGCAGATTGCCGAGCGCGCGCTGGATGTAGTAATGGGAGCGATAAAAGCCCGTCAGCATGATGCGATGCTCCGCCGCGAGTTTGACGCTCAGGTGCGTAAGGCATGGGCCACCGAGAGGGCGATTGCGGTCGTGCTCGGGATCATATATCGGGATGTCGAGGAAGGGGTCCACAATGCCCAGTTCATACACCGCGCGCTGGGACCCCGTCAAAGCAAGTTGGGACCGAAGCTTGGCAATCAGCGTCTCCAGCGGCTTGATATCAGTACCGTGGGAATCGAGGCGCTGGAACAAGCGCTGTGCATACGTGCCCCACTTCCAATCGCGATGCCGCTTGAGCGACGGATAGACCTCCGCTATGTAGCGTTCCGCCAAACCGACCGAGCCATGGCGCTGGTAAAGCGAGGCGGGGAAGATAGTGTTCACGACGGAATTGATCGGCTGCGCGCCGCGGCTCGCCAGGAACTTGTCAACGAGCGTCACGACAGCGCGCTCCCCCGCTGGCAATGCGAGCGGCTGCGCGATCTCCAGTACCACGTTGTAGGCACGTCGGTCATCTTTCGTACGCGACAGCAAGTAGTCACATCCCTGCAGCCATGCATCGACGCAGGTGGTCGCTTCGATCGCATTCATGGGGTTATAGGCTCCATCACCACTGTTGCCGTCAGTCTGGCCGCCAAGTACGAGGTCGTGACCCATGCGTAGCCTTCCAATGCCCAACCCTCGCCCCAGCTGTTGCGTATCAGGATGCACTCTTCGCCTGCGCTGTTCTTGCCGTGGCCGACGGCTATGACGGCGTGATAGGCGACGTCCGCGTCGTTCGGGCCCTGCTCGACAAGGCCTTCAGTGGGGACGTAGAAGCGCTGCCCCATCAGGAAGATAGCGACGACCGGCTGCCCGGCGTCGAGTCGTGTCACGATGTCAGCGACCTTGGCGCTCGTGGGCAGCGTTTCGCGCCGAAAGAGCGGCGTTGCAGTGGCCGGCGGCGCCCAGTGAGCGAGGTCGCTCGGGAGCTTCGCGAGATAAGGCCAGCTGGCCTCGAGGGATTGGCCGTCGAGCTTCAGTGCTGCGCAGGCCTGGGGATGCGCCACGCCTTTGTCGGGATGGCCGCCGACAGTGCGCTGTATCGCGTGGAAGTATAGGTGCTCGGCGGACAGCTCCTCGTGCGCTCCGCGTGCGGCACTGTGCGCGTCGCTCAAAGCGAAGACCAGGCATGTCGGGCGCGCGCCCTGATGACGGGCGGTCCCGAACGCGACACGCAGGTCGCATTGGATGACAACCGATGCTCCCATCTACGCCGCTGCGAGCTGGCGGCGGACCGCGCGTGGCATGCCGACTTCCTTGCCGTACAGGTCGTACGCGAGGTGCAACGAGGCAATGGCGATGTCTTCCTTCTGCCAGGGGCGCTTCATTTCCAGGGCGAATCGCCCCTGTGCGGGGTCCGAGCGGCGCGCGGTCAGCGCGCGCGTCACCGGTCCGCCGATGGCCTCATGAGGTGGTGGGATTTCTCGCTGATCGCGCAGGATGGCGAAGCCGGAGTTGACGAGATCGGTAGTGTTCCAGAGGTATCCGGCGCCCGCCTTCTCAGCCAGCCGCAGGATGAATAGATCGTCTGGCTGTCCCTCGAGCGCGAGGCCTTCGTCGCGCTCCGTTAATAGCCATACGTCGGGGAAGTAGTTCTCGATGCTCAAGCCGGCGAGGAGCGCGATCTTGAGCGCCCTGGGCGAGACATCCATCAGCTTCGTCGCTGTGATGCCATCGACGATGTGGTGTGTCTGGAGGGCCACGCAGGTGGCCTCGTAGCTAGCTCCGACCCGAAGCGCTAATTGATACACTGTCTGTGGGTCCGACATACTCTTGCGATTCCAGCCCTGCCGTTTAGCCTGTAGCTGCAACAGCCACTTCGGCAGCAGGAAAGCTGAGGCGAAACTGTTGGCGGCAATCTCGCGTTCGTCGGTGGGCCCACCGCGGGACAGGATCTCCTCGCCATCGAGGCTCTCGGTGTGTCCGAGGTAGACATGCCCCAGCTCGTGGGCGCCTGTGAATCGCTGGATGT
>JAKBCR010000185.1 GCA_021807675.1 Pseudomonadota bacterium
ATTTGGTCGGAGCGCCGAGATTTGAACTCGGGACCCCTTGCACCCCATGGACGTGTGCTCGGTGATCTGGTACCCTTGAGTGCCGGCCTATTCCGGGGCCTAAGTCTCTGATCCGACGTATAAAAGGCTAAAAATCCGATTTCGGCCCCGGAACGTTCCGGCGAGGTCCGGACCCCCTAAGCACGACCTTCTTGCCCCCTTGGCTGCCCCCTCATATGCGATTCACCGACGCCTCGATTCAAGCCCTAAAACCGAAGGACATTGAGTATGACCGGCACGCCGATGGGCGCCAAGGATTGATACTGCGGGTGCGGCCTAACGGCTCCAAGAGCTTCAGGATGCGCTACAGCGTAAACGGGAAGCGAGACTGGTGGACGCTCGGCGAATACCCGCACATCACGCTGAAGAAGGCGTTCGACATGCATCACCAGGCCCTGCGCGAGATGGCCGAGGGACTGGATCCGAAGCTCGAGGAGAGGCGCCGGCGTGACGAAGTGGCCCGCGAGGCCAAGCGTCTTCGCCTCGGAGCGGTAACGGTCCGCAACGTGATCGCGGTCTGGGCGTGGCGCCACGCGAGGCGCGAGCGCAAGCGTCCTCGGGAAGCGGTGAAGCTGCTCGCGAAGTACCTCGGGGAGCCGTGGAAGAATCGCCCGGTGCGCGAGCTCAGAAAGAAGGATGCCGTGGAGCTCCTCGACCGGATCGTCGCACGCGGGGCCAAGGTAATGGCGAACCGAGTGCGCGACCTCGGAAAGCAGGTCTTCATGTTCGCCATTGACCAGGATCTCGTCGAAATCAATCCCTTTCTTGGCGTACGCCCTCCCGGAGGCAAAGAGCGCTCACGCGAACGATGGCTCGACTGGCAGGAGATCAAGGTCTTCTGGGACGCGCTCGACAGACCAGAGCATCGCATCATGCGCCGGATGGCACTCGCGCTACGCCTCGTTCTCGTCACGGCTCAACGCCCCGGTGAAATTGCACAGGCGCATATCGAGGAGTTCGATCTCGAGCGCCGTATCTGGACCATACCCCCCGAGCACATCAAGACCGAGCCCAGGGGGAGCACCCACGTACACCTCGTGCCGCTCTCGGACCTCGCCGTCGAAATCGTCCAGGAGCTCATCAAGCTCGCAGGTCCCCGGCCCTGCCTGCTCCCGAACTCCAGGTCCATACAGCACCGCGAGCGACCCATCCACGAGAAGACCTTGAGCCACGTCCTGTCCGATCTCGTCAAGGGCGAGAAACTCTTTGGTCTCGAGCCGTTTAAACCGCATGACCTCAGGAGAACCGCCTCGACGCACATGTCGAAGCTCGGGATCCCGCGGAACCCTGTGATCGATAAGGTCCTCAATCACAGCGATTCGAGCACCGGCGGCATCTACGACAGGAACAAGTACCTTCCCGAAAAGCGCGACGCCCTCATCCGATGGGCAACTCAATTGCAAGAAATTATGTCAGGAAAGCGCCCCGCCTACGCCGAAATTTAAAGCCCGCTCGCCATAGGCACCAGAAGGTTCGGAATATCCCGGGCCACCTGGAGAAGGCGCATGTTCGTATTCGCAAGGCAGATCCTCGACGATCAGAAGATTACCGATCGCGGACTGCGCAAGTGGATTGCGCAGGAGCGATTTCCGCGGCCCGACGGAAACTTGAACGGCCGCAATTTCTGGCGACCAGAAACATATAAACAGTGGCAAGAGGACGTCCTGAAAGGGAAATACCGCCGCGTCAGCCATCTATCTCGGCAGTCAGCGAACAACGGTACCAGATGATACACGGACGCCCTCGCCCCTGCCGTCTCAGTGTATGGGTCGAGGCACCACGAACACCATGATGTATCCCACGCGCTGCTCTGAGTGCTGCCAGCTCTACGATGCCGGTTCGCTCAAGAAATCCGTCACGCGCTTGCGGCGATGTTCCCCGTGGGCGGAAGATTTCCATGCGATCCTAGCGCGGTTCTCTGAACAAAGCCGGGATCACGACTCCCCGAGCCGGTTGACACAGACTGAGCATTCAGCCCGTTCTCTGTCAACGTGATCGTCACTCTGGACGATATTCGATCAACGCAGATCACGCCACCCGCACAGATGAATCGAAACGAGCAGCTCGGAGAAGTTGCTATCGCCTAATCTGCCATACAAAGACGGTACCCTTCGTGTCGCGTCCTACGTTTGCCGTCACAAAAGAGATGAGCTCCGCCTTCAATCTGCGCGACCAGCCGTTGAAAGTGGTCTGCGGTACACGATCGCCGAAATCGGGAAATTCTCTATTTAATTGATTGTTAGACAGCACGCCGTTAGGATTTGCCAACTCTCGCCGAAATAGGGTCGTAAACGCCATCCGCTGTTCCTCCTTTATTTTCGAAGTGTGCGACTTGTCGAACAGTTTATCCAAGGATGACGTCGCTCCCCCTAGAATCAAGAAATTTGCGCAAAGATTGTTCGTCCTTGCGAAGGCAACCCGCACCGCATCCTCCACGACTCGTTTTCGCATTGCGCCCACGTCAAACGCGTAACCAGGCCATTTTAGTTCGATGGCTCCGTACCAACCTTGCGCGCCCGCCTTCTTGCCCAGAACAGCGATGTCTATGCGCTTCTTCGTGGTCATCGGCCAGTTCTGGGGTCGCTGTGCGGTTTCAGGAATGTAGGACCGCTGCGCGCTTATCATGCGTACAACTTCAACTCTCGCCGCGTCCTCACCGACTTGGTGCTCGAGGTTCTGCGCCGCGAGTTGCTGGAACCATCCCCCGAGTCCAGCAGCGATACAGTCCGCAAAGGATTCTCTTCTCATATGGTGCTGACTTATTAAGCCGCGTCAGGCTTAAGTTTACCGCGCCACCGCGCCATCCGGAAGTGGCGGCGTTGGCCTTGAGTCGACACTTCCCATGTGCACTTGGCGCTACAGACCACACGCGACTTTTTGAAATTCCGTCGAGACCCGCGAGAAGGCACGGGGCACCGGGAACTCTGATAGTTCCCTCAGTCCTCCGTCAAGTTCAGGTCGTCCGGAGTCCTCCCGAGCCTACGCTGATACTCCCAAATCGCATGATCCAGGGCGCGCGGGGTGACGTTTGGGATATCAGTTCGCAAACGGGCTATAACGTGCAGCAATACTGCCGGCGCTCGAACAGCCGAGGTACTTTTACCCGTAGCGTCTTCCACGAATCTAAGAATCATCCGGTCGGGCTTAATGACCTCATCGGCACCGATCAACATCCGGAAGTATCGCAGACTGATACCCGATGCTTGTCCAGGAATCGCACGTATCGCCTCGTCGAGATTACCGTTGGGGATTGGTGGGACATCTTGAAGGTACTCAATGCCCTCTTGCCGTAATGCCTGCGCAAACCGCCATACGGCTTCGGCCTTCAAGATACCGTTGCGACTAGATGTGCGCTGGGCGTTTTCGAAGACATCCAGCGCCATGCGCTCGCTTCCTCGTTCCTCAAAATGCGCGCAAAGCTGGCTCACCGACTCTTGATCCGCCGGGGCCGGCAGGCAATCACGATGCGGACGGAATCTGCTCAACTCGTAGGTATTGCAGTAGCGGCCCACGGTTGTGCGCACGCCGCTGTACTTGACCCCGATGGAGTAAACTGCGTCAATGATGGCGAGGGTGATAGAGGCATACTGATATTCCTGGGGTAATTCCAGAGACAGTTTTCCTTCTTGAAGCAGTGCGACCACACGCTCGGTAATTTGCACGACTTCCGTACTCGGGACAGCCTCGGGCAATCTGGTGATTGCTCGGGGAAACCAGTAGTACACGCGTGCCATCGGAAACCACACTCCATGCTCTAGCGCACGCAGATCCTGCCAAGCAGGATCATCGAACGCGCCGTGCAACGCTGAAAACGCCGCTAGTGCTGCATCGCGTTCGTGATCCGACTGAGTAGTTTGGCTAAGCGGCTCAATGAAGTCCGCCGCCGCCTGCGAGACGTGTCGCAGAGCTTTCGGATGTGCTTCAGTGATTAAAGCGCCGGGCCACACAACCAGAGCCAGATGGCTGGCGAGAGCCCCTTGCGTAAGGCAGGCGCCCATAAGCGAGTTCACGTGTAGCACGCTTGAGGCTCGGCCACCGGCTTGGCTCAGCATCTGGCGCACGATTTGGTCCGCTGTACGGTCCCCGCGCGTTACCCAATAAAGTGGGGAATCGATCCCGACTGCATCGGGCGCCCGCTTCAGATATTGTTTGGCGGCAGCGATCGCTTCCTCTGCCCCGCCGACGCACCCTGAGACTTCCAGACAGAAGTGCCCTTCGGATAGAGACACAATTGCCCACCCGAAAGCCCCGGTTCCCCCTGGGTCGAGGCCGAGAGCAAGTAGGGGGGCAGAAGGCTGAGATTGAATGGTCTGTCCTCGCGTAATTCATCGGCAGCGCGTCGGCCGCATAGTACCAATTAACCTGCATGTAGAGACACCCGTCGGCCGACCGACGAGTACCGTCCGCGTACCACCGCTTCCCATCAGGTTCGGAATGACCTAAAAAGGGCCCACGCGCTGACCTCGGCGACTGTCATTGACACGACTTCAATCGAGGCCAGCACAATAGCGGGAAGGCGGCAGATCAGCGGCGCCATTGACAACGGTGCCCGGCGGGAATGTCTCAGTCTCGTACGGGATGCTCAGCATGGCTATGCGACGCACCGCGGATGGCAGAAACGGGCCGCAGTGATCACTTTTGCTGTTGCCCCTTGGCAAGATGCCCGACAGCCCGCCAACGTCTGTCGGCACTCATTACTGTTTTACCTCGATGATCGTCAGTAGGTGCTTTGCCCGTGAACGCGCCACGTATCGGTTGGCGTCGACATGACGGTCGTCTTTGGCGGACACCTCGATGATTACAATGGCATCGGCTTCCAGTCCCTTGAAGCGGCTCCAGGATGCGATCAGGACACACTCATTCCGCCGCCACTGTTCGAAGCTCTCGGTGAGTGGAATGGGGTCGAAGTGCGCAGGCCAGTGCCTTTCGGTGACCCCCGGTGCCAGCACGGCAACCTGCGACATCCGCAGTCCACCCTGATTGGACATGCACAGCAGCCTGACGCGCCTACCCGCTTCCTTGAAGGCCTCGGCCTGCGAGCGCACCCGCACGATCTCAGGCGCGTCCCCCATCGGCGCTCCGTCGCGGTAACGGTTCTCGTAGCCGACGAGCGCGGCGCAGTGCTCGGCGATGCGGACAGTATTCCTGCAGTTCTCCCGTAGCTCGTATGGCTCGCCCAGCTCCCCGGGTAGCGAGGGTTGTTCAACATACAAGTTCTGCTTCGGGTCGTAGAAGACGTAGTAGCAAACCTTGTTGCCGGGGTCACGGAAGACCGAGTCGAGGCTCGTCCACCACAGATCGTGGAAATCCTGGCCCTCGTCAACCACGACCGCGTCGAACTTATCTTCCGGGCCCAACCGTTCGCAGGCCTGCATCAGGGCCTCCGGTGCGGTATCGGTCCAGTACGTCTGGTCATTTGCATTGCCCAGTTCCTGCAGACGCACGCCGGCCGACTTGCACAGTTCGTACGTCAGGCCGTGATAGGTGTCGATGGTCAGGCACTCGCCGAAGGACTCCGGTATCGCCCCCTGTAGCCAATCCTTGAGCGGTCGGTTGTAGCAAAGCAGCAACGTGCGCACGCCGGCGCTGGCAAGCGCCTGCGCCTTGGCCAATGCCAAGATCGTCTTGCCGGACCCAGCCACACCGCGGATCGCGGCCTTGGGTTGGTTGGCAAGGATGTCAAGGATGCGCTGCTGATCGGCGGTCAGCCGCCGCAGCCTTTCCTCTTGGTCCTCGACCGTGCGCCAGACGACAGGCAGCAGCTGGTACTTTGGGTACAGCGCCTCGCGGACCGACTCCATCTCCAGCTCTGTGAGCCCGCGATGACCGCTGCGGGTGAAGCTGCCGAAGACCCGCCGAATCGCCTCCTGCAGGTCCTTCAGCCTGGCCGCATCTAGGATCAGCTCGCGCTGGATGCTAGGAGGCAAGATCCCGCTGACGCGGGAATCCGGGAAGGCGACGGCGAAGCCGTAGGCAAATGGCAAATCGCCGGGGCCTGGAAACCGCCGCTTCACAAGGTCAACGATGTCGTGCATCGCGCGCTGCGCTTGCGAGAACGGATCCTTGTTAAGCGCACGGCGCTCGCCGCGGACCTCGCGCACCCACTCCCGCCCGTCGAAGACGAGCGAGCCGCCCTTGACCTCGACGAACAGCAGGCCGCGCTCCGAGTCGAGCAGCACGAAGTCACACTCGCCTTCCATCAGCGTACCGTGCCGGTTTCGGCTCAGCCAGTTGAAGCTGTGGAAGACCTCCACCCGGCTCGGCAGCTGCTCGACCAGTGCCTCGGCGACGAAGCGCTCGCCCGGGTTTTCGATAGTCGAGGGGTCGAGCGCCGGAAAGAGCGTGGCCATCTGCTGCTCAGGCCTCAGCGGTCTCTTGGACAACGCCGACCGTCTTCAGGCTGCGCCACTCCTCTTCCGAGAAGCGCGCCTGAGTGATTCCGTTCTCGCTCCGCACCGTAACCAGCACATAGGCGGAGCCGTCGCCGGCATCGGTGCGCGCCTCGACCCGCAGCCGACCGAGGGCGGACGGAACCGGTGTCCCCGTACTTCGCAGCTTCGGACTTGCCAGCACAACCCGATCACTGGTCTGGATGTCTGCCGTGCGCACCGGCCGCACGCGCAGCTCTGGGGCATCCACAGTGGTGCCCAGTCGAAGTACGAAGGCCCCGCTCGGGAACCGAGCCGCGAGATCCGACAGCTGCAGCGCGACGTCACCGGCTCCAGTCGCGTCCCGAGGCAGGTGGATGTGCGGCGGCGGGTTGTCCGCGATCTGCGCGTACGGGACGAACTTCCCTTCGGGATCTTGCGGCGGGCCCGGCGGCGGGTCGAGGCGGGTCTGGTAGGGACGGCCCGTGCGCATGGCCTCCTGCATCGCGTCGTAGATTTCAAGGATGACGCGCTTGGTGCGGTAGTCGCCCTTGTACTTCTCCTCGTCCTTGCGGCGAACAATGGGGAAGGTGTCCATGATGTAGGACACGGCGTCGCGGGGAGTAGGGAAATGCCGCTTCAGCTCGGCCAACAGTTCGGGCGTCTCGTCGTATGGGCAGCCGTCGGATTGGCGGGCCGGTTTCCAGTCACCCTGGCCGTCGGCGGGCAGGTAGAGGTGGAAGAAGGCGGCGTCCAGTTCGCAACGGAGCAAGAATCGGCGCTCCTCGTCCCAACGGAACGGCGGCCCGAACCAGCCGCAGTCTTCCGCGAACGCCTTCAAGTCCCAGGCTGTGTAAGTCAACTCCAGGATGCAGGGCACGAACCAGTCGGAGAGCACTAGCGCGTTTGCTAACCATTCAGCTTGTTTCCCGAACGAGGCGGCTTCAAGGACAGCAAATTGCTGCACAAGGAAAAAGTTCAAATTCACGCCACCGACCTTCTGACGGGCTGAGAAGTCGAAGACGTACGCTGACATGTTGCATAAAGAAAGAGCTCTCTCTTGAGGGCGAGCTTGAGCTGAAAGTAGCGGGAAGCTATTACCCGCTCCGCTTTTCGGAATGATCGAGGGGCAAAAAGTTCGCTCATTGGTTGGACTGGTTACGCTGGCGAATCCAATGAGCCAGTGGTCATCTGCTCCTGCTGGGAGCGCTCGCCGCCAATCAGCCGCCGAAATCCAGAAGAGCGGCAACGCCACGCGGTGAGCAGAGCGCTTGTCCGCGTCGGAAATTGAAGCTGGCTGCGCTTTTCGCTGTCGCGCCTGTTCACTGAAGCGAATGTCGGCAGCTCGATGATCGAAAAAATCGACCATCTTCGCCTCATACAGCGGCAGATATTCGTCGTCGGCCTTGCTAAAGCGATTGCCGCGAAGCGTCCAACCGTCGGCCTCCAATTGCTCGCGCGTGCGGAACAAGTGCGAATCGTTCGACATGTCGAACATCCGCAAGAACGTAATACCCCAAGGATTTTCCCCAGCTTGACTGTCCCGCGCCTCGCGAATGAGCACGGGCACTCGGCGGTAGATGGCCTTGGTTAGCTCGGCATCGCGGCGGGAACGGAAAATGGGACAGGTGCGGGTATTGGGATTGAGCAGCGCGATGTCCTCGGCGCTGAGAGCGAAACGTTTGTCCGGGTCGCGCACGTCCTCGACGCCGAGGCAGAAGAAAGCGAACTCCGCAGGGGGCGGCGTGCGCCCGGCCGCGGCGGCCCGGCCTGAGCCGCTTGTGAAGAGGCAGAACTTCATTCGGCTGTCTACGGCGGGGAACAGGCCCTTACGGTTCTCGAAGTCAAAGAGGCTGCGCAGGGAATTCGCTTGCACCACGTCTTGGAAGAAGAACTTGGTGGTGTCGTCGGTGGCGATGCCGCTGGGGAGGACCGCGCCCATGCGTCCGCCGCGGCTGAGCACGCAGCGCATGCCCTCGGCAAAGACGGCGTAGACGTTGATGTCGCCTCGGCCGCAGAGAGGGTAACGACCGGATTTGCGCAGGAGATGGCTCTCGCCTTCAGCCTTGCGCACATCCACGAGAAAGGCGCCGTACAGGGCGGGGTCGTCGGGCCGGAGTTGGTCGATAAGGCGTTTGCGGGCGGCGGCATTGGGGGCGTTGGCGATGTCCTCGCGGCCGTGCGCGGCGAACCATTCCTTTTCCTGGAGTTTGACGCGTTCCCACGGCGGATTGGCGAGGATGCAGTCGAATCCGCCGCGCGCGAACACGTCGGGAAAGGCCAGATGCCAGTGGAAAAACTGGTACTCCCGTGCGAGATGCTCCACTTCGGCGGCCAGCGCAGCCGGAAGCGCGCGTCCCTGCGAAAGATCGCCGAGGTGGCCCTGCGTGATCCCGAACGGCTTGGTGTCCAGAAAGCGCGGGTCGTGAGCGAGTGGAGGGAAGTGCTTGCGGACAACGAAGGCCGCACACCAGGCATTGGCCAGCCGCTTGGCGGCGATGTAGTCGTAGCGCGTCTGCGCTTCGGCGAAGGCCTCGGCCTTGCGCGCGAGGTGCTCGGGCGTGTCGTCGTCCATCTCGTCCACGGCCCGCGCGGCCGAACGCAGC
>JAKBCR010000186.1 GCA_021807675.1 Pseudomonadota bacterium
CGCTGGATCCGGGCTACTGCGCGAACGAAATGCGCCGCCC
Source organism: Pseudomonadota bacterium (assembly GCA_021807675.1). Classification (GTDB taxonomy): domain Bacteria; phylum Pseudomonadota; class Gammaproteobacteria; order Steroidobacterales; family Steroidobacteraceae; genus 13-2-20CM-66-19. The sequence goes on from JAKBCR010000186.1 coordinate 41, forward strand.
TCTACGCCCTCTAAGTTGCCTTCCCGCGACGCAACCTCACCAGTCCCTCCTGCGCGGTGCTCGCGACCAGTGTGCCGTCCCGGCTGTAGACGCTCGCCCGCGCAAAGCCCCTCGCCCCCGAGGCGCTCGGGCTCTCCACCGCGTAGAGCAGCCAGTCGTCCACCCGCAGCGGCCGATGAAACCACATGGCATGGTCGATGCTGGCCATGACGATGGTGGCTCTGAGAAAGACCGACCCGTGCGGCAGGGTCGCCGTGTCCAGCAGGAAGTAGTCCGACAGGTACGCGAGGAGGCACCGGTGCAGCATCTCGTCGGGTGGCAGGCGGTCCACCGCGCGAAACCACACCTGCCGCGAGGGTGGCTCGCTCCGCGGCGCCACGTAATCGAGCGGTTGCACCAGCCGGTACTCGAAGGGCCGTGACTGCTCGAGAAACTGCCGCACTCGCTCGGGCATGCGCGCGAGCAGCTCCGGCGGCGGGGCGCTCGAGTCTGAAAGATCCTCGGGCGGTGGGACCGCCGGCATCCCGATCTGGTGCTCCAGACCCTCCTCGGAGGCCTGAAAGGATGCCGCCATGTTGAAAATCGGCTCGCCGTGCTGGATGGCGACCACCCGGCGGTTGGAGAAGCTGTGCCCATCGAGGCTGCGGTCCACCTGGTAGACGATGGGCGCGTTGAAATCGCCCCGGCGCAGGAAATAGGCGTGCAGCGAGTGCACGATGCGCCCTTCCACCGTCGCGGAGGCGGCGGTGAGCGCCTGGCCGAGCACCTGGCCGCCAAATACCTGCGCACTGCCGATGTCCCGGCTTTCGCCGCGAAACAGATTCACTTCGAGCGGCTCGAGCTCGAGCAGCCGGAGGAGGTCAGCGAGCTGTGGATTCATTGTTGGATGGGCTCAAAGCCGCCTGCGGCGCTTTCAGCGGCCGGCCCATCCACTTCACCTGGATCAGCCCGCGCCCGTTTCCCGGGGTGCCTCCGCTTGCGCCAACGGGTCTCAGGGCGGAGCGGCCCTGGGCCCATTTATCGCTTGCTTCCGGACTCATTCAGGGACACCCAATCTCTGGTGCATGATGGGACTGGTGGTGGTGTACTGGAGGAACTGCCGCTTCTGGGGATAGAGATGGTGCTGGATGCCGAAGGCGGCGAGCGCCGCCTCGTGGAAGCCCGACAGAATGAGCTTTTTCTTGCCGGGATAGGTGTTGATGTCGCCCACGGCGAAGACACCCGGCAGGCTCGTCTGAAATCTCTCCGTATCGACCTTGAGAGCCTTTTTCTCGAGTTCGAGCCCCCACTCGGCAATGGGCCCGAGCTTCGGATGCAGCCCGAAGAAGACGAGCAGGTGATCCGCCTCGAGGGCGTGCGCCGTCCCGTCGGGGGTCTTGATGTTGACGCCGCCGAGCGCCCCCTCCGCGGTGATCAGCGACTGTGGCAGCGCTTCGAACAGGCGCATGCGGCCCGCCGCGACCACCTCCCGCATCTTGGCTACCGAGGCCGGAGCCGCGCGAAACTCAGCCCGCCGGTGAACGAGCGTCAGGCTTCTCGCCCGCGTTGCCAGCTCCAGTGTCCAGTCGAGTGCCGAATCGCCGCCACCGAAGATCACGAGGCGCTTGCCCTCCAGCGCACCGACATCCTTCACACGATAGAGGATCCCGCTGCTCTCGAAAGACTCGGCGCCCTCGATGCCGATCCGCCGCGCCTGGAATGAGCCGACACCGCCGGCAATCACCACCGCGCCGGCATCGAAGCGCGTACCCGCCGCGGTGGCGATCGAGAATCTCCCGTCATCCCGGCGCGAGAACTCAACGACCTCCTGCCCGAGGTGAAACTGCGGCTTGAAAGGCTTGATCTGCTGCATGAGCCGGTCGATCAGCTCCTGGGCGCCGCAGACCGGCAGCGCGGGGATGTCGTAGATCGGCTTGTCCGGGTAGAGCTCCGTGCATTGCCCACCCGGATGGGCCAAGGAGTCCACCACGTGGGCGCTGATGCCGAGCAATCCGAGCTCGAACACCTGGAAAAGTCCACAGGGACCCGCCCCGATGATGACCACGTCCGCGGCGATCGGCTCGCCGGTGGCTTCCAAGGAATCTAGGCTCAATTCAACCCCTTTCGGGTATGCTTCTGGGTGGAGCGGCGTGCGCTCGAGGCAGCCGGTATTTTAGAACGGTCTGAAGCGATTGGGGGGGCACGCACGGTGATAGCGCACGCATGCTGGCCTCGACGCCGCGGTCTAGGCGGCTTCCGGCGGGCGCTTATGCCCGGCCGGCGTTCGCGTCGGTGGGGGTATGGAAGTACTCGCTTTCCGATGCCAGCTGGTCGATCAGCCGCCTCAGCTCCGCCATACGCCCCTCCGCCGTGCTGATCGGCATGCAATCCGGGCAGCGCGGGTCACCGCAGGGCTGGCGCGAATACAACCAGTATTGCAGGGCCCCGGCCAGGAGCCCATCGGCGATGTCCCACAGGTCGGCATCCTTGTCCTTATCGGCAAGCCGATTGCCCAGATCGACGGCCTTCGTGAAGGCAGAGTCGAAAGTGTCAGCAATCTCGGTCATCGCATCTCCGGCGCGGAAACTTGGCACCCCGGACCAGGGGGGAAGCGCCGCTCCTTCTCTTGGCTGTACAAAAACACAGGCACACAATCCTCACGGGTGCGACGGCAAGGGCCCTGCTCTCCATCGTGCCGGTAGTATAAGGCAATCGCCGTGGCCGTTTGGTCGTCACGGCGGGGTTATCGGCTCATCTGCGATCACGGGCACGGACGAATGCCCTGTTGGCGCGCAAGCTTCGGGCTCGAGCTCGGGGTCAGCCTTGACCGCGAGAGATCGACGGCTCCGGCTTATGTCGCATGCGTGAGGCAGAGCACATCGATCGCCGCCGGCTGCGGCCGCGATTCGGCATTGCCACCCGGCTGACCCTGGGGCTCGCCGCCGTTGCGGCCGTGGTCATGGTGGCCCACGTGCTGGCAACGCGCACCACCCGTGCCGCGGTGGAGGCCGTGCGGAGCATGCGGACACGGCACGAGCCCCTCGCGCACCGCGCCAGCGTGATTCTCGAGGAGCTGAGCGCCTACGACCGTGCGGTGGGCGACGATCTGGAATCCGACAGCAAGGGCAATCTCCAGACGCTCTCGCTCGCGGGCGATGCCTTGCAGGGAGCCGTCGAGCGCTACTTCGACGGAACGCCTCGGCCGAGGCTGACACCCGCCACGCGCACCTTGCGCGATCAGCTCCTGGCGCACATCGAGGACGGCCGCCAGTTGGCGCTGGACGCCGTGCGGCGCGCACAATGGCGCCAGCGACGTTGGCAGGCGCTCCATCGCGTGTACGAGCTCGTCGCAACGGCGGGTGGCACGGGCCTCACCATCCATGGACAGGTCATCGCGAGACCCTCACTTTCCGCCCTCGCCAAGGCGATAGACGCGGTTCGCTACAGCTATGGGCCGCCGGCCATCACGGCCGCGCGCGAGCGCAACTTCGAGGCGGCACTCCGCAAGCACGCGGCGGCGCTCGCCCATTCACCCGGACCAGCATGGATGGACGTCGTGCAATCGGATTTCGAGCGCGCCGTTCGCCTTCGAAGGGACATGGAGCGACTCGACGCGCGCGACATGGCAGCCCGCCGCGCATTGCTGGACCAGAGCGGTGTCCTGACCGAAGAAGTGCAGAACGAGCTGCAGGAGCCCGCGCGGCGCGGGCTCCTGGACGCCGCCCGTCATGCGGCCACGTCGGCCGAAGCCGCAGAGCACACGGTAACCGCTTCCGGCGTGGCGGTCCTCGTCGTCATGGCGATCGTCTCGGCGCTGCTCGTGGCCAGCATCAGCCTGCCCGTGCGCCGGCTTACCGCCGCGACACGCCTGCTGGCGAGCGGCGACCGCACCGTGCGTGCACCGCGGGGCGGCTCGGCGGAGATCGATGAGCTCGCCGAGTCATTCAACACCATGGCCGACCGCATCTCGCAGGCTGAGGCGGACCTGCGCGCCCACCAGGCAGAGCTCGAGCGCCATGTCGCGGAGCGCACCCGGCAGCTGCACCACCTGGCCCACCACGACCCGCTGACTCAACTGCCCAATCGCCGACAGCTCGCCGTACGCCTCACCGGCGCGCTGACGCGAGCCAGGCAGACCGGGCGGCGCGTGGCGCTGCTCTTCATCGACATGGACAATTTCAAGTCCCTGAACGACACGCTGGGGCACAACTTCGGCGATCGCGTGCTGCAGGGCATCGCGGAACGGCTGCAGGCGGCGGCCGGCGCCAACAGTCTGGTGGCGCGGCTCGGAGGCGACGAGTTCACCCTTCTCATCGAGGAGCTGCGCACGGTCGAGGAAGTCGAGCGGCGCGCCGCCGCGCTGGTCGCGACCCTGCAGCAGCCGCTCACCATCGAAGGCCGAGCGCTCGCAACGACCGCCAGCATCGGCGCGAGCCTCTTCCCGGATCACGCCGACGACCCGGAAGGCCTCCTGCGCGCCGCGGACGTGGCGCTCTTTCGCGCGAAGGAGCTCGGCCGGAATCGCTTCGCCCTTTATCGGGCGGCACTCTACGATGCGGCCGCGCAGCGCTTCCGCCTGGAGCAGTCCCTTCGCCAGGCGGTCGAGGCCGGCGAGCTGTTGCTCATGTTCCAGCCGGAAGTGGCGCTCGGTGGCTGCGAAGTCACTGCGCTCGAGGCCCTGCTGCGCTGGCGCAAGCCCGGCGGCCGGATCGCCACCGCCACCGAGTTCATCCACATCGCCGAGAAGAGCGGCCTCATTCACGAGCTGACCGGGTGGGTACTGCGCTCAGCGACGTCCACGGTGGCGGCCTGGCGCGCCGCGGGCTGGCACGATGCGCGAGTCGCCATCAACGTCTCTCCGCCACAGTTCTTCGAGAGCGACTTCGTCAGCCACATCGTCCGCGCGCTGGAGAGCGCGCGCCTGCCCGCAAGCGCCCTGGAGCTCGAGCTCACCGAGACCGTGCTGCAGACCGGCACCGCAACCATTGACGCCCTGCGGCGCCTGCGCGAGCTCGGCGTCTCCATCGCCCTCGATGATTTCGGCATCGGCTACTCCTCCCTGACCTCGCTCGAGCAGCTGCCCATCACTCGAGTCAAGCTCGACCGCATGCTCATCGAGGGCGTGGATTCCAACCCGCGCTCCGCCGCCATCGTGCGCTCCATCGTGACCCTCTGCCACGGCCTCGGCCTGCAAGTGGTCGCCGAGGGCGTCGAGCGCGCCAACCAGCTCGAGTTCCTCAGTCACTGCGGCCCGATCGCCGTGCAAGGCTACCTCCTCGCCCAGCCCGTCGTAGCCGCCGCCGCCCCCGAGGAAGCCAAAGCCGCCTCCCTCCGAGCCCGCACCCTCCTCGCCGCCGCCCCCGCCCCTCCCCTGGCCCTGGTCGGCTCCCGCAAACGCTCCTCCACCCCCGCCTGACCTGGAATCGGCGCTCGACCCGCCGCTTCCCAGGGCTCATTTTGCGCTGCGCTCCGAAGAACCTGACACGAGGTGCGCATCCCGCTCGCTCACGCCCACATCCGGCTGATCCGTAAAAAACCCATCGATCCCCGCCGCGAGAAACTCCCGCAACTCCCCCTCCAAATCCACCCCCGCCGGCAAGAACCCGCTCTCCGCCCGAAATGTCCACGGATGCACCTTCAACCCCGCCGCATGAGCATCCGCGATCAATGGGGTCGGCCGCGTCAACCTCCCCTCACCATCCCGCGGAATGACCAGCGACTTCGCCGGCCCGATGCCCGCAGCGTACGCGGCGATCTCCTCCAACCCCGCGCGAGCCGCGAGATCGGCATAGGTGCGCGGATCTTCCTTCGCGACGAGATCATACGGCGCCCCCGTCGCCTCGATGAGCTGCACCAGCGGCAACTTCGTGAGCCGATGCAACACCTGCAGATTGCCCGTCTCGAACGATTGCAGAAAGGCGCCGCCGTCCGGCCCCCGGTATCCATACCGCTCGAGCGTCCCGACCAGCCGCTCCTCCATCGCCAGGCCAATTCCCGCGAAATAACTCGGATGTTTCGTCTCAGGGTACACCCCGATCGGCTCCGGCGGAGCGAGCCCCAATCCGCGCGCGCGAACGGCCCGCTGCTCCTCCACGCCGCGAACCAGCGCGAGTATCTCCTCCAACGTTGGAATCTCGAGCCTGCCGTCGAGCCTCGTGTTTCCCGGCCGCAGATCCGGGATCCGCTCGCGCGCCCGCAGCGACTTGAGCTCCTCCAGCGTGAAATCCTCCGTGAACCAACCGGTAACGCTCACACCGTCGATGGCTTTGGTCGTGCGCCGGTCGGCGAACTCGCTTCGCCCCACGACGTCCGTCGTCCCGCCGATCTCGTTCTCGTGCCGGGCCACCAGCACCCCGTCGCGCGTCACGACGAGGTCCGGCTCGATGTAGTCCGCTCCCTGCTGGATCGCAATGAAGTACGAGGCCAGAGTATGCTCGGGCGCATACCCGCTCGCGCCACGGTGGGCTATGACGATGGGATGACTGAGAGCACTCATTAGCTCAACGGGCGGCATGCCGGTAAGCGGGCCAGGGCCGCTCCCTGGCCCGCGAGGTCGAGAGCAGCCACAGGGCGCGCTCGCCGGAAGCGCCGCAGGCGACGTCCGGCCAATGCACAAACGGGAATGGGACTTGCTAGACTCGCCAAGTGCTGCTCACCGCTCAGGACATTTATCTCTTCCGCGAAGGCACGCACGTGCGCGCGTTCGAGAAGCTCGGGGCTCACGCGCTGCCGCGCAGCCCCGATCGCGAGCAGGGCACCCATTTCGCCGTCTGGGCGCCGAACGCCGCCGGCGTATCGGTGGTGGGCGACTTCAACGGTTGGAATCCCGCCACTCATCCGCTGACGGTCCGCTCCGACGCCTCGGGGATCTGGGAAGGCTTCATCCCCGGAGTCCGAGCGGGCGCGCTCTACAAGTATCACATAGTCTCCCGACATGCGGGGTACACCGTCGACAAGTCGGATCCCTTCGCCTTCTACTGCGAGACGCCACCCCGTACCGCCTCGGTCGTTTGGGACCTCTCGTACGAATGGGGTGACGGGCAGTGGATGGGCGTGCGCGGCCGCTCGAACGCGCTCGATGCGCCCTGGTCGGTATACGAGCTGCACCTCGGATCGTGGCGGCGAGTTCCCGGCGAGCACAACCGCTGGCTGACCTATCGGGAGCTCGCGCACGCGGTGGGTGACTACGCGGTGGAAATGGGCTTCACGCATGTCGAGCTCCTCCCCGTCATGGAGCATCCATTCTTCGGGTCCTGGGGATATCAGGTCACCGGTTACTTCGCGCCGACCGCCCGCTACGGCACGCCGCAGGACTTCATGTACTTCGTCGATCATCTGCACCGCCGCGGGATCGGGGTGATCCTCGATTGGGTGCCCTCGCACTTTCCGAGCGACGAGCACGGGCTCGCCTACTTCGACGGCACCCATCTCTACGAGCATGCCGATCCGCGCCAGGGCTTTCACCCGGAGTGGAACAGCTCGATCTTCAACTATGGGCGGGCGGAGGTGCGGAACTTTCTCGCGAGCAGCGCGCTCTTCTGGCTCGACACCTATCACATCGACGCGCTGCGGGTGGACGGGGTCGCCTCCATGCTCTACCTCGATTACGCCAGGCACGCCGGAGAGTGGATCCCCAACCGCTTCGGCAGCAACGAGAACCTCGAGGCGGTGGAGTTCGTCAAGCAATTGAATCTTGCCGTCTATCGGGACCACCACGATACGCAGACGATCGCCGAGGAGTCCACCGCCTGGCCGATGGTCTCGCGGCCGACCTATCTCGGCGGCCTCGGCTTCGGGCTCAAGTGGAACATGGGCTGGATGCACGACACCCTCAAGTACCTGCAGACCGACCCGGTGTTCCGCAAGTACCAGCACAATAAGCTCACCTTCAGCATCTGGTACGCGTTCACCGAGAACTTCGTGCTGCCGCTGTCACATGACGAGGTGGTGCACGGCAAGGGCTCACTCATCGGCAAGATGCCCGGCGACGAGTGGCAGCAGTTCGCCTCGCTCCGGCTCCTCTTCGGCTACATGTGGACCCATCCCGGCAAGAAGCTCCTCTTCATGGGCGGTGAGTTCGGACAGAAGCGCGAGTGGCAGCATGACGAGAGCCTGGAGTGGGACGTATTGCGGTACCCGCTGCACGAGGGTCTGCGCCGCTGGGTCCGGGACCTCAACCACGCCTATCGTCAGACTCCGGCTCTTTACCAGCGCGACTTCGCGCCGGACGGCTTTCAATGGATCGACTGCAACAATGCCGAGGAGAGCGTGATCGTCTATCTGCGCAAGGGGAAATCGGGCGATGTGGCTCTGATCGCCTGCAATTTCACGCCCGTGCCGCGCGAGAACTACCGCGTTGGCGTGCCGCTCGGCGGCTGGTGGCGCGAGCGCCTCAACAGCGACGCGACGGATTACGGCGGCAGCGGTATCGGCAACTTCGGCGCGGTGGAAGCCTCACCGCTTCCTTCGCACGGGATGACCCATTCCCTGGCGCTGCGTCTGCCGCCGCTTGCCGCCGTCGTCCTGACGCCCGACTGACATCGCCGGTCGCGAGAGGCGGATGACCAAGGCGCGCGTCGTCATCGAGGACTTGACCCCGCAGGTGGATTGCGGGCGGTTCGCGGCGAGACGCGTGTTGGGCGACAACGTCATCGTCGAGGCCGACGTGTTCGCCGACGGCCACGATGCCGTTGCCGCGTCGGTTTTGTACCGGCACGAAAGCGAAACGCAGTGGCACGGAATGCCGATGAGCTTCCTCGGCAACGATCGCTGGCAGGGGCGGTTCACCGTCCAGACGCTCGGCCGGTATCTGTTCACCGTCGAGGCCTGGGTCGATCACCTTGAGAGCTGGCGGCGAGGACTCGCCAGGAAATACGAAGCGGCGCAGGAGATCGAGATCGACCTGCAGCAGGGAGCGGCGCTGGCGCTGGCGCTGGCGCATGCCAGCCGCA
>JAKBCR010000019.1 GCA_021807675.1 Pseudomonadota bacterium
CACCACCGCCTCGATTTGACCGTGCTCGGAGGCGACCTCGACAGTATCTCCCGGCTCGAGACCCCGCTCGGCGAGCTCCTCGGGATTCATGAATGCCGGATTGTAGGGGACCCGCTTGAGAGTACCGGGCAAGAGGCTTCCCATGGAATTCATGACTTGGTGCATCCGACGCGAGACCAGCAGGTGCGTGAAGCCCGCGCCGGCACCCGGATCGCGCACCAGGCTCGAGCCTAGGAGCTCCCTCATCTGCGCGGCGACATCGCCGGGCATGACATCGAATTTCGCATCGGCACCCGCTCTGGCGGCCTGCACGATGCTCCAGGGAGCATCGTAGATTCTTCCGGCCGGGTATGTCTTCAATTCCTCCTTCAGCCGCTCGAGCGTCAGAGGCGCATTGTTGAGGCGAGCCGACAACAGCGTATCGCTCGTAGGCGGCTCCTGCATTCCAAGCGGAATCCCGTTGTAGACGATCGCCACGTCGAGCCGTTTGGCCAGAGCCCAGAACACGTACGCCTCTTCCACCAGGTCCGACCCGTCCGGGGGCTTCAGGACAGCCGGCGCCAGCTGCGCCCAGTTCATGGGAAATATCGCCATGCCCGGGAAAGTAAGCCCGATGCTGAAGGAAACGTCCGTGCGCTCGAACATCAGCCGGGGCGGAAGGATGTAATGCGCAAGCTGGGCTGTGGCCGTCATATAGGGCTCGATGGCCACCAGCAGCTCGAGAGACGACAGCGCGCTCACGGCCGCCTTCTGGTCCGGCAGGTTGACTGCCGGATTGGCGCCGCAGACGAGCAATGCGCGGATCTGACCTGGGCCGGGCGTCGTGATCTCCTCGGGCAGCGTGCTTGCCAGCCGGTCGACACCCAGCATGCCAACGCCACGAATGCGGCTCGGCGGATGCGCCTCCCACGAGCGAGGCGGCGGGATGACCTCGGCGTAAAGCGTGGTCTTTGCCGACACCATATCCACGACAGCCGAATCGCCTGCGCGACGAAACCGGCCGCAGATGATGTTGAGGGTATCGACCAGATGCTGCGCGAGATTGGAGAACGGCGCCATGCAGGGCCCCGTGGCGGCATACGCGGCTCCCGTCTTGCAGTCGCGCGCGAACATTTGCGCAGCGGCCGTGATCTCGCCGGGCCTGAGATCCGAGCAGCGCTCGACCCGCTCCGGCGTGAAGGGGGCCACCGCGGCCTTCAGTGAGCTCAGTCGGTCCGTCCCCACGTGCTGGCGCACGAATTCGCGGTCCTCCCAGCCTTCCTCGAGGATGACCCGGATCAGCGCGGCAGCGATCGCCGCATCCCGCCCCGGCAGGGGCTGCAGGAAGAGATCGGCGTGATGAGCGGTCTCGGTGCGGCGCGGATCGATGCAGATCAACTTGAGGCCACTCTGCCTCGCCTTCTTGAGCATGCGCGAGGGATCCGGACTCATGACCGGCATCGTGGAGTGTGACACGAGGGGGTTGGCGCCGAAGAAGAGGAGCACTTCCGACTGGGTGAAGTCCTGAAGCCCGGCGCCCCAGCCGCCCTGACGCTCGAAACTCACGCTTTTCGCTGACTGGTCGATGGTATGCGTCGAGTAAAACTGTGACGAGCCGATCGCCTGCATGAAGGAAAACTGCAGGTTGGTCGAGACGAGAGTCGCCTGGGTCCCCATGTACGTGGCGATCGCTTCAGGCCCATCGCGCTCGAGGATGAGGCGCAGCTTCGCGGCAATCTCATCGAGCGCCCGCTCGGCCTCGATCTCGACATGGCTGCCGTCGCTCAGACGCTTCAGCGGGCGGAGAATACGGGAAGGAGCGTGGTGCATCTCCTCCGCCTGCAGGCCCTTGAAGCAAACATAACCATTTGACATCGGGTTGGCCTTGTCTCCCCGGATGTCGACAATCCTGTTCTGCGAATCGTCGACGGTCAGAACCACGCCGCAGTTCGCACAGCATATCCGACAGATGGATCTCGCGCGCCTGGTGGCCATGTGGTTCTCACCCCGTAATGTGCCCCTCGCTCAGGCATCCGGCACGAGAACTATATAATAGCACCCATTGAGGCACAATATGGATTCGCCCGCCACCGGTTGCGCCCTGGTCTCGATACGCCTCACGGTCCACAAGGAGGCGGCGCTATTTCTTGCGGATGTGGCCGGGGTCCGGACCCGGCGGCCCTTCCAGCTGCCGGGAAGCCGCCGACCGAATCGACCCGCGTCCGAGGCGAATTCCAGCGCCGTCGCCGCCGTGTGAGCGCCACCCTTGGCCAGGCGCGAGGCCGCACCAATAGTGTGCGCGGCGGCGATCGCGGGACTCAAAATGGTGCGTGCCCGGTGCCTGGTGGCCCGAAAACAAACGGTTATGTGTGGCACGCGAGTTGCAGGATGCAGGCCGCGCGGTTGCCTGGGCCCCTCCCTCACGAGGGAACTTCGCACCGCGCACCGGACCGAGCGAGCCACTGTCGAATCTCCGTGCTCGGACCCGCGTTTTCGCTCCTTGGATCCGCGCTTGCAATCACCTGGGTGACGACACCCGGGCGAACCGACGCCTCTCATATCGCCGACAGTAACAATCGTCCTCACCCGAAGGGGGATATAATAGATGTTAGTTCCGTCACCTCAATGGCTAGACACGGGCGACAACGCCTGGCAGCTGGCCGCCGCGACCTTCGTTGGCCTTCAAAGCATTCCCGGCCTGATGGTGCTCTACGGCGGCATCGTGAAGAAGAAATGGGCCATCAACTCGGCCTTCATGACGCTCTACGCTTTCGCATCGGTGCTGATCGTCTGGGTACTGTTCGACTACAACATGGCATTCGGGCCCCAATGGTTCCCCTTCCTCGGCAAGCCCATGCTGGCGATGTCCGCAGCCTTCAGCACCGGACAGGCGACCGTTCCGGCCGCAGCTTCGGGGATGCCTCCCCTTGCCTTCCCGATGGCGACGCTGGTGTTCTTTCAGTTCGTGTTCGCCGCCATCACCCTCATCATCCTCGCCGGCTCCGTGCTCGGACGCATGAGTTTCAAGGCCTGGGTGATCTTCTGTCCCGTGTGGATGACCCTCGTCTATACCGTCGGGGCATTCAGCCTGTGGGGCGGCGGCTGGCTCGCCGGCATGGGGGTGGCGGACTTCTCCGGCGGCTACGTCATCCATCTTGCTGCCGGCGTGTCGGGTTTCGTCGCCGCGGCAATGGTCGGTCCGCGGTTACAACAGGATCGGGAGCATTTTCCGCCGAATAGCCTCCTCATCACCCTGGTCGGCGCCGGAATCCTGTGGCTGGGCTGGAACGGCTTCAACGGCGGCGATCCCTACTTCGCCAATGCCGATGCGGGCGCTGCGGTGTTGAATACCAACATCGCCACTGCGGTCGGGCTGCTCGTCTGGACGCTGATGGACAAAATGGCCTATGGCAAGCCGTCCGTGCTCGGCGCGGTCAACGGAATGATTGCAGGCCTCGTGGCGATTACTCCCGCCGCCGGTTACGTGAATGGCTGGGGCGCCATCATCATCGGTGTGTGCGCAGGCATCGTGCCGTGGCTCGCCATGAACAAGCTGCAGAAGACCAAGCTCTTGATGAAGGTGGATGACACCCTGAGCGTGTTCTCCACTCACGGCTGTGCCGGCCTGATGGGCGGTCTGCTGACGGGCATACTCGCTGACCCCAAGATGCTCGAGTACATCGGTACCGGCAAGGACGCGCCCGGCGTCAGCATCACCGGGTGGGCGTACGGCAATTTCCATCAGTTCGTGGTGCAGTGCTACGGGGCGGCGTTCATCATCATTTACAACATCGTTGCCACGTTCATCATCCTCAAGGTCATCTCGTTCTTCGTCCCGCTGCGGATGGATGATGCGCTGCTGAAGGTCGGCGACGATGCAGTTCATGGTGAAACCGCGTACGCGATCGGAGCGGAGGGCGAGTAACCACGGACCGTGGGGCTCGCCGGTGGCTCGCCTCAGCTGGTAACACCCGCGGCGGTGGGGTTCGTGCCAGCTGATCCGGTCCACCGGCGAGTACCCGCATCTCGTACGGAGGTGCAGTGAGCCGCAGAGATTACGTACCCGTTCCAAGACTTCCCGGATTGCGAGTCTGCGTCCGTCCCTTCGCACCACGCAGTCCGACCGTCGGTTTGTGCTACATCGGCCAGGTCTCGCAGTTGATTACTGCCGGCATTGCGAGCCTGGAAATGCTGACGACGGCGAAGCGCGGATTCGATGCAGCCGGTGACCGCTACACGACGGACGCGCACTGGCGCACTCACACGCGGCGTCCGCAGCAGCGATACCGCATCTGGCGCTGGATGAAGCGCGCACGGGCGCTGCAGATGCCCGGTGCCCAGGAGGCGCTGGCGCGCGCGGCGGTTGAGGGACGGCACCGCGCCGCCAACGGGGCGCGATGTCCGCGCGAGAGCGGACGTGTCAGGAAGGACTCATCGCCATATCAGAGATAGCAGGAGCGCCAACGCAAGGAGTGCCGCCAGGCCCTGCCAGAAGCGAAGCGGCTCGCGCTCGTAGAGCGTAGGAGGCCGGCGGCGCGTGACCGGCGCGCGCGCGGGCCCCGCCTCCATCTCCAGCGCAAATTCGCTCATGTCGCGAAAGCGTTGGCCTGGATTGCTCGCTACGGCGCGTGAAAGCACGTCCTGGAGCCACGAGGGCAGATCCGGCCGCAGCCCCGAGAGCTCTTGCGGCCGGCTGCGGATCGGGAGACTCGCGGAATCGGCATTGCCGTACGGAAACTCACCCGTGAAAGCGCGAAACAGGGTGACCCCGAGTGCGTAGATGTCGGTCGCCTCGTTCCCTGGCTCGCCGGTGAGCATCTCGGGAGCCATGTAACCACGGGTGCCCGGGATATCCCCGGGCGGCACGTCCTCCACCCCGGGCACCCGGACGACACCGAGATCGAGGAGCTTGAGCGAGCCTTCACCTTCGAGGATCACGTTATCGGGCTTGATGTCGCGATGAATGATGCCGCCGCGATGCAACGCCGACGCGGCCCGCGCCAACTTGATCGCGATCTGCCGGCCTTCCTCGAGACCCAGCGCCGGCGGGCGCGAGATTCGCGTCTCGAGAAGCTCGCCTTCATAGAGGGGCATGACCGTATAGAGACAGGTCTGCCTGCCCTGGGGCAGCTCGATGATGCGGCCGAGCCAGGGACTATCCACCTGCGTCCCGACCCTCGCCTCGCGGACGAATGCCCTGCGGTAGGCATCCACCTCCGCGACCCTGGGCTTGGGGAATTTCAGCACCACTTCGCCGCCCTCGATTTCGTCCACCGCCGCGAACAGGCGGGTATAGCGCCCCTCCGACAGCAGCGCTTTGAGCACGAAACCATCGATCGTCTCGCCGCCAGTCGGCACGGGAACGATCGGCAGCCGCATGATGGCGCCGTCGAGATCCGCCGACACAACCGTTGGTAATTCGGAGACATCGAGCACAAGCGCGGTACAATTATCGGTGCCGCCCGACTCGAGGGCCTCTGCGACGAGCGCTCTGGCGGTGTCGGCGGGCGCCGAGCGATCTCGCAGAATGTCGGCGATGCTCTCGTCGGTCAGGAATCGATGCAGGCCATCGCTGCACAAGAGGAAGCGGTCGTGTCTCGCCACCGGTTGAGCGACATACTCCAGGCGCGCTTCCGGCTCCACACCGAGCGCCCGGTAGAGCATACTCGAGGGGCGTGCACCATCCCCGCGCACATGATCGGTGGTCAGGCAGCTCAAGCGACTGCCTGAAAGCCGGTAGGCGCGTGTGTCGCCGGCGTGCAGCACGTGCGCGATCCGGCCTCGCAATACCAGGCCCGTGAAGGTGCACCCCATGCCGGTGAGATTCGGATCGCGCTGGCCTTGCGCATGCATCCAGCCATTGAGCGCGTTCAACACGCGGGCCGCGGACCGTCGCACCTCGGTGGTCTCGGGCAGCTCGCACATGCCGTCCAGGAATCCACGGACCGCCGTCTCCGCCGCGGTGCGTCCTCCATTCGCGCTGCCAATCCCATCGGCAATGGCCGCGACGACATCGCGCCGCGGCTCGGGCAGCTCCGATCCGAATACCGCGCCGGCGAAGTCGTCATTCCGGCTACGGGGTCCCGACGCCGAGAAGAATCCGACGCTCGCCTTGATGCCCGATATGCGCTCAGCCATCGCGAACGCTCCTCTCACGCTGCTCGCCGCTTCGCATGGCTACAGCGGTGGCGCCAGAGTCCCGCTAGGAGACCGGCTTCAGGGATGCCGTCGAACAATGGTCATGTAAGAAGTAGCCGCCGGTGCTCGATGCGAGGACAACGGTGAGATCTCCGGATTTGCGGTCCAGCGTGTAGTTCCCGCCGTCCGTCCGGTCGTGCCACGAGATCCTCGCATCGCTGATGCGGGCCGTATTGGAATCGACGGTGCTCCTCGCGAAATCGATGTGAATCCGCCAGCTCACATGGCTGACCAGATTGGTGCAGACGAGCGTGGTGACCGGCGCGGCACTACCGATCGCAGGGGCGAGCGCACCGACGAAGACGGCCAGGATGCCCGATGTGGTTCGCCGGTTCAGCAGGAAGCTCAGGGTCAGCATGAGTGGCACTCGCTCAGGTTGCTCACACGGGAAGGGCTCATCAACACCGTAGCGCTGTACGGTACGCCAGCGAAAGGGATGAATCACACGTGACGCCGCAATGAAGCCGGCCTCGGTGCGCATTTCCTCGGCGTCCCAGAATATCCTAGCTTCGGCGCAAGCATTTCGTCCAAGCAGCTCTACCGGGGCGAAATACGGGGTCCCTCCGGGCCGCCGCCGGCCGGTATGCCCGCGGCACCTTGCGGTATTGATTCCGCGAGCGCCGCCATCACATGATGGGCACATCTGGACGCGGGAGGAGACCCGCCATGGCTCGATTGCTCAGGCTCTGGCGGCTGGTCGCGAGCGACCTGCGCCTGCTCTGGTTCGCGCTGTGGCATCGGCGCCGGCCGGTCTGGCTGTGGCCCGTCGCGGTGGTTCTGGCGCTCTACGCCCTCGACCCGGTCAATTTCGCGCTTCCTTTCGCGGGCGCGATCGATGATCTCATTCTGATCCCCCTCCTCGTCCACCTCGTGGTGAGGCTACTGCCGGCGGAGATAAAATCCGGGTTCGCGCCACGCGCTCAGATTCGATCGTGACCCGCCATCTTTTTGCCGACTCCATAGCGGATCGTACGGGCGGATTGGGGCTGACCCACCTTCCGGGTTTCGCCCTGCCGCTCGAGCAGCCACTGCTCGCCGGCATCCACGAGGTCGCGGCGTCCGCTCCGTTCCGCCATATGCTCACGCCCGCCGGACGGCGCATGTCGGTCGCCATGACGAACTGCGGGCAAGTCGGCTGGGTTACGGACCGCGAGGGCTATCGTTACGACCGGCTCGACCCTGAAACGGGGCAGCCCTGGCCTGCTCTGCCCGCGTGCTTCACGCAGCTTGCCGAGCGCGCGGCCGCGCGTGCGGGGTTCGCATCGTTCCGGCCTGACGCCTGCCTCATCAACCGCTACGAGCCCGGCGCGCGCATGTCGTTGCATCAGGACCGGGACGAGCGCGACTTCTCGGCTCCCATAGTCTCGATATCACTCGGACTCGGGGCAACATTCCTCTTCGGTGGACTCACGCGTCGGGAAAGGCCACATCGTCTGTCGCTGGAGCATGGTGATGTTTTGATCTGGGGAGGAGCGAAGCGATTGGCGTATCACGGCGTAGCGTCCCTGGCGGACGGACAGCACCGGACCCTCGGTCGCATGCGTTTGAATCTTACGATGAGAAAAGCGCTGTAACGAGTCAGGGCCGATCGTCGACGGCCTTCCATTAGGAATCGTATTATAAATACACCGTAACAATTTGATTTATAATTGATATACAGTCCATCGACTGACCCGTCATGGCCGCACAGCTGGACGCCGCCGGCTACACGGTGCTGCCAGGTCTGCTGTCCCCCTCGGGCTGCGAAGCGCTGGCGCAGCTCTATCGCGAGGACGGTCACTTCGCAGCCGCGTGGTGATGGGCCGCCACGGCTTCGGGCAGGGTGGGTACAAGTCTGTTCGCAGTCCGACATCGCCCGGTGCGCGGCACGCGCGGCGAGTACAGGGTCAACCTCCGTCACGGCGTGAGCCGGGTGCGCTCCGTCCGCCGGCTGACGCTCGGGATTATTTTTCACGACGCGGCCTGACCAGCGGCATGGGCGTTTGCCCCCTTATGTATAACCCTTATGTCTAAAACACAGTAATTTGCGAAGTGATCGCTTCGGTGCGATCATTGCGTCCCAGGAGGCCGGCCGGTTGCCGGCGACTAGAAGAACTCGACAGCGGGACGCCAATGAAGGCAAGAACTAAAACGACACGATGGCTGTTGATTGCGCTCCTCTTCGGACTCATTGTTGCAGCGGGGCTGACGCTAACCCGTCACCCTGGCACCGCGACAGTCGCCACGGCGAATCACCCCGCGGCACCGAAACACACCGCGCCACAGCAGCCCCACCCAGCTCTTCTCGCCGCGAGCGAGGAGAAGCACATCCTCCACCACCCGGCGAGCGTAGGGCGGGATCGCGAGTTCGCTGACGGCCTTCACTCCGGGACCCTGCGGACCCGCGTGACCAACCGCTCCGCAGCCCCCTCGAATCCCACCGCGGGTATCGATACGGGATCGACTCATTACAGCACCGATCCCGCGCTCGGCTCGAGCACGGGGATGCAGCCGCAGAGCGCCCGCCCGTCGGCGCCCGCGGCCAGCGAGCTGCCCCAGGGCGGCTCGGGCGATTTCGCGTACAACGGCTACGCGCCGCTCGATTGCGAGCTGCCAGCCGGCTGCGGCGCGAGTGGCGGCACCGGTTATCTCACTCATCGGCCCTCCGGGGCCTCCGGTATACCGCCCTCCGTGCATGACTTTCCGGGATCCACCCCTTCCACGACCGACAGCTCCATCCCTCCGACGAACAACGACTCCAACCCCCCGCCTGACAACACCGGGCAGGGGTCGAACGGACAGGGCTCCGACCCTCCCTCCCCAGGATCCGACCCGGCGACGGTCGCCTCCGCACCGGAGCTCGACCCGGCGACCCTGGGCGCTGCGGTCACCCTGCTTCTCGGCTCCCTCGCGGTGCTTCGCAGCCGCCGGGTTCGCGCAGCCCGCTGATTGCCCGGGAACTTGCCATGCTCCTCCGCCGTTGACTGAGCGGAGGAGCATCACTATTGCGGAACATACCGGGGCCGTGCCTGCTCGCGGCGATCCTCGCCTGTGGAGCGCACGCTGCCTGCGCTCAGACGCCCTCCCCCATGCAGGAATGGCAATACTCGGGGGGCATTACGCTCGAAAACCTGCTCGAGCCCAAGATCCCGAGGTGGCGCGTCATTCTGGGCATCGGTGCCTCGACGGAGCCCGCCTACAGCGGCGCGAGCCAGTATCGCGTCGCGGCCGGGCCAGTGATCAACATCACCTACCGCAACCGGTTTTTTTTCTCGACGGGTCAGGGGCTGGGAGTCAACATCCTCGAAGGGAAGCAATATCGCGTCTCGCTTTCCGTAGGCCTTGACCTCGGCCGCAGGATGTCATGGCACTACGCCACGTTGCGGGGCCTCGGGGACATCCCTCGCGCGCCTTTCTTCAAGCTGGCAGGCACCTACGTGGTCTCGAAGGACTTGCCCATCCTTCTGCGGGCCGACATCCGCAAGATCGCAGGCGGCGCCTCCGGGCTCGTCGGTGATCTCGAAGTCTACACGCCGCTTCCTGGCAGCTCACCTCGGCTCGTGATGTTCGCCGGCCCCTCGGTGACGCTCGCAGACCGCACGCACGCGCAGACCCTCTACGGGATCAGTCCGCGGCAGGCCCGCGCCTCAGGCTATCCGGTCTATCCGGCCCACGGCGGCCTGCAGGCGGCGGGGTTCGGCTTCAGCGCAACACGCTTCATCACGCCCCACCTGCTCGCCAACACGAACCTCGCGGTGAGTTGGCTCCTCGGCAGCGCCGGCCGCAGCCCCCTCGTGGAGCGCAAGACTCAGGGCTCCTTCAGCCTCTCCCTCGCCTACCGGTGGTAGCGGTGAGCCCTCAGCGACAGCTCGAGCCATTGCTGCCTGCAAGCGCCTCGCGCAGATGCGCGGTATGGCGATTCCTCACCGCGCTGGCAAGGATCTGCCGATTGGTCACCATCCGGTGGTAATGGGCGTCATCGAGACAATACCAACGGAAGGCCCGGGTTCCACGCGCCGAGGCCCGGCTCCCGGCCGTCTCGAACCCAGCCGTGACACGCCGTCGCGGAGCGCCGACGGCCCTCTCCCGTCCACAGACGGCGATACTCTCATAACATGATACTTCCGACATGTCTCATTCATCTGTCGTTCAGCTTTCGACACCGATCCGCGCGGCACGTATGATGCGTGGAGAAATCATGTTTGGGAATGGGAGGATTTCCCGTGGAGAACTTCAGGACCCTCGAGCATCTCAAGGCGCAAGTCACCGTCGTCCGCTGGCATCTCGACGCCGCGGCATCGGAGCATGGCGAGAAGAAACTGGGGCATCTCGACAGCGCGGCCCTCACCTATCACGGCGCGATCGAGCTGCTTGCCGAACTCGCGCTGACGGATGAGGAGCACAGCGCCGTCACCAAGCAACTCGGCAAGCTCAGGGAGCACCTGCGTGCGGCGGGCCAGCCGGTGTGATGCGCGGCCCGGCTCACTCCCCGGGGGATGAGTCCGCGGTGCTGCCGGCGCACCAGGGAGGCGCAGTAGCCGCCCTGCCGGACGAGCGCCGCGTGCGAGCCGGTCTCGATGATGTGGCCCTCCTTGAGCACGAGGATGCGATCGGCGTCGACGACCGTCGAAAGGCGGTGCGCGACGACGAAAGTCGTCCGGCCCCTCATCAGCGCTTCCAATGCCGACTGAGCCGCCTCCTCCGACTCCGCATCGAGGGCCGAGGTCGCCTCGTTGAGAAGCAGAATGCGCGGGTCCTCGAGCGACGCACGATACTGCGCAGCAACGGGCGGCCGGAATCCTCGTAATGGATCGAGACGTTCCCGAAGCGGACTTCGCCGCGGATCTAGGTGATTTCCTGCGCGTGCGGCGAGTCGCCGAGATATTTCTGGATGTCGACGATGCGGATGATCTCCTCCATGGTGAAGCTGCGGACGATGAGAATGCCGGAGAGCACTTCGTTGAAGCGGGAGTAAATCTTCGCCCAGCGCTCGAGAAGCGAGCGCTCGCGCCGCACCTGCTCGGGCGCGGCGCGCATTGCGATGAGAAGCGCGAGCGCGACGATGAGGAAAACCGCACGCCGCTCCGGCAGCGCGAAGCGGATGGCGCGGTAAGAAGCGGCGAAACAGCCCGATGCTTTCTGCCATAGCCGGATCGGCCGAGATCGACGCACCCGGGAGCGGAGCCGCTCCCGGCGGTCCGTTGCGGCAAAGGATCGGCCGGCGCCGCGACGGGACCGAAAGTTGCGCCGCGCTCCCAAACTGCCAGGAGCCAGTGCATGCTATACTATGCTGTTGTCTTTCTCGTCATTGCCCTTGTGGCCGGAATCCTTGGATTCTGGGGCTTGGCTGCAACCGCGGCCTCGATCGCCAAGATCATCTTCGTTGTGTTTCTCGTGCTCGCCCTGATCTCCTTCCTGCGGCGAGCCTGACGAGGAGGCCCTCAGTACGGCTGGGCACCGATAGCGCCGGAGCCTGGCCGCACCTCGCCGTGCTCGCCCGGCTGTCCCGGCTCGCCTTCACGCGAGGCAGAGAGCCCGAAGAGCCGCTCCATCCGGCTCGCCGGCACATCCCAGTATTCAGCCGTTTCCACCGTCACCTCTGCAAGTCCGAGATCCGGATCGTCGAGGCCGGAGGGGAACCAGGGCTTCACACGCTGCGTCCACAGCTCCCGCGCCTTGTCCGGATCCCGCAGCAGCCTCGCACGCCCGGAAACCGAGACGAAGGACTGGCGCGCCAGATCGGCATAGCTCAGGTTGGCTTTACGGTGTTGGTCCATTTCTCCCGCCTTGCGCGTGGAGAGCTCCGTGAAGAACCGGAGGCGGCCCTCTCATCCATCTGAAACGTCATCAGTGGGCGGCTCCGCAAGGTGCCATCGGCGTCCTGAGTCGTGAGCATCGCAACCTGCGCGTCGGCGACGAGGCCAGCGACTCGCGCGAGGCCCGGATCAGTCTGAGTGTGCATTTGCATGGGACGCGCCGCCAGCAGGCTTCATGCCGTCAACGGCTCTCTGCTGCGGCAGCGCAAAAGTCAGGAGCGAGCGTCCCACCACCACGGAGACGAATTGCTGGCCGGACGCCGAAAACGTGACCGGAGCGGCATAGGTCGTTCCGCCCGTACCCACGCTCCAGAGCGTCTTGCCCGACTGCGCATCCAGCGCGAAGAATTGCCCGTCCGCGGCGGCAAAGACCAGGCCCCCGCGCGTGCTCAGCATTCCCGAGACGGTCAGGTTGCGCGTACGCTCAGCCTCGCGGTGCTCCCAGACGAGCTTGCCGCTGAAGGCGTCCACCGCCCGCACGGCCGTATGGAACGACAACTCGGCGCTCGGGAGCGAGTAGTGTGTTGGAAAAAAGGTCATCCCCTGACTCAGCACCGGGATGAAGGTGAGCCCGAGGTCGGGATCGTAACTGGGAGGCCACCAGTTGGTCGCGCCATTCGCACTGGGAAACACGACATGACCCTGGACGCCGCGACTCGCCGGCGCGAGAATCGGCTGACCGTGGGCATCGAGCCCGCTCGCCCAGTTCTCCCGCACGAAGGGAACACCGCGAACGAACGCGCCGGTCACGCGATTGATCACGTAATAGAAGCCATTGCGATTCGCCCAGAGGAGCCGACGATCCTCATGCCCGTCGACGGTCCTATCCGCGATCATCGGAACCTGGACGGCGTCCCAATCGTGCGTGTCGCCGGGTGTTGACTGGAAATACCACAGGAGTCGTCCGGTGGTGCCGCGTATCGCCACCAGCGAGTCCGAATACAGATCATCGCCTTCGCGCGTGCTCGCATCGAAGTCCGGCCGCGCGCCTCCAATTCCCCAGTAGAGTACATCGCTCGCCGGATCGTAGGAGCCTGTCATCCAGGGTCCGGCGCCGCCCACGCGCCACGAGTCACCGGCCCAGGTATCGTTCCCAGGCTGCCCGGCTCCCGGGATCGTCATGAATCGCCAGCGCAGCTTCCCGGTTTTGACATCGTACGCGGCGAGGTAGCCACGCCCCTCTCCCGGCGGCGTCGTGACGCCGACTACCACGAGATCGCGGAACGCAAGTGGAGCCGCGCTGATCCATGTACCCGGATAGGGACCCACGCGCCGCTCCCAGAGCACCTTCCCCGTGGCCGCGGACAGTGCGGTGAGCGTGGAATTCCACGTCGCGGCGAACACACGATCCCCGAGCAGCGCCACTCCGCGGTTCTGCCCGAGCGGCCCTTCCCCGCCGCCTACCACCTTGAAGGGATGGTCGTGCTCCCAGAGCTTCGCGCCCGTGAGCGCATCGAGCGCCATGACCTGGCCGCCGGGGCCGGTCACGTACATGATGCCGTCGCGCACGAGCGGCGAGCACTCGATATTCCAGCGGTTCCCCGGGAAAGGGTACAGCCAGCGCAGCGCCAGCTTCGAGACGTTTCGCGTGTTGATTTGCGTCAGAGTGCTGAAGCGGCTCGACGCATACGAGCCGCTGTAAGTCAGCCAGTCGCTGCCCGCGTAGGCTGTGCGTGCCAGCTGCTCGTAGGGCACATCGACCGCATCGAGCTTGGCCGCGACGCCCGCAGGCATCCGGGGCATTGTGGTCAGCGCACGGAGGGAACGCACGTAGCTGACCAACTCCCAAAGCTGCCGGGAATCGAGGGGATGCGGCGGCATTCCGGTGCCGGCGACTCCATAGCGGATCGTCCGGTAGATCGCCCACGGCGTATCGCCGTGTACCAGAGGATGTCCGACCAACGCCGGCGCGCTGGGACCTCCGGTCCCGTCGGGGGCATGACAGCCCGCGCACTGCTCCGCGAAGAGCTTGACACCCGCGGTCTTCTCGGCGGCGCTCAGCGGCGGGACCACGATCGCCGCGTAAGGGTTGCGGGTATCGACCAGGCTCCCGAGGTTGGTCTGCCCGGAGCCTGGCCGCATCATGAGCAGAAGCTCCCTGAGGCTGATGTCCGGAATACGTCCGGCCAGCTCGAGCGCCAGCGTCTCGGTGCGCCAGCGGAGCTCGGGCAGGCCGAGCGCACCCGCGAGGGCGAGCAGCATCGCCACGGTCAGGCTCACGGCTACCGTCCAGCCACGCCTGCCGGAGGGGGGGCTCGCCACCACGACGACCGACAGCCGCTGCCGTTTCGGGGCGATCGGCGGGTCAGGCTTCAGGGCTTCTTGTGATTTGATTTCGGTGCTCATCGATGTGATACCGAAGGGCGGCGCCTCTCAGCGCCGGTGAGGAGGTGGAGCGTTCAATGAGGCCGCAGGCGCAGGGGTCTCGTGGGCGGCGAGCTGCATGCCCCGGTTGTGTGGGAGAGGTCGGAGGGCGGTCATCGGAATATGTTTGAGTTATAATCGTGTTACGTTAGCGTAGCGCGGATGGCGGATGAGGCAATGGGTATTTTCACGTAGCTCGCCCGTCCATCCCCCTGACTCACGTGCCGCGCGAGAGGGTCAACTCGCGCAGCCGTGGGCGCGAGCGCAGCCGTACGGCTCGCTCCTTGCGCGAGGGGCCGCAGCCGATTCAAATGGCGCAGAGCCGCTGTCAATCGGCCCGCTCACTGCCGGTGGGTGGGAGAATGATGCGAGGAGATGAGCCGCGGCGCATCCCCGTGACGCTGCGCGCGGGCTGCGCGCACAGCCGCGACGATCTCCTCGTAGGCGGCATCACGCGTCGACTTGCAGCAGAGCCGCTCGAGAAAGCGGCTGCTCGCCTCCTTGAGCCTGAGCGCAAGCGCGGCATCGGAGAGCCCGAGTAGCAGGCCATCGGCGAGCCCTTCGGCATCGGGTCGCGTCAGGATCGCGCATTCGGCGGTGAGGAGTTGGTTGTGTACCAGCGTATCCGTCGCGACGACGGGGCGGCCGGAGGCCAGGTACGAGAGGAGCTTGCCCGGGGGATTGATCCCTTGTACGCGGGGCGAGACCAGCACGTCGGCCGCCGCCAGATACGCCGGAATCTCCGCCTGAGGCCGGGCTCGCTCGAGAATCACGCGCCCGCCGATGCCGAGCCGCTCGGCCAGGGCGCGCAGCTGTGCGATCTCCGCCTCCGCACCACCCACGAGAAGGAGCCGCGCTCCGGGGAGCGAGGCGAGCACCCGCGGGAATGCCTCGAGGAGCAAATCCAGCGCCTGCAGGGCAACGAAGGAGCCGGTATAGACGATGAGCGGCTCCTTGGGTCCCACTCCGTGACGCGCACGAATCGCCTCACGGGCACCGCTCTCCGGCGGCTCCCCCGTCTCGAAGTAGTTGGTGAGCACGATGCAGAGGGCATCCGGCGAGGCTCGGTGCGCGGCGCGCGCCACCGCCGGCGAGATGGCAATTATCGCGCACGCCCCATTCACACAGACGCGCTCGATCCAGCGAAAGAGCGCGACCACCGAGCGGCTGCGGCTGAAATTCCAGTCCGTGATTTGCAGCGGCAGGCTCGAGTGCATGTCGTAGATATAGGGAATGCGGAAAATCGCCCCGGCGACGCGCGCGAAAAGCGCCCCCTCCTCGTGAGCGTAGAGGGCATCGTAGCGCTTACGGCACAGCAGCCCGATGAGGCTCGCGAAGAGGAGCACGTCCAGCCAGATCTTCCGTCCCGAGGGACCGGCGCACAGCGTGCGGCCGAAGTGGGGTCCGCGCGCCCGAAAGAGCCTGGCGTCGAGTCCCGGCGGCGGGTCGCCGACCCCATAAGTCAGGATGTCGACCTCGTGCCCGCGTGCCAGCAGCTCCCGCGCGCGATGATAGGCGCTGAGGGGCGTTCCCCTGGGGGAGTAAAAGGCCTGCGGGACGATCTTGAGAATGCGCATGCGACCCCTGCCTGTCTGTCAAATTGCTGTAGCAATCGCCACGCCTGTCTTTGCGCTCACACGCGCCAATAACTCACCAGCGCCACACCGGCGCCGGCCAACACCGAGCGGAAGCCCGGTGTGAGGAGATATTCGAGCTCATGGCTGCGCTGGTGGCTGCCGGGCTTGTCCTCATCCGCCGCAATGGTGCCCGGATGGCAACAGACCTCGATGGGAACCGGGAGCCGCGGCCCCGCGAGCCGCTCAAATCCCATCCCCGCGAGGAGCTCCCGCAGGTCGACCGTACGCACCGGCGAGCGCAGCCGTGCGCGCGCGAATATGCCTGCGGCGTGCCGAGCCGCGATCTCACGGGCGAGCGTGGAGGGCCCGCGAACCCCTCGCCAGCTTCCAAGCCGTGTAATTCTCACTCGCTCGATCCCGAACTTCGGCAATACGTTCGCGACCGCGGTACACACGATCGGCAGTTGGTGCAGATGCTTGTGCCCGTCCAGGTGAGAGATTCTGACGCCGGCATCGCGCAGCAGTGAGATCTGCGCCGTGACTTCCGATTCGAGCTCCGCCAGCGACAGTCTTCCGGCGAGCGCCCTCGCGGCGAGCACCCTCTTGCGAAGAAAGCCGCCGTCGGCGTCCGTCAAACTGGCGCTGGGGGTGAGCGGCCTTCCCTCGCAGAGGTTCAGGTGTACCCCGAAGCTCGCCTGCTGCGCGAGCTGCGGCACCCGCCGCAGCGCTTCCAGGGTCCCGGGCATATTGACCATCACCGAGGTGCTCGTCACCACGCCCGCCGTGATGGCGCGGCAGATCCCTTCGGTGATCTCGACTGTCTCCCCGAAATCATCCGCATGGATGATGACCGGAATGGGCGCTCGGCGCTTGCGGCAAGAGACGACCGCCCGTGCTTGTGCTTTGAGTGGAGGCGCAGCGGACACGCTCGTGGGCTTAGCAGGATCCATTCCCGCGACCGGAGTGCGAAGGAGGGGAGGCGCGACCTGGAACTTGACAGGGGAAGCCGGCGCCTGGGCCTGCATATTGCGGGCGCGCCATGCGACCTCCAACGAGCACCCTCTCCGACTCGATGACACCGACGTCTTCGTACTCCACCTTCCGCGAGCCGCTGCTCGAGAGCCTGGCCGCCGCCCCCGTCCCAAGCAACATCTGCCGCTGCGATCGATGGCGATGAGAACCATCGGTATCATGGGAAGGCTGCTCGACCAGGCGGACGGCCTCGGGATCTACGCCCGGCATCTGCTCGAGCACCTCGTGCGCCTCGACAGAGGCTCGCGCTACGTGATCTTCCTCGCCACTCCGGCGGCCCGCGATCTTTTCAGCGGTCTGAGCAACGTCGAGGTGCGGGTGCTCTCCTCGCGCAGCCGCCTCCTCTGGGACCAGGTGCTCATCCCCCGCGCCGCGCGCCGGCTCGGAGTCGATCTCCTCTTCAACCCGAAGTTCTCGCTCCCTCTCCTTTGCCGCATTCCCGGCGTCTTCATCCTCCAGAGCTGCGACTGGTACGTGAACCCGGGGAACTATCCCTGGTGGGACAACATTTACATTCGTGCCATGCTCCCGCTTTACGCTCGCAAGGCGCGGGCGATCCTCGCGATCTCGCAGGCGGCACTCGATGATCTCGTCCGTCACGGCCTGAAGCTCCCCCGCGCCATCGTGACCCATGCCGGCGTCGGCCCGCGCTTCACGCCCGCCGCCGACCCGGCGGAGCTGCGCCAGTTCCGCCGCGACTACGCGCTGCCGGACCGATTCATCCTCACCGTCGCCCGCGTGCTCCACACCGGGCATGGGAGCCTTCCGGAGTACCCCGGTGGCAACAACGAGCGTCTGCTGCGCGCCTACGGGCAGTACCGCCGTCGCGCGGCGTGCCCGTTGCCGCTCGTCATCGTTGGCCGGCGCGTGAAGGAGTACCTCCTGGCCCGCGGCTTCGATACCTCGGACTTCCAGGGGGTGCATTTCCCCGGTTTCGTGCCCAACGAGCGGCTGCACGCCGCCTACCAACTCGCCGACTGCTTCCTGCTCGCAACGCTCTGCGAGAGTTTCGGGCTGCCGATTCTCGAGGCGCTTGCCACCGGCTGTCCCGCCATCGTACCCAACACCTGCGCGGCCCCGGAGGTCGCGGGCGCCGCCGCCCGTCTGATCGATCCGCATCGGCAGGAGGACCTGACCGAGGCGCTGCTCGAAGTCACAGGCTCCGCGGCGCTTCGCGAGCAGATGCGCGCCGCCGGCCTGGAGCGCGCGCGCCGCTTCGGCTGGCCGCAGTCGGCCCGGCGAGTGCTCGAGGCGTTCGATGCGGCGCTGTCGGCATCGGGCTCGACGACACAGGCCGTGCCCGTGAGGCGATAGAGTCGAATGACATCGAGATAAGGGGTCGTCATGTGTGGCATCTGCGGATTCAACTGGACAGACGAGCATCTGATCGAGCGGATGAAGGCGCGGCTCGTGCACCGCGGACCGGACGACCACGGCAGCTACGTAGCCGAAGGGGTCTCGCTCGGCCATCGCAGGCTCAGCATCGTGGATCTCAGCGACGCCGGGCGCCAGCCGCTGTCGAACGAGGACGGCTCCGTCTGGATCACCTTCAACGGGGAGATCTACAACCATCTGGAACTGCGCTCGCGGCTGCAAGCCAGGGGACATGTGTTCCAGAGCCGCAGCGACACGGAAGCGATCGTCCATGCCTACGAGGAATACGGCCTCGACTTCGCCCGTCATCTCACCGGCATGTTCGCGCTCGCCATCTGGGATGCGCCGCGGCGGCGGCTCGTGCTGGCGCGCGATCGCCTGGGCCTCAAGCCCCTTTACTACACCCTGGCGGAGGGACGACTGCGCTTCGCCTCGGAGATCAAGGCGCTGCTCGCCGACCCCACCCTCCCGAGAGCGCTTCACCGGCAGGGTCTGCTCGAGCTCCTCGGCTACGAGTTCGTGCCGGCGCCTGCGACCCTCTTCGAGGGAATCCACAAGCTCCTCCCAGGTTGCATCCTGACGCTCGAGGGGGACGGGCGTGCGCGCCTCAGCCGCTACTGGTCCCTCGAGCGCCAGGAGGTCAAGCCCGCCGAGGAGGCGCTGACGGAGCTCCTCGAGCGTGCATGCGCCGAGCACACGATGAGCGATGTGCCGCTCGGATCCTTCCTCTCGGGCGGCATCGACTCGAGCACGGTCGTGAGCTTCCTGAGCCGCACGCTCCCGGCGGGCCTCGAGACCTTCGCTCTCGGATACCGTGAGGCTTCCTTCAGCGAATTCGAATACGCTCGGCGCGTCGCCGAGCATTTCCATACGCGGCACACCGAGCTGCTCGTGCGCCCGGTCGATGCGGCGGCCATCGAGCGCTCGGTGTGGCATCTCGATGAGCCGACCACCGATCCCTCGAACCTGCCTTTCATGCTGATCTGCGCCGAGGCGCGGCGCTATGTCAAGGTCTGTCTCAGCGGCGATGGCGGCGATGAGCTCCTCATGGGATACGACCGTTTCCGGGCGAGCAAAGCCAGCGCCTGGCTCGATCGCCTGCCGCTGCCGCAACGGCAACGCCTCTACCGCGCAGCGGTGGCGTGGCTGCCTGACAACGAGCTCAAGAAGGGCGCGAGCAACATCGTGAAGCGCTTCCTCCAGGGCGCGCTCCTCAGCCGGGACGGCGAGCACATCCGCTGGCAATACTTCACCGATCCTGCGCGGACCGCTGCAATCTTGACCCCTGAGTTTCTACGGGACCTCGACACCGACCCGTTCGCACCCATCAAGCGCTGGTCCTCGCAGGCACCGCAGGAGCGTGGAGCGAGGGAGCAGTACGTCGAGCTCAACACGGTGCTGCCGGACAGCGTGCTCATGAAGGTCGACAAGATGTCGATGGCGTGCGGCCTGGAGGTGAGGCCGCCTTTCCTCGATCACCGGGTGGTCGAGTTCTGCTACTCGCTCCCGACGAGCGCGAAGCTTCGGGGCCTCACCACCAAGTGGCTGCTGAAACGAGCCATGCGCGACCGGCTGCCGCCCGGGATCGCGATGCGCCCGAAACAGGGCTTCAGCATCCCGATGAAGAACTGGATCCGCGGAGAGCTCCTCGAGCTCACGCGCGATGAGGTGTTCTCCTCGCCTCTGATCGGCGAGCACTTCCGGCGAGGGGCCCTCGAGCGGCTCTGGCGGGAGCATCAGGCGCGCCGACACAACCACAGTCACCTCTTCTGGACACTCCTCAACCTCGCGCTTTGGGAGCGGCAGCTCCTGCGCGACGGAGTATCCGGGCAGGCCGCGGCATCGGAGCCGGCGCCCCCCCTCGCCGCCCACTCCGAGAGCAGGCCTTTGCTTCGGGCCGCTTCCTGATGCTGAAGGCGCTCTATCGCTCGGCCTCGCTCCGTGCCGCGGCCGCGATGGGCATCGGAGGCGTTTGCTTCAGCGTCGGAGGTCTAATACTCGCGCGGGAGTTGCCGACTCTGCAGTACGCACTCGTCTCTTTGGTGCTGGGCATCGTCTCGGTTGCGGGAAACACCGCTCCGTTGGGCCTCGACCAGGTGGCCGGGCGCCGCGGCATCCGTCTCGATCCCCAGTGGAGGCGTGCGAGCTTGCGCGCTTGCCTGACGACGGCGCTCGCGGCGGGCGCGTTCGCGGGCCTCGTTTATCACCTTCCCTTCGCCCTGATGGCGAGCGTGGCCCTGATCACCCTCACCCTCGGCGTCGCTCAATCGGTCGGGGCTCATTTCCAGGGCCAGCGGCAATTCGGCACCGCGGTCTGGGTGCTTCAGCTGCTCAACGTCACGATCGCGCTGATCGCGCTCGTGACGGTCGCCTCCGGTCTCGGTACCGCCACGGCCGTCTGCGGGCTGATGAGCCTTGCAGCGGTGATCGCCGCCGCCGCCGTTTGGTTGCTCGTGAGCCGCGAACGCGAAGCGCCCGCGCATCAGCCCTCACCCTGGAAGCTGCGCGGGGAAGCCCTGTCGCTTGCGACCATGCAGGCGGGCGGCTCGACGTTCCTGCAGTTGGAGCGCCTGTTGGTGGGGCCGACCATCGGGCTGCAGAATCTCGCCACTTTCGGTGTGCTCGCGGCGTTCGTCAGCTCCCCGTTTCGACTGCTGCAGGCCGCAGTGCAATTCACGCTGATTCCGCGGCTGCGCGAGGCAGGGGATCCCGGGGCGCGGCGCGCGCTCCTGTGGCGGGAAGGCGCCCTGGTTGCGGTGCCTCTCCTCGCCGGGTCCGCGGCCATCTGGCTCCTCGCGCCGCCCCTCGCGCGCTGGCTGCTCGCAGGCCGTTACGAGCTCAGCGAAGGCCTGGTGACGGTCGCGATCCTCTCCGGCTGGTTGAAGCTCATCAACGGATTTTTGACCGCGCTCATCGTCTCCTGCGGCGAGGAGCGCCGCCTCGGCCTGTTGAGCGCGATCTGCTGGGGCTCCCTCGGCGTGAGCATCGCCGGCGCCTTCGTGGCTATTCCCTGGGGGCTCGTCGGGGTGCTCTGCGGTATCGCGGCGGGCTGGCTGGTGCGCTGCATGCTTGCCGCGTGGCTCGCCGCCGCCTGCCTGAAGGAGCCGCGCAACGGCAATGCGCCGCTCGCGGCCGAGATCAGCCTGCGCCCGAGCTCGCGGTGACACGCGGCCCTTTCGGGATCGTCTGCCATGCGTGCGGCCCTGCAGATCGCTCCCGCTGATTGGCTCAGCGCGGCTCGAGTCCGTAGACATCGAGCTCACCGGAGATGCTCGTCGAGCCATACACGCCCCCGGTGTTGTTGCCGCGCGTCCCAACATAGACCCTTCCGTTGGCTACCGTGGGTACGGTGAACTTGACTGCGTTGCCGGCGGCGCCGGAACCGGAGAGGGGACTTCTCCAAAGCTCGTGCAGCGTCATGGCATCGTACGCGCGAAGGACCGTCGGGCCGCACCCCTGCGCCCCCGGTGTGCAATAGCGGCGGTTGTCGAGAACCCAGACGATGCCATTCTTATCTCCCATGGAGGAGACCGCCGGCGTCGCGCCCGGATAGCCGAAGGCGTGCGGCTTCGAAGCCGCCGCCTCGTAGGTCAGGCGGGCGGTGGTGGGATCCAGCCGGTAGACCTTCAATGGCTCCCCCGCACCGGTGACGTAATAACGGTCGTTCCAGAACGCCCCCTCACCGAAGATGAGACCCGGATACGAACCCGACACGTTCTTTTCGGCCCCCGTCGCGAGCTCCTGCCAAGCCTTGCCGTCACCGTAGCCGCCCAAACGGTCGGAGTCGAGGGCGAAGAGATCTCCGTCCTTCCCAGCCGCCAACGCGACGTGGGTGATGGGACTCGCTCCCGGCAGGCTTGCGAGCACGACGCCGCCGGACCCGAAGTCATTGTTCTGTACGTCGTTGAAATACTGGTCGGACGGCGTGAAATACTGCAGGACCTTCAGTCCTCGGGAGAGCTTGAGCACCGAATCCCCATAGTCATCGTTCGGCGGGTCAGCCGCCGCGGCATCGAACCCCGCATTTCCGGTGACGACGTACAAATCACCTGTAGAATCCGCGGCAGGAGCCGCCCCCCCCATCCAGACGCCTCCCTCTTTTGCATTGGGGGCGATGTTCAGTGTGTAGGCACGCTTGAACGATGAGCCGTTGTATCGGTACCCCATTATCCATCCATAGAAGGGCATTCCATCCTCGTGGGAGCCGAAGGCGACGTACACGATGCCGTTCACGAGCGCGAGGCCGGCGCGCTGATTCTCGGTTCGAGGATCGAAGTCGACCATCTTACCGCCATCGCCCCGGTAGGCCGCATGGATCGTCACCGGAGAGCCGGGCCTTTCGGCCCCGGTCGCAAGATCGATCGCGTGCAGCCGCACGTAAAAGTGCAGCCCGGCGGAATAGATCACCGACGTCGATACGACATACAGCGTGCCCGTAGTCGGATCGATGACCGGCGTTCCCGTGACGCCCGTCTCGGGCGTCAGATCGCCATCACCTTTGCCGACGAGATGCAGATCCACGCCGGAGGGGACGGTCGCCTCTCCGCCGTCACTCCCGTGACCGCGGCCGATCAGATTCACGTGCCACAGCTTCACGCAGGGGCTCTCGTCGGCATCGAAAGCGTAAAGGCTGTCGTGCTCGGTTGCCACGAACACGACGTTGCGCCGTCTGCCGTCCACCCTAAGATGCGGGACCCACAGCGGCTGCGCATAGATCGCACCGTCCACCGGACAGGAGAAGAGTTTCCCGAAGCTCGCGGCGTCGACATCGGTCGGTGTGAGAGCGTACTCCCGCTCGTTCTCGCCATCGCGCGCGAGATCATCGTGATAGGTGTACACACCCGCCAGGTCGGTGACGCCAACGCGGATCGAGCGGCTCCGCGCCACCCCGGGCTGCCCGGGCGGATCGACAATGGCCGTGGCGGTGATCGTGTAGACACCGGCCTTGTGGGGCGCGATGAAGTGAACCGGCTGGCCGCTTTGGCTCGCGGCCGGCTCGACCGAGCCTCCATTCGGGCTTACGCTCCAGGCAATGGTTGCAGTGTCGCCGGTGAAGGCGGTGAGCTTCAGCTTCTGGTCTGTTGTAACGGCCGCACGCCGTGGATAAATGTCGATTCCTCTAGCGCCGCCATGTGGGATCGGCGCTGCGGCGGATATTGCGCCGGAGGCACCGGGGGTGCCGCTGCAGCCCACGAGAGCCAAAGCAGCCAAGGCCAGCGCTACGCACCGCCCCACGATCGACACCCGCACGCCCCCGGGTCTTCTCGCTCTATTGACGCTCACGATGGCGCGCTGGCAGGCCCCTGTCTTAATCGGGCGACAGGAAAGCACGAAGCATGCCTGAGCCGCAGGCGGTGCCGGCGATCGCCGCTCCCTCACACCATGGAGAAGCGCGAATTGCGGGAGCCGCACGGTATGCTCAGCACGGTGCTGCCGGACGGGTGCTCATGAAGAGAGACACCGTGTTCCTGGCCGCCTCCTGATGCTGAAGGCGCTCTTTTGCTCGACATCGCTGCGCCCATCGCCGCGGCGCTCGTGTCGGGATTTCTCAAAGTGCTGAGCGGATTCATGCCAGCGGTGGTGGTCTCCTGTGGCGATGAGCGCTGCCTGCGCTTCCTGAGCGTCATCCGCTGGGGCTCGATCGGTGTCAGTGTCGCCGGGGCGTTCCTGACCGGGCATTGGGGTCTCGTGGCCGTGTTGTATGGTATCTCGGCCGGATGGCTCATCCGGTGCCTGCTCACCGCATGGCTCGCATTACCCTATCTCAAAGCACCGCGAGGGAGCGCCGCCGAGGAGGTGGGGCGGCAGGTCAGCCTGCGCCCGAGCAGCTCGCGATGACCTCGCGCGCGCCTCCCGCAAGGTCGGTCTTCGGCTCGAAGCCGAGCGAGCGCCGGGCCGCGCGGATGTCGAAGGCGTTGTCGTTCTCGAAGAAGGCGAGCGTGCGCCGTGAGACCGGCGGCTCCGCGCCGACCGCGGCGCTTACCTGCTCCGCCGCCCAGCCCACCGTGAGCCCGAGCCAGCGGGGCGCGTGGAATGCCGGCGGCGGCACCCGCAGGGCTCGGGCGAACTCCCCGACCATCTCCTCCACCGTCATCCAGCGTGGCCCCGCGATGTTGAACGTGCGGCCCGCGACTTCGGGACCCGCTGCGGCGGCGAGCTCGAGGCCGGCGAGGAAGTCATCGATATAGATCGGGTGGCGCAGATTGTTGCCGCGGCCGATGAAGAAGAACCGCCGCTTGCGCAGCGAGCCGATGAGCTTGCGCGTGCGCGGACAGCCGAGGCCATAGACCCATGAGGGCCTGATGATGATGAGGTCGACTCCCGTGCGGCGCGCCGCCTCCCTTGCCGCCCGCTCGCCGGCGGCCTTCGTCCGCTCGTAATCGTTGTCCGGGTTGAGCGGCGCATCCTCCGCGGCGGGCGGATGTGCGACGTGCCCGTACACCCCGACGCTGCTCACCTGAACTACGCGGCGCACGCACGCCGCCGAGCTCAGCTCGATGAGCTGCTCGAGCGCCTTGACGTTGACCGATTCGAACTGCTGCGCCGTGGCGTGCACATCCAGATGGACGCTCGCCAAGTTGAACACCGTATCGACGCCTTCGAGCGCGGCCGCAAGACCCTCACGCTCACGGATGTCCTGTACCCGAAACTCCACCCCGCCTCCCTGCGGCCTCGCTGGCGGATGCACGTCGATCGCCCGGACCTCGAAGCCGCGGTCGGCCAGATAGGGGGCGAAGTGCGAGCCCACGAAGCCCGCCGCGCCGGTGACGAGGACCCGCGCCATCACTTTCGCGCCGAGACCGCGACCGCGTAGCCGCCACGGCCGGGAATGAGCTTATCGAGGAGCGAGAAGAAGTACATGAAAGGATAGATGAGCGAGTACACGCGGTACTCCTTGCGCACCGCCTCGAGCTCCTTGCGCGAAGTCGGCGCGATGGTGCCCTCCATGACCGGGGGATGCTCTCTCTTGCGGGCCAGCACTTTCACGTAGCCGAAGTTGATGAGAAGCTCCGCGAGCTCCGTGAAGAAGCGCGAGTAGCCGCCGCTCGCCACCGGGCGCATGCCGACCGAGCGGAACATCTCCTCGAGATCGCGAACGCGATAGCCCTGCACGATGTGGCCGTAGGTGGCCGGTCCCATTCCGACCAGGCGCTTCAAGAGCGCTACGGGCAGGCGCGTATCGCCGTTCGGCGTCGTGATGATCGCAAGGCCGCCCGGCGCGAGCACCCGACGGATCTCCCGGTTCAGGCCGCTGAAGTCGGCGAAGTGCTCGTGCACGTCGATCACGATCACGACATCGAAGGCGCCATCCGGAAAGGGAAAGTGGTTGATGTCCACGTGGGCGACCGGATCGCCGAGAAACGCCGCCATCTCCTCGACGCCCTGCGGGTAGACCTGACCCCAGCTCCACCTGCCGCCGGCGGCGCGGAAGTGATGGTTCATCGCGCCGTTGTTGTCATGCCCGGAGATGAGGAGGCACTGCTTGCCGCTTACCGGACCGAGCAGTCGCATCAGCAGCTCGACCTTCTGCCGCTTCTTGAGGGACTTCGCATACATCTGCAGCTGCCAGGGCGCCTCGGTGCTTCGCGGCGGGGCGGTCACGGGGCTTGCGGCAACGGGGCTCGTAGTCGTCATGGCGGGGCTCCTGAGGTCAGGCTGCGGCGGGCTCGAGATCGCACACGAGGGGCCCGCGAAAGGCGGCGAGCTGGCGGGAGGCCTCATCCACCTGGGCGCCGGTCTCCTTGGTACTCCAGCGCAGCTCTCGGGCGAGTGTCGCGGCACAGGCCGTGAGCGCCGCCCGATCGAGCCGCTGGCTGAGATAAAGCGGCGTGCGGCGCATCACCACATCCGAGAGCCGCACGGCCAACTCCTCGCGCGCCGCGTAGGCGACCTGGGCGAGCACGACGGGCAGGTCCGGCACCACCCGGGTGGCGAGCGCCGGATCGGCGGTCACGAGGGCGAGGACATGCCGGTGAGCCGCACCGTAGCATCGCTCGAGATGCGTCAGGACGTCGCGCTCGAGAGAGGGTACGCCGCGCGGACCGGCGACGAACGCGCGCGCCATGGGGGCTAGCCTGCGCGGTCGCCGGCGGATCTCGGCGTCGAGCCGGAATTGGCGGCAGGCGATCCTCACGGCCCGAGTGGCGACGGCAGGGGCGATGGTCCATTTGACCCCGACGATGGAGACGAGGCCCTTGAGCCCGGCCGGCTCATGATCGATCACCTGTGGCTCACGCTCGAGCGCGACCTCGGTGCCCGAGTGCTCGTCCGCCTCCGGCAGCAGGCCCGCGAACACGCCGTGCACGTCGGCGCCCGTCAGGCGGTGGTGACCCAATACCGTGTTGAGATCGCTCACGAACGCGAGCACCTCCTCGCGCAAGATGTCGGTGGACCGCATGGAGGGGGCGCAGCGCAGGTGCCTGGTGCCGATGAGCGAGTAACCGTTCCACGGCAGTATGAAATAGGTGGTCTCGCCCATACCCTGCGCGCGGACTCTGAGCCCGATGCCGTCGGAGAATGGCAGCGGCCCGGTCAGCAGGTTGAATGCCCGCGAGGCGCGGAACATCGGCGCGCTCGGCCGCCCCGCCCCCGCCGGCAGCCAGTCCTCGACCCAGGGCCCTGCCGCATTGATGACGAATCTCGCACGCAGCTCCATCTCGCGTCCCGAGAGCTCATCCCGAGCGTGCACGCCGCGGATGCGCGACTGATTCGCCAGAAGACCAGTGGCCCGCACGTAATTGGCAACGTGAGCGCCGGCATCGGCAGCTGCTCCGATGACCGAGATCAACAGACGCTCGGAATCCAGACAAACGGCATCGTGCCACGCGGCCGCACCGTTACAACCCCCGAGATCGATTCCCGCGAGCGCCGCACGGGCAGCCGCCTCGCTCAACACGATCCCGCGCGGCAAGCGGCGGTCCTCGCGCACGCCGCGATTGCGGTCGGCGCTCAGTACATCGTTCACCCAGAGTGCGGCGCGCAGGGTGAGCGGTCCGCGCAGGCCGTGGCCGTGCGTCGGCAGGATGAACCGCAGGGGCCGGGCGAGATGGGGTGCGAGGCGCAGCCATTCGCGGCGCTCTCGAATCGACTCGCGCATGCGCTTGAAGTCGAGGCGCTGCAGGTGCCGGAGGCCACCGTGCAGCGTGCGCAGGCTCTGGCTCGAGGTGGCGCCACCGAAGTCGCCAGCCTCGATCAAAGCGACCCTCAGGCCCCGCAATGCCCCTTCCCAGGCCGCACAGGCGCCGTAGATGCCGCCCCCGACGACCACGAGGTCGTACGGTGTGACCGAGAGCCGGGTGAGGTTACGCAGCATGGACACGGAATCCCGGCAACTCGATGCCCGACTGGAACCGATCGCGCCAGAGCTGAAACACCATGAGCGCCCATAGCAGATGGCTGTGGTTGTGCACGCCGGTCTCGTGCTCGCGCATCAGGCGCTCCACGTACCGGCCGTCGAAGAGTCCCTCGGCGGCAAGACTCTGCCGACTCAAGAGCTCGTGCATGAGCCCGTTCCATTCATGGGTCAGCCACTGCTTCATGGGCATGCTGAAGCCTTCCTTGCCGCGCCGCAGCACCGGCTGCGGCAGCGAGCCCGTGAACGCGCGCTTGAGGATCCATTTTCGCACGCCCCCGCGCACCTTCAGAGACGAGGGGATCGCGAGAGCGAGGTCGACCACTTCATTGTCGAGATAGGGGACCCGCGCCTCGAGCGAGCTCGCCATGCTCATCGCATCCACCTTGGCGAGGATGTCCTCGGGCAGGTAGAGCCTGAGGTCGCAGCGCATCTGCGCCGCGAGGCGATCGGCTCCGCCGTCCTCGAGAGAGGCACGTACCAGCCCTTCCGCGGCACCTTCGACCTGGGCGCGAAACTCACGCGTATAAAGCCGCGCACGCTGCTCCTCGCGCAGGAAGATCATCCAGCGAAGGTGCTGCCAGTCGGCAGGCAGTCGCGCCCCTTCGAGGAAGCGGCGCAGCTCATTTGCGAGCCCGCGCTTGCCGCGCCCGAGCGGCAGGCCGCGCGCGAGCCACTCCGCCGCCGCGCGCAGCGGCGCCGGTTGCCAGTCGAGCAGCCGCGCGCTCAACCGGTCCGCGCGGTAGGTGTCATAGCCGCCGAAGAGCTCATCGCCCCCATCCCCGCCGAGCGCCACCGTCACCCGCCTGCGCGCCATTCGCGACACCAGCAGGGTCGGGAACACCGAGAAGTCGGCGATCGGCTGATCGAGCTGGGAGATGACCGCGGGCAGCAGCGACAGGTAGTCGGGAGTCAGGATCTCCTCGTGGTGGCGTGTGCCGCAGTGCGCCGCGACGGCCCGCGCATGGCGCAGCTCGCTGTAGGTCGGATCGCCGAAGCCGATCGAGAACGTGAGCGGCGGTGTGGGGGAGACTTCCCGCATCGCGGCCACGAGAATCGAGGAATCGATGCCGCCGGAAAGAAAGGCGCCGAGCGGTACATCGCTCGCCATCTGCCGCCGCACCGCCCCGAGAAGCGTGTCACGCAGCTGTGCGGTGAGCTCCTCCACATCCCGCACGGGAGGCGGCGCGCAGGCCGGCAGCGACCAGAACCGGCCCTGGTGGAGCTTGCCGCCGCTCATGGTGAGCCACGCGCCAGGGGCGAGCTTTCTGACATCCTCGAGAAGCGTGGTGGGGCTTGCGGTGTACTCGAAGGTGAGGAGTTGATCGACCCCGAGCGGGTCGATCACCCGGGCAGAGCCACCGGCTGCGAGGATGCATTTGACCTCGGAGGCGAACCAGAGGTTGCCCCCGCGGGCACTGTAGTAGAGCGGCTTGACCCCCATCCTGTCGCGCGCGAGCAGCAGACGCTTGAGCTCGCTGTCCCAGAGCGCAATCGCGAACATGCCGTTCAGGCGCGAAAGGAATGCGATGCCATGCTCTTCGTAAAGCCGCGGGATCACCTCGCTGTCGCCGGTGCCGCGGAAGCGGTGCCCCTTGGCCGTGAGCTCCTCGCGAAGCTCGCGGTAGTTGTAGATCTCGCCGTTGAAGACCGCGTGCACGGTGCCGGTCGCGTTGCTGACCGGCTGATCGCCTGTCAGAAGATCCAATACCGCGAGCCGGCGCATGCCCAGGCCTATGCCGGGCTCGACGTGCACGCCCTCCCCGTCCGGCCCGCGATGGCGCATCACCTCGCACATTGCGCCGATCAGCTCCCGCGGCGGCGTGCTTCCGCGCGTGGCCACTCCGGCGATTCCACACATAGGGCCTCTCTTCAGGCGCGCAGCCGCTTGCGCAGCTGCATGCCGATCTGGTTGCGCACGAAGCGCAACGGCGGCTCCAGGGTGGCGAAGCGCTCGAGCGGCGCGTCGACCTCCGCCAGAGCGCGCAGCAGACTCTCGCCCGGACGCTCCGGGTCGAGGTCGATTGCCACCCTGAAGCCCATGCGGCCCACCTTCTCGACGTCGTGTGGAAACGGCAGCGGGTCCGTGCCGGGCAGGTCGCGCACGCCTAGCTGGGCCGCGTGAGCGAAGTGCTGGGGGTAGCCCCAGAAAGCCGGCCGTCCGCCCTCATCGCCGAGGAAGAGGGTCGGCTTGCGGAATTCCGCGACCAGCTGACTGAGCAACCGGCCGCGCCGGAAGAACCATTTACCCGGCCCCCACGGGATGACGCGTGGCACTCCCAACGCATCGGACTCCCGGAGGATCTCCCGGATCGGGCGCCCGTCGGCAAAGCGATGGGTCGTGCCGAGGACGAGCACCTCCAAGCCCTCCCGGCAGGCTACCTGGCGGCCGGCCAGGATGAAGAGCTGCCGCCGCCCATCGCGCGCCACCACACTGATGTCCTCCGCCGTAGGGGCGATGACCCACCGCCGCAGACGCAGGTCCGATGAGCCGTTCGAGCCGAGCCGTCCGTCCGCGAGGGCTCGCAGCGCGCCAAAGCAGTCATCCGGTGCGCACTCGGCAAGCAAGAGAAAGCGGGCGGCTGGCCGAGGAGGGTCGGCCTCCTCTCTCGCCGCGGCCAGATTCTCGTAGGCGTTGCCGAGCAAATCATCGGGGTCGTAGCACGAGTGCAGATGAACGTGCGCGTCGACGCAGGCGATGACATTGGCCATAGATACGCCCCGGCGAAGCAAGCTTCGGACCCGTTGAAGGCCAAGGAAGCCCCTGGCGGCCCCTCGGGTCAGCTTTGGCAATGGATTACGGCGGCGGGAATTGCCAGTGCCGGGCCGCATGGCCGATACTCTAGGCTACGATAACCAGTGCGGAGGTGCTCACCCGTGTCCCTGCCCAAGAACAATCCCAATCCCTCGCGCCGCTCTTTCCTGGCGACCGCCGCCGTAGCGGCATCGGCGGCGCTCGTCGGCCTCGGCGCCCGTTCCGCCCGGGCGGCGGGCGCGAATCTGCCGCACCTGTCCGAGAGTGATCCGCTCGCCAAGTCCCTCGGTTACCAGTCGAAGGCGAAGAACGTCGACAAGTCGAAATTTCCGACCTACAAGCCTGGCGAGCGCTGCGGGGAGTGCCGCTTCTTCCAGGGCACTCCGGGACAGAAGTCCGGATACGGCGGCTGCCAGATCTTCGCCGGCTACTCGGTGGACTCCGACGGCTGGTGCGCGTCGTTCAACGCCAGAAGCTGATTCGCGCAACTTGGGGGCGCTCACCCGGGCTCGGGGGGCGCCCTGCTTGTTTGCCTCTCTTCCTTCGACCGTTAAGGTCCGAATCCACCCTTCGGCGTCGGGGATCCCGTTCCCTTCGGACCACACCATTGCGTCCATGACACCTTTCGGATGACCCCGTCGGCGTCGGTGTGGGCCGTCACGGTGCAGCCAGCCAGGTTGTATTGATTGAACAGCCACGTGGCCGCCTGTCCGTGGCCTTCGGCGTGCAAATCCCAGGGCACACTCCAATGGAGCTCGAGCCGGTCCAAGGACTTGCCGACGTAGCGCGCGGCGGTCTGAGAAGGATAGTGCTGGGGAGGCGTGGCGCAGCCGGCAAGCAGGAAGCCGGCCGGGAGCAAGAGGTAGAGCACTGAGGGTATACGCATACGGCAAGCATGCCCTAATCGCGGCAGGAAGGCAGCTGCCACAATGCGTTTACCGTAAAAGCGCCCTCTGCGCCGCCCAGGCCGTGAGGAGCGCCAGGGCCAGGCTCGCCCCAGGGCGAGCGCGGCGCGGTGCTTCTCCCGAATCAACGGCGGCCGAAATGCCCCTCCTGCGCGGCCCCGCGGTGGCTGACCGAGGGTGTGATAGCATCGCGCCCCACCCCGCCGATCCCTAGGGCAACTACAACGCCATAGCACCTATGCGACTCCAACGCCTCGCGCTTCTCGGGATGTTCATCGCCCTCTCGGGGCCGGCGCTCGCCGCTGGTGCGGCTCCCGCGAGCGTCGATGCGCTGCACCTCGACTGGCTCGACACTCAGGCAAGCCCTGCGCGGAACTTCTTCGAGTACGCGAACGGCGGCTGGCAGAAGCGCCATCCGATCCCCGCCGCTTATTCCTCCTGGGGGACGTTCAACATTCTGCAGATCCGCAACGAGAAGATCATCCGCCAACTCATCGAGCAGGCCGCCAGGACGCCTGCCGCGCTCGGCAGCGCCGAGCAGAAGGTCGGCGATTTCTATGCCAGCGGGATGGACCGCAAGCTCATCGACCGCCTCGGCGTAAGCCCCCTATCGCCCGAGCTCGATGCCATCGGCGCCATCTCGAGCATCTCGGGCCTGCAGCGGGAGGTCGCTCACCTGCAGATGATCGGCGTCGATGCCATGTTCGGCATCGGCGAGATGCAGGACTTCGAGAACTCCAGCCGCGTGATCGGCATCGCCACCCAGGGCGGGATCGGACTGCCGGACCGGGACTACTACCTCGAGCAGACTCCGAAGTTCAGGCAGATTCGGGCCGAGTACGTTTCGCACATCGCGCGCACCTTCCAGCTCCTCGGCGACGGGAAGGCCCTGGCCGCGCGCGAGGCCGCCATCGTCATGGCGATCGAGACCCGCCTGGCCAAGGCATCGATGTCGCTCGTCGAGCAGCGCAACCCGCGCGCCGTCTACCATGTCATGGACCTGGTGACGCTCGATCGGGCCACGCCGAACTTCGCCTGGAGCGAGTACTTCCGGGAGATCGGCTATCCGCAGATCACGCGCATCAATCTCGCGATGCCAAAGTTCTTCGGGGCGCTCGGCCAAGACCTGCGCAGCATTCCTCTCGAGCAATGGAAGATCTACCTCCGCTGGCGCCTGCTCGATGCCTTCTCGCCGTATCTCTCGAAGCCTTTCGTCGATGAGAATTTCGGGATGGAGTCGGTGCTGACCGGGGCGAAGCAGCTACGGCCGCGCTGGCAGCGGGTCGTGAGGGCCGAGGACGGCGCGCTCGGCTTCGCGGTCGGCAAGCTCTACGTGCGAAAGGAGTTCCCCCCCTCGTCCAAGGCGGCGGTGCTCGCAATCCTGCACCGCATCCGCGCAGCCCTGAAGAGCGATCTGGCGACGCTCGCCTGGATGGCACCCGCGACCCGCAACGCGGCGCTCGCGAAGCTCGACCTCATGGGCGAGCGCATCGGCTATCCCGATAAGTGGCGCGACTACTCGACGCTGCGCATCGATCGCGGGCCTTACGTGGTCAACGTGATGCGCGCGAACGAGTTCGAGCAGAAGCGGGAGTTGAGCAAGATCGGCAAGCCCGTGGACCGGAGCGAGTGGTACATGACCCCGCAAACGGTGAATGCCTACTACGACCCGTCCATGAACGACATCAACTTCCCGGCCGGAATCCTGCAGCCGCCCTTCTTCGATCCGAAGGCGCCGGCGGCGGTGAATTATGGCTCTCTCGGCTGGGTCATGGGCCACGAGATGACGCACGGCTTCGACGACCAGGGGTCGAAGTTCGACGGCCACGGGAACCTGAGGAACTGGTGGACGCCGCGGGATGCGAAGCGCTTCCATGCCGCCACCGCGTGCATCTCGAATCATTTCTCGCGCTACACGGTGGACGGCGACCTGCACGTGCAGGGTAAGCTCGTGACGGGCGAGGAGACTGCCGATCTCGGCGGTCTCACGCTCGCCTGGCGCGCATTTCACGCGTCCCGCGCCTACCAGGACGCGAAGAGCATCGATGGCTTCACGCCCGACCAGCAGTTCTTCATCGGTGCGGCGCATGTCTGGGCCAGCAACATCCGGCCGGCGGAAGCCCGCCGGCGCGTCACGATCGACCCGCACGCTCCGGCCCTCTACCGAGTGAACGGCACGCTCGCCAACATGCCGCAGTTCCAGGCGACCTTCCACGTGCCGGCCGGCAGCCCCATGGTCAACCCGCATCGGTGTGTCATCTGGTGAAGGGACACTCCGCTCAGCGCCTTATCCTGCACAATCGGGGGAGCTGTCTCGACTGGCGCTCGATGTACTCGCGGGCTTCGGCGTAGGCCCGACGATCGCCACCCCGTTCACACTTCATTTTTCTTATCTGGAGGTCATCATGCAGAAGGTCGCACTTGTCACTGGAGGCGCCGCGGGGATCGGGCGCGCGTGCTGCCTGCGCCTGGCGCGGGAAGGACACGCCGTAGGGGTCCTCGACGTCAATCTCGAGGGATGCGAAGCCGTGGTGCGGGAAATCGAGGCGGCCGGCGGCAAGGCGCTCGCCCTCGGAGCGAGCGTCGCGGACCGGCGCGCCGTCACCGAGGCCGTGACCCAGCTGCGCGCAAAGTTCGGTCCCATCACGGTGCTGGTCAACAACGCCGGGATCGCGCAATTCCTGCCCTTCGAAGAAATCACGGACGAGGCCTGGGACCGGATGATGGCCATCAACCTCAAAGGCACGTTCATCGTCACCCAAGTAGTGCTGCCCGACATGAAGGCTGCCCGGTGGGGCCGGATCGTCAATATCTCCTCCTCGAGCGCGCAGACCGGCGCGTTGAAGATGGCACACTACTCAGCGTCCAAGGGAGCCGTCGTGTCACTCACGAGGACGCTGGCGCAGGAGCTGGGACCGCACGGGATCACGGTGAACAACATCCCTCCCGGCTCGGTCATGCATACGCTCATGTCGGAGGCCAATCGGGACAAAATGCAGTATTCCCCCGAGACCCTGCTCGCGACCCTCCCGGTACGCCGTCTCGGGGAGCCGGAGGACATCGCGAACGCCTGCGCCTGGCTCGTCAAGGAGGAGACGGGCTATGTCACCGGACAGACCATCGGCGTGAACGGGGGCCGTATCGTCAGTTAGCGCGAGAGGAGCCTCCGCTCTCACAACGGTCATTGGGCAACCCCCGATCAAATATCAGGATGGAGTCGGGGTACTACCGCTGCAAGCAAACCCTGGTAGAGCCGATCCAGCTATTCCTTGGCGTCCTTCGCCTTCAGGCCATCCTGGTTCGCCTCGATGAAGGCCTTGATGTCCTCGGCCATCGAAAGCAGCCGCAACCACTGTTCTTTGTAGAGCGTGACCGGGAATCGACCCATTCCATAGACGGACAGCGCGCCCTTCTCGCTGACTTTCATCGCGAGCTTGCCGCGCCCCGCCTGCTTCAGGCGCTCGTTCTCGGCTCGAAGCCTCGCCAGCTCTGCTTGCACGTCTTCAGTCATTCAGGAACCTCCGCGGGGCAACCGAGGCGCGGATTATACCGCTCTCGGGGCGCCCTTCCGTTCGTGTTCTTGGCACGAGCGGAAGGCAAACCGCCCCTCAGGCGGACTGCCGCCTCTGCTGCAAAGTAGCGATGAACGAGGGTGAGCTGGAAGCGCGGGATGGATGGGCGCCCGGGAGCCAGCCGGGCCGTCGGTAGTAAGCATCGACGTGCAACGCCTTCATTCGACACGTGAACGCCTATACAAACGCTGGAAAGAACACGGTGAGGTTTTAACGTTTTAACGTGCAGAATGGGCGTACCCTTTTGCTGGGTGCCGCTCAAAAAGCGAGGGCGCGAGCATTTCAGGCCGCGGTTGTTCGGGAAGGCCTGACCCCATTCGGAGAAATCGAGATTCCTGGTGACGACGGTGCGAGAGACGTACCCGGCAGGGCGTCGCTGTACCGGCATGTGTACTCCTTGCCGTACCTGGGCGCCCAGGCAGGTACACACATGCGACTGGCGGCGTTCGCTTTCCCTAGTTTCCAGGCCTTTTTCTCGCATCCCTGCCGGGTACAGCATTAGGCTAGGGGCGGAATCGAAGGATGGACCTAAGCCTTTGAAAGTGAAAGCGGATTAGCCGATCGCCTTTCCGGATACCCCGACCGCATACCCCTGCCGATCGCGCCTCAGGCTGTTCAAGGCGGCGCCCGCCCGTGCGTCAACACGAGCGAGCGCCTAC
>JAKBCR010000187.1 GCA_021807675.1 Pseudomonadota bacterium
GTCGGCGACGAGGCGAGCCGGGCGAAAGACGTGCTCGGTCGCGTCTATGAATACTTCCTTTCCCAGTTCGCGAGCGCCGAGGGCAAGAAGGGTGGGGAGTTCTATACGCCCCGCTGTGTCGTGAAGGTCCTGGTCGAGA
Organism: Pseudomonadota bacterium; assembly: GCA_021807675.1. Lineage (GTDB taxonomy): Bacteria > Pseudomonadota > Gammaproteobacteria > Steroidobacterales > Steroidobacteraceae > 13-2-20CM-66-19. The sequence continues at coordinate 140 of JAKBCR010000187.1, forward strand.
TGCTGGAGCCCTACCGCGGACGGGTCTACGACCCCTGCTGCGGCTCTTCCGGCATGTTCGTGCAATCGGTCGAGTTCATCCAGGCACATGCCAATGGGAACGGGAACGGCGGTAAGGCTAAATCGGATATCTCCATCTACGGCCAGGAATTCAATTACACGACCTGGCGGCTCGCCAAGATGAACCTGGCTATCCGCGGCATCGATGGCCAGATCGGCCATGGCGACACCTTTCACAACGATCGGCATCCGGATCTGAAGGCGGATTTCATCCTCGCCAATCCGCCCTTCAATATCTCCGACTGGGGCGGGGAGCGGCTGAGAGAAGACAAGCGCTGGCAGTACGGAACTCCACCCGCCGGCAATGCGAACTTCGCCTGGGTGCAGCACATCGTCCACCACCTCGCCCCTGCAGGGGTCGCGGGCTTCGTGCTCGCGAACGGCTCGATGTCCTCGAACCAGTCCGGAGAAGGGGAAATCCGCAAGAACCTGATCGAGGGCGATCTGGTCGATTGCATGGTGGCGCTTCCGGGGCAGCTCTTCTACTCGACGCAGATTCCGGCGTGTCTTTGGTTTCTGGCGCGGGACCGCCAGAACGGCAAGTTCCGAGATCGTCGCGGACAGATCCTCTTTATCGATGCCCGCAAGCTCGGCCGCATGGCCGACCGCACGCATCGCGAGCTCACGGATGAGGATGTCGCGCGGATTGCCAATACCTACCATGCCTGGCGCGGGGAGAAGGAGTCGGGCGAGTACGCCGATGTGGCCGGGTTCTGCAAGAGCGCGGCCCTCGAGGAAGTGCGCAAACACGGCCATGTCCTCACGCCGGGCCGGTACGTCGGCGCGGAGGCGCAGGAGGACGATGGCGAGCCGTTCGAGGAGAAGATGAAGCGCCTGGTTGCGCAACTGCGAGAACAGCAGGTGGAAGCGGCGAAGCTGGATTTCGCCATTGCCGCCAACCTGAAGGAGCTTGGGTATGGGGGGTAGTCGAGCTGAGACGCGGACGGGGGGACGTCCGGCAAGCACCGGCGTGATCCCAGGGGACTTCGCGTTGAGCGTTGGCAGACCGGATCGGCCGGCCCCGCCTGGATGGCGTTGGATTGCGCTGACCGATGTGGCGCGATTGGAGAGCGGGCACACACCTAGCAGGCGACACCCTGAATACTGGGGCGGAGAGGTGCCGTGGATCGGTATCAAGGACGCGACTGAGAATCACGGCCGAGTGCTTGCCGACACGCTTCAGCATACCAATAAGCTTGGGATCGCGAACTCGTCGGCCCGCATCTTGCCAGCCAATACGGTTTGCCTTTCGCGCACGGCATCAGTTGGCTACGTCGTTGTCATGGGTAGGCCAATGGCGACGAGTCAAGACTTTGTGAATTGGGTGTGCTCAGAGGCGCTCGATCATCGGTTCCTGAAGTACGTGCTCGTAGCGGAGCGATCTGCGTTTCTCCGGTTTGCCAGTGGTACGACTCACCAGACGATTTACTTTCCGGAAGTCAAGGCTTTTTACTTGTGCCTCCCGCCACTGGCGGAGCAACGCGCGATCGCCTACATCCTCGGCACCCTCGACGACAAGATTGAGCTGAACCGGAAAATGAGCGAGACGCTTGAGGCGATGGCGTGGGCGCTTTTCAAGTCTTGGTTCGTGGATTTCGATCCAGTGCGGGCGAAGATGGATGGGCGGGATCCGGGGCTGCCGAAGGAGATTGCGGATCTGTTTCCGAGCCGGATGGTGGAGTCAGAGTTGGGGGAGATTCCGGAGGGGTGGGAGGCGGGAATCCTCGGAGATGTTGCAGAACACCCACGTCGAGGTATTCAGCCGGATGAGGTCGCGCCGGATACACCCTATATCGCTCTTGAACATATGCCCAAGCAGTGTATCGCCCTTTCAGAGTGGGGCACGGCCGATGGACTCGAGAGCAACAAGTTCCAGTTCAAGAAGGGAGAGATTCTATTCGGAAAGCTCCGACCCTACTTTCACAAGGTTGGGGTAGCGCCGACTGATGGGGTCTGTTCTACCGACATAGTCGTAGTAGCGCCGTGCTCCAAGGAGTGGCTTGGTGTTGTCCTCGGGCATGTGTCCAGCGGCGCCTTCATCGAGTACACAAACGCTGGATCGACCGGAACGAAGATGCCTCGAACAAGCTGGCATGATATGGCTCGTTATCCTATTGCCTTGCCTCCCGAGCCGCTCGCGGTGACTTTCACCCGGCTCCTTCAGCCCTCTGTGGAGCGTATCGTCGCAGGCATTCACGAATCTCATGCTCTCGCCACCCTACGCGACACGTTACTGCCCAAGCTCATTTCCGGCGAGCTGTGCGTCGAGGATGCCGAGCGGGTTCTCGAGGGGGTCGCTTAGCCATGCCAGCGCTTCGAACCTACGAAATCTTCATCTGTCACGACTGGGAATACAGCGACGAGTATCACCGAATCTGTGAGATGCTCGATGGCACGCCGAATTTCTCATGGCGCAACCGGAGCGTGCCAGAACACGATCCACTGGATACGAACGACGAGTTGCAAAAGAACCTCCGGGATCAGATTCGTCCGGCGGATGTCATGTTGGTCTTGGCCGGAATGTACTCCGCGCGAAGCGGGTGGATGGACTGGGAAATGGCTTTCGCTCGGCGAATTGGCCAATCCATTATAGGCATAAAACCCTGGGGCAACACTCGCATCCCCAGCGTCGTGCAACGTAACGCGAGCGAGATTGTCGGCTGGAACACAGATAGCATCGTGGGCGCGATTCGAGACTGCTCACCACGCCGCTAGGAGGTAGGATGATGAACGACAAGAAGCGCGCATTCATCAGCTTCGACTTCGATCACGACGAGGATCTGAGAAACCTCCTCGTTGGGCAAGCTCAGCACCCGGATACGCCGTTCGAAATTAAAGATCGATCGCTAAGGGAATCGTTGACCGGCGATTGGAAAGACAAGGTGCGCCGCCGCATGGACAACGTCGACCTCGTGATTGTCATCTGCGGTGAAAAGACGGCCATGGCGGCCGGCGTAGCAGCCGAATTGACGATCGCACGGGACAAGGGTAAGCCCTACTTTCTGTTATGGGGCCGCTCAGACAAAACCTGCATCAAGCCAACAAGTGCGCTGGAGTCGGACAAGATCTACAAATGGACGTGGGATAACTTGAAGGCGCTAATTGGCGGAGCGCGGTGAGCCATGTCTCCTCACGTCCCGTCAAAGCTGATTGGACAGAGCGCCGAAACCTATGGCGACTCGTTCCGCGATCACCTGTTCGAGCAGTACAAGCTCTACGTCGCTTCAGCGGAACAGATCAGCGAGCGGCGGGTATCCGCCAACAACTATCTGCTTACGGTCAATGCATTTCTGGTGACGCTCTATAGTCTGTTCGCGGCCAACAAGTACATGAGTGCCTGGGCTAGCCTCGTCCCTATAGCCGGGTTCTTGGTTGCACTCACGTGGCGCAGAATCATCACATCCTATAAAGACCTGAATTCCGTCAAGTTCAAGGTCATTCACGAGTTAGAGCGGCAGATGCCCGCTGCGCTCTATGCCTATGAGTGGCGGAAAGCGGAGGAGGGCCGTGGAAAGGCGTATCACCCACTGTCGCACCTCGAACGATGGATTCCGGTGGTCTTCATGGTTCTTTATGCCGTGCTCGCGGTGGTAGGACTGCGCGGCTATTTCTGATGTCCTCATTCACGGAATCAGTCGTCGAAGAAGCCGCCCTCGGTTGGCTCGCCAGCACCGGCTGGTCGGTTTGCAGTGGCGCTGAGATTGCGCCTGGAGAGCCCGCCGCCGAACGCGATGATTACGGGAAGGTCGTGCTCGCCGGCAGACTCCGTGACGCACTTGCGCGACTCAATTCGAGTTTGCCGGCAGATGCTATTGAGGATTCCTTTCGGAAGCTCATCCGCCCCGAGGGGGCCGATCTCCTGCCCCGCAATCGCGCGCTGCATCGACTGCTGGTCGATGGTGTGACGGTGGAGTACCGAAACAAGGACGGCACGGTCCGGGGTGCCCAGGTCCGGGTGATCGACTTCGAGGACCCGAAGAACAACGACTGGCTTGCGGTCAATCAGTTCACGGTTAGCGAGAACAAGCACACGCGCCGTCCCGATGTGGTGCTGTTCGTCAATGGCCTGCCGCTCGGGGTCATAGAACTCAAAAACGCCGTCGCAGAGAACGCCACGATCTGGAGCGCATGGCAGCAATTGCAGACCTACCAGAGCGAAATTCCGTCATTGATGGCGACCAATGCCGCGCTCGTGGTTTCGGACGGAGTCGAGGCGCGGGTCGGCGCCCTCGGTGCGGGTCGGGAGTGGTTTAAGCCCTGGCGCACCATTTCGGGTGAGACCCTTGCCGATACCCATACACCAGAACTGCAAGTCCTGATCGACGGCCTGCTCGCACCTCGGCGGTTACTAGACCTCGTTCGCGATTTTATTGTCTTCGAGGATGACGGTGACCGGCTGATAAAGAAAATAGCTGGTTATCACCAGTTCCATGCCGTGCAGACCGCGGTAGCCGAAACCCTCCGCGCCGCACAACTCGTGCGTGCCGATCGCGTGGCCGACGAGCCGGGCCCATACAAGGCAGGCATCAAGTCCGGAGGTCAGTTGGGTGACCGCCGCGTCGGCGTCGTGTGGCATACCCAGGGCTCCGGCAAGAGCCTCACGATGGCGTTCTACGCCGGCCGCATCGTGCGTGAGCCTGCCATGGGCAATCCGACCCTTGTCGTACTCACGGACCGCAATGACCTCGATGGCCAGCTCTTTGCCACGTTCTCGCGCTGCAAAGACCTCCTGCGCCAGCCGCCGGTCCAGGCCGAATCCCGCGCTCACCTGCGCGAACTCCTGTCCGTCGAGGCCGGGGGCGTGGTGTTCACGACGCTGCAGAAGTTCTTCCCGGAGGAGAAAGGCGACCGCCACCCGACGCTCTCGGATCGGCGGAACATCGTGGTCGTGGCTGATGAGGCCCACCGGAGCCAGTACGATTTCATCGACGGCTATGCACGTCATATGCGCGATGCCCTGCCTAATGCTTCCTTCATTGGCTTCACGGGCACCCCGGTCGAACTCAAGGACGCGAATACCCGAGCCGTCTTCGGCGATTACATCAGCATCTACGACATCCAGCGGGCGGTCGAGGACAAGGCGACTGTCCCGATCTACTACGAGAGCCGCCTCGCCAAGATTGCCCTCGACGAGCGGGAGCGGCCGCACATCGACATAGGCTTTGAGGAGGCGACCGAAGGCGAAGAGGTCGATCGCAAGGAGAAGCTCAAGACCAAATGGGCCCAGCTCGAAGCCGTGGTGGGCGCCGAGAAGCGCCTGTCGCTCATTGCCCGCGACATCGTCGAGCACTTCGAGAAACGGATCGAGGCGATGGACGGCAAGGCAATGATCGTCTGCATGAGCCGCCGGATCGCAGTTGACCTGTACCGCGAAATCGCCAAGCTCCGCCCGGTCTGGCACAGCGATTCGGACGAAGCCGGCGCGATGAAGATCGTGATGACAGGATCAGCTTCTGACCCGCCGGATTGGCAGCCCCATATCCGCAATAAACCCCGTAGACAGGACCTCGCGGATCGGTTCCGAGATGCGAAAGACCCCTTCAATCTAGTGATCGTGAGGGACATGTGGCTCACGGGCTTCGATGCCCCGAGCCTTTCGACCCTGTACATCGACAAGCCCATGCGCGGGCACGGCTTGATGCAGGCCATCGCGCGCGTCAATCGGGTCTTCGAGGACAAGAAGGGCGGACTGGTGGTCGATTATCTGGGTCTCGCCCAGGAGCTCAAGGAAGCGCTCGCGACCTATACCGAAAGCGGCGGAACGGGCCGTACGGCCCTCGACCAGAATGAAGCGGTCGCAGTAATGCTGGAGAAGTACGAGGTCTGCGAGAACCTGCTTCATGGCTTCGACCGATCCAAATGGCTCACCGGCACGCCTGCGGAACGCCTGGGCCTGTTTCCCGTCGCGCAGGAGCACATCCTGGCGCAGAAGGACGGCAAGGAGCGCTATCTGCGCGCAGTCCGGGAACTCTCCCAGGCATTCGCGTTGGCAGTCCCCCACGAATCCGCCATGCGGATTCGTGATGATGTCGCCTTCTTCCAGGCCGTCCAGGCGGTCCTCGCAAAACGGGCGCCGGGAGATGCCCGACCGGAAGAAGATCTCGATCACGCCGTTCGCCAGATTATTTCGCGGGCAGTCACGCCGGAGGGTGTGGTCGATATCTTCGCGGCGGCAGGGCTCACAAAGCCCGATATCTCGATTCTTTCCGAGGAGTTCCTCGCGGAAGTGCACGGGATGCCCCAGCGCAATCTCGCTGTGGAGCTGCTCCAGAAGCTCCTCAAAGGCGAACTCCGAAATCGCATCCGCAAGAACGTCGTCCAGGCGCGCTCGTTCGCGGAACTGCTCGAACAGACGATCCGCCGCTATCAAAACCGAGCCATCGAAGCTGCGCAGGTCATCGAGGAACTGATTGACCTTGCCCGAGACATGCGTAAGGCGAATGCCCGCGGCGAGGCACTTGGCCTCACTGAGGACGAAGTCGCCTTCTATGATGCGCTCGAAACCAACGACAGCGCCGTCAAAATACTGGGCGAGCCGACGCTCCGAGTGATCGCTCAGGAGCTCGTGAAGACTGTTCGGGCCAATGTGAGCATCGATTGGACCGTGCGGGAGAACGTACGAGCCCAGTTGCGTGTCTATGTGAAGCGCATCCTGCGGAAATATGGATACCCTCCGGATAAACAGGAGCGGGCAACGCAGCTTGTTCTGGAACAGGCGGCAGTACTCTCAGAAGGGTGGGCAATAGCGACTTGACCCCACTGACAGCGCCTTCTGTGCTCAATGGCAACCCGGCATCCACCGAGCTGGTGGCGCGCCAGAGCGTCCGCAGAATTTAATACACCTCGCCAGTTCTCTGCCCCGCTGATTCGTAAGGCAAGCCTTCGCAGATCCTCCGGGATGGCGTCGGCTGATGCGGCCTACACGAGGGGCTGGCAGTGCTTGTTGTACTGAGTAACAGAAAGTGCGACCTTGTCAACGAGATTTTTGGTGCTGCTGAAGGAGCGCGACGAATGCCGTTGTCGGTGATCAATCCAACGAATCGCTCGACCTGATTGAGCCCGGAACTGTTGGTTAGAATGAAGGGGATATGTGAACGGGGATGTCGTGCGCGGCAGTTTGAACTAACGAAAGTCATCATACTGGCAAGGCGGGTGATTTATGACTGCAGCCTCGCACAGAATAGCTCTTGATTAATCACTATTGCGGAGGAAAGGGGTGGTGAAGTTAACAGCAGATGAGCGGGCGGACCCGAGCGTCTGCGCGCGTATCGTCGATCAGATATTCCATGAAGCGAATGTCGGAAGTCATGCTCGCCGGAAATGTCTGCGCTTTCTAGCGGACTCAATCGCTTACGCCGCCGCACATTGGCCCGATCGCTGGTCTGTCACGCTGTATTCAGACTACATTCGATTCAACGTGGGCTGGGTAGAGGCCATAGTGTTGGGGCCGAAAGTCTTGGCAGTACTGGTAATCGGCTCGGACATCCCGAAAGGTGTGAGGCTGAGGGGGGCGTACGCACGCGCACGAGGAGCACGGGGCGCAGCAGTGCCGTTTCACCGCGCAAACGCCTTGGTGCCACGCATTCAGCATACACATCGAGAGGCGATGCGCGCGGCAGCAACATGGCGAACTGGCTCCGGGACGCGTAATGCGCATTCTGCAGGCGTGATTACCTACCTGTGGCGGACTTTGGGCCTGAGGACCAAGGCCCCAGGCATCGAGAGCAAGCTGGCTGGCGCACCGTCGCTGCATATCGTTCAGGGTGGCGTAGAGAACGGGGACAAGCGCTGGCTCGAGCGGGCGACAGGTCGCGACCTTGTGGCTAAGAACTGGGTCGTCCCTAAATCCGCGCGAGTGGGTGATAGTGTTGTGATCTACATCCGAGGCCATGGATGTTTCGCTACGGGGAAGATCTCAAGTCCACCTACACCGCGGACCGACAGGCCAAATCGCTACGGCGCGGCTATAGACTCGGTGCGCCTGATTGAGCCGGCCGTTTCGTTGGAAGTCTTGCGACGGCGGATGCCGGAATTTCAGTGGGCAACTTATCCGCGTAGCATTACGACACCTAGCAAACCTATCGCCAAGAAACTCCTGACAATCATTGAGGTTCGTCGCAAGCAAAAAGGTGCGGACCTTGAGCAGGAAGAACTCAAGACGTCGAGCCTGGAGGAGCTGCGCGCTGCTGCGCTGGCCAAGGCCGTACCGGCAGCGAATGCACACCAGAGGAAAGTGATTCAGCGCAAGCGCGAATGGGCGATCAAGGCGTACGTCCTGGGCCGTGCTGACGGCTGCTGTGAGTATTGTCGCGAGGATGCACCGTTTCGAACCGAGAAGGGACAGCCTTATCTTGAGTGCCATCATATTTTGCGACTGGCAGACTGCGGACCCGACAGCCCATACAATGTGATCGGCGTCTGTCCGAATTGTCATCGGAGGGCACACTTCGCGTACGGTCGACGGAAGATCAAAGATCAGATGAAAAACAGAGTGAGAGGCATCGAGGCGCGACGCACTCGCGGCAGAAAGTAAAGTGATCGAACTGAGCAGCGTGAACTCAGCTTCGTTTCGAGGGAGAATTCCTGACACACCTGTTGCCTCAAATCGCGGCCTCTGAGCTCAAAAAGCACGCTTGTAAGTGCGTGAGTTTACTGGAGGTGCGTGGCGTTCCCTGATGGTCCACACCGCTATTTCAGCCATTGGTCCCCGTGCCGCATACTAAGCAGT
>JAKBCR010000188.1 GCA_021807675.1 Pseudomonadota bacterium
TGTCCTTAGTACGAGAGGACCGGGATGGACGCACCTCTGGTGTTCCGGTTGTCACGCCAGTGGCACTGCCGGGTAGCTATGTGCGGACGGGATAACCGCTGAAAGCATCTAAGCGGGAAGCCCCCCTCAAGATTAGATCTCCCTGGGAGCTCGACTCCCCTGAAGGGCCCACGAAGACTACGTGGTTGATAGGCTGGGTGTGTAAGGTCAGTAATGACTTCAGCTAACCAGTACTAATTGCCCGTGAGGCTTGACCATATAACCTCAAGGGGTTTGCCTCGGCAAACCCGCGAGGATGATGCAATGGAGCTCCGCGAAGGCCGGTAAGGCCGGAGCGGCACGGATGAACGTTCGAACGCGACAAGCGTCGGAAGCAAAACACAACCGGATTGGAGGCGGTTGGGCCGGGGTGTGAACCCCGGCCCATCAGTCTCGAACAGTTTGCCTGGCGGCCATAGCGAGCGGGAACCACCCGATCCCATTCCGAACTCGGAAGTGAAAACGCTCTGCGCCGATGGTAGTGTGCCCTTCGGGCATGCCAGAGTAGGTCACTGCCAGGCTTGGATTCGCAAAAGCCCCCCCGGGGAAACCCGGGGGGGCTTTTTGCTATTTGTCCCAAAGGCGGCTGCGCCGCTTTGGGCAGGCCACGCCAGTGACTGCATTCGATCTCCGCCGCGCAGGGCGGCCTGCGGCGCTCTTTGATTCGCTTGCGGATGGCGCAGGTAGCTGAGCCGCGCTCCTCACTTGCGCCCGAACGTCGCGCGGGGTCGGGGGCGCCCTCTCGCTTGAATTGTGCGGTGTGCCCGGGACGCTGCGGCTGAGCTTGCGCCACACTGTCGCGATCTGCGGACTGAAGGGTCGTGAGCCATTGGAACTCGGGTCGGCGATGCTGGCGGTGGTCGGGGCGGGAGTACCGCTGCCGCTTTGGCGCCTGGCACGCAGGCTCCGGGGCGTTCGGGGCGCGTACGAGGCGGCATTCACGCAGGCGCCGCAAGGTGTGCTGGTAGTCGACGGCCGTTCGCTCGACATCGTAGACGCCAACCCGGCTCTGCAACGCAGCCTCGGATATCGGCTGGCGGAGCTGCGGAAGATGCCGCTCGAGCAGATCTTCAGCGGTGACGGAGGACCGCCGGAGGCGCTGCTCGCGCAGCTGCGCGAGGATCCGCCGAGGCTCATGATCGAGACGGGACAGCGCTGCCGCAGCGGCAGGTTCCTGCACGTCGAGATCAGCGGATATCGGTTGGAGGTCGGCTCGCGGATCCTCCATGTCCTGAGCACACGCGACATCACCATGCGGCGCCGGGTGGAGGCGCAGCTGCTCGAGAAGCAGCAGCATCTCGATCATCTCGCGCATCACGACCAGCTGACCGGCTTGCCGAATCGCCTGTTCCTCGCGGCGCATCTGCCGGGGGCGATCGAGGACGCGAAGCGCAGCGGGAACATGCTCGCGGTGCTCTTCCTCGACCTCGACCGCTTCAAGCACATCAACGATTCCCGCGGCCACGAGACCGGCGACAAGCTGCTGAAGGCCGTGGCGCAGCGCATCCGCACCACCACCCGCACGGATGACATCGTGGTCCGGATGGGCGGTGACGAGTTCATCGTGGTGCTGAAGACCATCTCCAGCCCGGAGCAGATCAACGAGACCGCGAGTCGGATCACCGAGGCGCTCGCCGCACCGGTGCTGATCGACGGCCGGCCGCTCGTGACGACTGCGAGCATCGGCGTGAGCCTGTTTCCGCGCGATGGCTCCAGCATGGGCGAGCTGCTGCGACAGTCCGACACGGCGATGTATCAGGCGAAGGATCGCGGCCGCAACAACTTCCAGCTCTTCAGTCCCGTGATGGAGCGCAAGCTGAAGGAGCGCATCGCGATCGAGTCGAGCTTGCGCGCTGCGCTTCAGGCCCGGCAACTCGACGTGCATTACCAGCCGATCGTCGACATCGAGTCGCACCGGGTCGTGGCGCTCGAGACGCTGTTGCGCTGGCGTCATCCCGCGCTCGGGTTCGTGGCGCCGCAGCGGTTCGTCGCGGTCGCGGAGGAGACCGGGCTCATCGTGCCCATCGGGGAGTTCGTGCTGGAGAGGGCCATCGAGGACTCGGCGCGCTGGCGCGCGGCAGGGGCCGAAGTCGTGCCGATCTCCGTCAACATCTCCGCCGTGCAGCTGCAACGCTCGGATCTTCCCGCCACCATCGCGCGGCTGACACGCACGCACCGCGTGAGCCCCACCATGCTGCAGCTCGAGCTCACCGAGAGCACACTGTTCGAGCGTCGCGAGGGCCATAACGGCGAATCGTCGCAGGACGCCATCGGGCGGCTGCGTGAGCTCGGAGCGCGCATCGCGATCGATGACTTCGGTACCGGCTACTCCAGCCTCTCCTACCTCAAGCGCTGGCGGGTGGACTACCTTAAGATCGACCGCAGCTTCGTGCGAGACCTCGTCACCGACGTGAGCGACCTGGCCATCGTGGAAGCGATCATCGCGATGGCGAGGCACCTCAACATCGAGGTCGTGGCGGAGGGCATCGAGGGCTGGCAGCAGCTCGAGAAGCTGCGTCAGCTCGGGTGCTCGTACGCGCAGGGGTATCTGCTGGCGCGGCCGGTGCCCTTCGACCTGTGCCACCGGTATCTCAACGGGCAGCCGCTCGATCTGACCTGCCAGGAGTCCGTCGAGCAGGCGCTCGGCGCGACGGGAAGCTGAGGGGCTCCCGCGGCGGCACGGGGTGAGGCCGCCGGTGGCGCTCAGATCCCGGCGTACCAGGCGTATCCCTGGTCCTCCCAGTAGCCGCCGTGGCCCTGGCCGAAGGGACGGTAGCTCGCGACCAGCTGGATGCGCATGACGTACTTCGCCATCTTGTACCCGAGCTGGCGCCCGAGTCGCAGGCGCAGCGGCGCCCCGTACTGAATCGGCAGGGTCTCGCCGTTCAACTCATAGGCGAGCAGCGTCTGCGGATGCGCGGCGGTACGCATATCGATGCTCTCGTAGTAGTAATCGCCCGCGCTGTCCATCGGGTCGGCGCAGAAGAGCATTACGTACCGCGCCTGCGGCTTCGGTATGACGCGCGCCAGCACGTCGCGCAGCGTGGGGCCGGTCCACTGCCCGATGCAGCTCCAGCCCTCGACGCAGTCGTGGCGGGTGATCTGGGTCTGCGCGGGCATGGAGCGCAGGTCATCGAGCGAGAGCTCCCGCGGGCTCTCGACCAGGCCGTCGATCTTGAGGCGCCAGTCCCTGAAGCCGTTCGCCGCCAGCGCCTGGTACTGCGGATTACTGGGATCGAGGGTGCCGTTCGCGCGGAACACCGGGGCGATGTCGGCGCGGGTGTATTCGGGCGCGAGAGCATCCGGTCCCACCAGGGCTCGCTGTGCCGCGCGTGTCAGCCACTGGGCGGAGAGGAGCGCGCTCTGAGTCTGCGGCAGATTCGAGAGGCGGTCGCAGCCGCCGAGGAGCAGCGTGCCAGCGCCCGCACCCAGACCGAGAATGAGCCGTCGGCGGCGCACGCTGATGATCTCACTCATGGCTGGCCCTCGCGGGGGTCTCGATGGCATAGCGTCCGGTGATCATGGAGCGCACGTTGTTCCAGACGCCCGAGAGAATGACCATGGCGATGTGCACGACGAAGAACCCGAGGAACGTCATCGCGCAGATGAAATGGATCGTCCGCGCGCTCTGGCGGCCATCGAAGAGCCAGAGGAGCCATGGCCAGCCGGCGTCCATCGTGGGTGACATGGTGAGCCCCGTCAGAACGATGAGCGGGGCGACGATGAAGATGACGAAGAGGTACGCCAGCTTCTGAATGCCGTTGTAGCGGCGCGCCTCATCGCCCTTCGGGAAGCGCAGACGCACGTGCTCGATGAAGGTATGCCCGAGCCGCCGCCAGTCCACACGGGTCAGCCAGAGGTCCCGCCGGATGTGGCCGGAGAGGATCCCGAGGGTCACGTAGAGCGCCCCGTTTATCACCAGGATCCAGGCGAAGAAGAAATGCCACGCGCGCCCCATCGCCAGCCACCTCGGCCCCGGGAGCGTGGCCCAGGTCGGAAAGCCGCGGTCCGTGTAGGTGCCCTCGCTCCCCTTCGACCAGCCAAATACTCCGGTCGTCACGAAGGTATGCGAGCCCACCGTGGTGACGCCCCAGGTATGCCCCTGGTCGTCCTCCATGGCGCCCATGCTGAGGATCGGCCGGGAGAAGTGGGAGGTTGCTCCCCAGTAGAGCGCCGGGTGCGCATTGAAGATCTGCAGCCCGCTCATCAGCATGATGGTGAGGGTGATGAAGTTCACCCAGTGCAGAATCCGCACCGCCAGGCTGTGCCGGAGGATGAAGACCCTGCCGCCGGCAGGGCGGTCCGACGGGAGAAGAGTCGCGGTCGCCGGCTCCATCTGCCTCTCCCCCTTCTTGGGGTCGCTGTTGTTCGTGGGAGTACGGAACGGACGAGGCAGCATACGCCCGGGATCCGGAGGGCGCCAGGATCGTGCGAGAATGGCCCGCATGCGCAGCGATACCCCGGGCGAGCAATCCGGCGCTGAGCGGCGGGTCGGCCGCCGCCAGTGCGCCGAGGCGGTCCTGATGGTTCGGCCCGCGAGCTTCGGCTACAACCCGGAGACGGCGGCCACCAACAGATTGCAGCGCGCGCCGGCCTCGGACGGACGCGCGGAGGGGGCCCTCGCACGCAAGGAGCACGACGCGCTCGCCGGGGCACTCGAGAGCGAGGGCGTGAGCGTGTGCCTGGTGGAGGATACGCCCGACCCACCGAAGCCCGATGCCGTGTTCGCGAACAACTGGGTGAGCTTCCACGAGGACGGGACCGTCGTGCTCTATCCCATGCAGGCGGAGAGTCGGCGGCGCGAGAGGCGCCAGGAGGTGATCGACACGGTCGCCGAGCGCCTGGGATTCACGGTCACGCGCACGATCGATCTGACCTCCCACGAGGCGGAGGGGCGATTCCTCGAGGGCACCGGGAGCCTCGTGCTGGATCACACCGAGCGCGCCGCGTACGCATGCCTCTCTCCTCGCACCGACGCCGACGTGGTGGAGGAATGGTGCCGGGAGCTCGGCTACGAGCCGGTGATCTTCAGTGCGGCCGACCGCGCCGGCGTGCCGCTCTATCACACCAACGTGCTGCTTTGCATCGGGGAGAAGGTGGCGGTGATCGGCGCGGAGGCGATCGTCCCGGCCGACCGCGGGCAAGTCATCGAGCGGCTGCGTGGCACGGGGCGGGAGATCGTCGAGCTGGGCCACCGGGAGATCGGGCGTTTCGCCGGCAACATGCTCGAGCTCGGCACCTGGGACGAGGCGCTGGGGGATTACCGGGTGCTCGTCATGTCGGAAGCGGCGCGACACGCGCTGTCCGCGGAGGCGTTCGCGCGGCTCTCGGCGTGCACGGATGAAGTGCTGGCCGTGCCGGTCCCGACCATCGAGCGGCTGGGCGGGGGCAGTGTGCGCTGTATGTTGGCCGAGGTCTTCCTGCCCGCGTGACCGAGCTTCTCATCAAGGCTGCGCTCAGCTACCTGCTGGGCTCGATCGTCGGCAGTCTCCTCGTAGGGAGGCTGAGGGGCGGTGTCGACATTCGCCGCCTGGGAAGCGGTAATGCCGGTGGCACCAACGCGCTGCGCACGCAGGGGAAGACATTCGCCTTCTGGGTGCTGTTGATCGACATCGGCAAGGGCTGGATCGCGACGGGATGGCTGGCGCCGGCCCGACTGCCCGGACTCGCCGAGCCGCCGCCGTGGGGGGCGTGGTCGATCGCGGCCTGTGGGATCGCGGTGATGTTGGGCCATGTCTACCCGCTCTGGCACGGGCTACGCGGCGGGAAAGGTGTCGCGACGCTCATCGGCGCGGTGCTCGGCGCGGCGCCCCTCCTCCTCGCGCCCATGTTGGCGGTGTGGCTGCTCGCGGTGCTGGCCTTCGGCTTCGTGGGGCTCGCCTCCATCCTCGGCGCGGTGACCTTCGCGCTGGCCGCGGCGGGCACGCCGAACCCGGTCCGGACGCCGCTGCTCACTTTCGCCGTTGCGAGCGCGCTCCTCATCGCGTTCACACATCGCTCGAATGTCGCGCGGATGCGCGTGGGCACCGAGCCGCGTGCGCGGCGGCTCTGGCTCCTCGGTGCCGGCAGGAAGCGTCGCTGAGGCGGATGGAGGCGGCGATCGTGAGAAAACCCAAGTCCCAAGAGACACGCGGCAAGGAGGCGCAGCCGCTCACCGCCCGAGTCTTCTCCGCGCTCGCCGACGGGGAGTTTCATTCCGGAGAGCAGCTCGCGGGCGAGCTCGGCGTCAGCCGCGGAGCAGTCTGGAAGGCGGTCGAGTCACTGCGTGAGCTCGGAGCGACGCTGCACGCCGTACCCAACCGGGGGTACCGACTGCGCTCGGGAGGCGAGGCGCTCGCGGCGGAGCGCATCACGGCCCTCCTGCCGGCGACCGTCCGCGGACATGTCCGCAGCATCGAGACGGCCTGGATGGTGGATTCCACCAACAGTGTCCTGCTGGCACGCCCGAACCCGCCGCTCGGTGTCTGTGAGGTGCTGCTCGCGGAGTACCAGACCGCGGGCCGGGGACGGCGAGGGCGGACGTGGCTGGCTCCGCCGGGCGGCTCGATCTGTCTCTCGCTCGCGTGGACGTTCAAGGAGGTCCCGAAGGATCTCGGGGCGCTCGGGCTTGCGACCGGCGTTTGTGGCCTGCGCGCCTTGAGGGCGCAGGGACTTGAGCGGGCGGCGCTCAAGTGGCCGAACGACATCCTGGTGGACGGCAAGAAGCTCGGCGGCATCCTGATCGAGCTGCGCGCGGAGGCGGATGGCCCGGCCTGCGTGATCATCGGGATGGGTCTGAATGTGGCCCTCGGGGCACCGCTCCTGCAAAAGATCAGCGACACCGGCGCCGCACCGACGGACCTCGTCACGGTCGGACTCACTCAGCCCTCGCGCAACGCGCTTGCAGCCGCCCTCGTGGGTGAGGTCATTGCGGGGCTGCTCGCTTTCGAGAAGGAGGCGCTGCGCCCGTTCGTGGAGGAATGGCGCGCCGCGGACGCCCTGCGCGGTCGCCCGATCGATGTGCACACGCCAGAGGGCATCGTGCCGGGGCTGGCGCGCGGCATCGACCTGCATGGGGCGCTGGTGCTCGAGACACCGCATGGAGTGAGGCGATTCATTTCCGGCGAGGTGACGGTGAGGGCGGTCGAGTGAGCACCCTGCTTGTCGATATCGGCAACAGCCGGGTGAAGTGGGCCCGGCTCACGGGCGAGCGGCTCGGAAAGGCACACGCGGCGGACTACTCAGGCTGGCGGGCGCGCGACTTCGCGCGACGTCTCGTGGGCTCGGCGTTCAGCATCGATCGCATCCTCGTGGCGAGTGTTGCCGCGGAGACGGTCAGCGATGCACTCTCGGCGGGCGCCCGCCTGGCCAGGGCGCCGGCTCCGGAACGGGTCACTACGCGGCGCAGTGCCTGTGGAGTCACGGTCGGCTATGTCGATCCCTGGCGGCTCGGCGTCGACCGCTTCCTCACGATGATCGCGGCCCACCGCCGCTTCGCCGGACAGCCCGTTTGCGCGGTGGCCGTCGGGACCGCAATGACTCTCGATCTGGTCGGGGCGGATGGACGCCATTGGGGCGGTGCGATCATCCCGGCGCCGCCGCTCATGGTGGCGAGCCTGCTCGATGGGACGAGCGGCATTCGTCGCCGCGCTCAGGGCGGCACCGCGGGCCGGGGACATGCGCTGTTCGGGCACTCCACAGTGGCTGCGGTGGAGCAGGGGGCGCGCTATGCCGCGGCGGCGGCGGCGGACCGCGCCGTGAGTGAGGCGAGCGATCTGGTCGGACGGACGCCCCAGCTCGTGCTGACGGGAGGTGGCGCGCTGAGTATTCGCCGGTTGATCCGCACCCCGAGTGTCGTGGCGCCAGATCTGGTGCTCGAGGGACTCGCGGCCCTGGCGTGTCGGTGATCAGGGACAGGAGTGGTCTACAATCCGCGCGGTGCGTGTCATCTTCTTCGCCCTGCTGCTCGCCAACCTGCTGTTTCTGGGATGGTCGCAGTGGGTCGACGTGCCCGCGGGGCCGCCACCGAGCCCGATCGCGGGCTTGCCCCGCCTGAAACTGCTCAGCGAGTTGCCTCCGGCAAAGCGCGCGGCGCTGGCGAAAACGATGTCGCTCCAGAGGCCACCGCCCGTCTGCGTCTCCGTGGGGCCCTTCGACGATCCCGCCATTGCCGGCAAGGCGGCTGCGCTCCTTCAGTCGAAGAGCTTCGCGCCGCAGCAGCGGACGGTTCAGGTCCAGGCCATCCGCCGGTTCTGGGTGTATCTGGACGGATTGCGCAGCGATGCGGCTGTGAGCCGCGTGCTCCACCGGCTGGAGCACGGAGGTATCGATGACGCCGAGGCGATGCCTCCCGACGCCAACGGGCGCACGATTTCCCTGGGGCTCTTCAGCGATCGCGACCGCGCCGACCGCCGCGCGAAGGCCGTGCGCGCGATGGGCCTCAGGCCCAAGCTGGGCGAGCGGGTGGTGCCCGGCACGGTTTACTGGCTCGATGTGATGCTGCCCAACAGCTCGGTGGCAGTCCCGCTGAAGGACGTTTCAGACCTGGAGGCAGGCGCAGGAAGCACGCCGATCGGCGTGCAGTCATGTCCTGCGGGAGCGGCTCAGAAGGCGAGCTCCGCATCCCCACCAGCGGCGGTACCGCCTCAGCACACCGCTTCGCCGGCGCCGCCCCTCCTGCCTTCGGCGGCCTTGCCGCGCTGCAAGGCGGGCGGGAGTGGCCCGGTACCCTGCATTGCGTCCGAGTCGCGGGACTTGGATCACCCGTCCGTGCTCTGAGGGCGGTCGGACCGGTACAATCCCCGGTTCCGGAGCACCTATCGGCTTGCTTCTCTCGGCGCCGGCTTAGCTCAGTGGTAGAGCAGCGGTTTTGTAAACCGTTGGTCG
>JAKBCR010000189.1 GCA_021807675.1 Pseudomonadota bacterium
CGCCGAAAATTACCGCCGCCCAGGCCGCCACCGCTGCCCCCGTGTAGTGCAGACCTACAGTGGTCGCTCCCTGACAAATCAGCGCCTTACCCTCGCTCTACCCAGCGAATCCGCGAAGTCGGGCTAAGCGCTGCTGAGTGATTCTTGAGTCACCGGCGAGGCACCGGTAACAGGAATCGAACGTTCAATCGAGCCGTATCTTATTGATTCAAATGGTCGGGGTGAGGCGATTTGCGCTGTTCCTCCAATCTCGGTCTGTGTTCGTGTCCGGTGAGGGCCCTGGAAACGTCGCCGGGCAAATTGGTGACTTTCGCCGAATCGCTGCCCGCATTCTAAGTGCCTTCCGGAACGGTAGCGCTCGTGTCCTCGTCGAAGACCGTTCCCAAATCGGTCGACCAACCGTCGCCATGCTCGATGGCGGCGAGCTTCTGCGCAAATGTGGCGATAGCGGCCGCTCTCTTTGCCTCGTCCTCCCCGGCGGCCTGGACGCTGATAGTCAGCTCCCCGGCTAACTGTTCCGCATAGCTGGCGCGGGCCTCCTCACTCCATGTTTGCAATGCGCGGCTGAAGGCTTCTTTGTTACCTTCAAGGACCTTGTTGTGCTCGGTGGCAAAGGAGTCCGCGTTCCGCGGCGCATATGTGGCTGGTGCATTTACCGTAAGAACGAAGCGCGCTGGCTTGGCAGCGCGCGGATTGGTAGCCAAGCCCCGGGCCGGCAAAGTCGTCCTTTCGCCAAGATCGATAGATATGCGCCAGCCGCCGAACAGCGTCACATAGGCCACAGACCTCTCATTGACGTCGCCAATAATGACCGAATGCTCGAAGCCCGACAATTTTGCGTCCGGGGTATTTTCGTGGGGGCTTGAACTCGAAATCGACGGCCAATCATTGACAAAATCCCAGCCGGCAAAATCACTGATGGATGGCACCCCATACCGTATCGCATTGCGCACTTCCCCCGAGATAGAGCGCCTCGCCTGCTCATTTCCGTATAGGACCACGAAGGCCACGGCGGCGGTCTTTGCGACGGCCCGCCAGACCTTTGGCCCGTCAAAGCGAACCGATCGCTTAATGGTTGGCGCCTTTTGCTCCACGCGAACTGCAGTTCCCGCCTCGACGGAGATGCCGCGCTTGGAGAGGATATCCATCTGGCGTTTTGCGTCTGCCTCGTTAGCTGCGACAAGCGTGTACTGGGAGCAACTCGACAATGTAGCTGGAACACGCCCCGGGCGAACTACAGGTATGAATCCCGGAGCTAAGTCGAACTCGGCGCCATTGTTGAGCAAGGCCGCCCTAAACAACGTCGGCGGCGGCTTGTTCCGACCGGTCCAAATCTTCAGTCCATTGCGTATCTCCTCAAATCCCTCAGCAAGGGCGTCGTCGATCTTGCCCGTTTCGTCGGTTGCGAATGCGTTGTTGCAGGGATGGCACGTAGCTCGACGTGTCGCAATGTGCGCGCCGAGTGCAGATAGAAAAACGTGCTCCAGGCTTCCTCTGGCCAAGTCGCGATCGCAAAAAAGACACTTGTCCACAGTGCACCTGTGATCCGAGGCTTACGGGTCTTTAGCCCTCAGGCAAAACCCATTATCGCGGATTATCAGCCCCAGTAAAGCTAGTCGCGCGGAACTGGACCCTAACGTTGAGAGAAAGACCTATAAAATTCAATGGCCGCGTGAAGGCGATTTGTGCTGTTCCTGCCGTGCCCGTTCGTGTCCGTCATCGTATGAGTGTGGCGCGGGTCTGTTTTGGCGTGGAAGCTGCAATCGGAACAACTCGGAATTCAGCGGAATCCTCGCGCTGGGGCGATCTGCTCTGTTCCTGAAGTCCAAATGCGCGTTTGTGTCATCGCCGAGCCTTTTTCTTTGCCGCGGGTTTATCGGTGACGTCGCGAATGATGCCTTCGGCTTCAATGACGCCAGACGGACTGATCGTGCAGGTACCATCGGAAGCGTGCTCAATGAGGCGTGCGCTGTGGAGCCGCGCGAGTATTTTGCGGAAGTTCGTGCCGTTCTTGTATTCGATGGCGGTCTGCAGTCTCTCGGCGGTTTGGCCGTTCTCGTCGTATAGCAGCACGAGCACTTGCTCCCGTGTGCCGATGTCGTGCAGCACGCGTGTGAGCCCGTTGTGCTTCCACAGCAGTGAAAGACGGCGTTCAATAATCGTGTCGACAGCCTTTTGTACGTCGGGAAGGCTCATGCCACTGGCTTGCCGTAGGAACTCGGCAAGCACCCATTTGGTGGAGTAGAGAATCAACGTCGCGTCCATCTCGTTCGGGGACACGACGCCGATGTGCGCCACGTTCCGCTTGTTACGGATGCCGTAGATACTCTTCAGGACACGCGGAATTAGAATGCGGAACTCGTCGTCGTGGCCGCCCGACGCCTGTTCGTAGCGTTTCAGTTCTCCGTCGGTGAACTTGGGCAAGTCCGTTCCGATCGGCGTATATGAACCGAACAACTTGAACTCGATGACGCGCCGAGCAGCCTCTACGAAGTGTCCGGCGTCGAGTTCGCTGGCCTTCCACTTGCGGAGTGCGTAGTTGCTTTCTATCTCGACGTAGGCGGCCAATAACGCTTCAACGACCTCGGGCGGGTAGCTGCCCTTGAGGAGAGTCGCCGGCGTCATTTGTTCAGTTCGGCGGCAAGCTTTTCGGCGGTCGTGCGACCTGGCTTTGTCAACGACAGCGTCTGGGAGCGGGGTCCACCCCCGAGCACAAAATCGGACTTCGCGCCTTTGATAGTAGAAGAGAAATTTGCCCCGTCGAGGCATCCGTGCGCCTTGCAGAGATCCCGGATCTCCTGAAAGGTTGTGGTCTGCTTGCCGACGAGGGCATTCCCGAGGGCAAGGAGGCGCGCCGCGTTGGCCATCTTCTCGGCTGTGGAAGATCCCGGGAGATTCTTGAGAATCTGAATTTTACCGTCCGCCTCAGCGAACACATTCTCATAGCCTGACAGATCGATGGTCTTCCCGCTGTCGTTCTCGGCCTTTGTATCGTCTTTTCCGCCCGGAGGCTTCTTGGCGGTCGGTGCGCGCTGCAGCGACTGCTTGATGAGGTCCGCGAAAATGGTGAGCTGCTTTTCGACGAAATCCTCGCTGCCCTCAAACTCCATTCGCCCTTCCGCGACCGAGACCAGCGCCTTGGCTTGCTTACCTTCCATAATCCCCCCGCGTTCCGGTGGTTATTGAGATGGGTGGAAGTCTATTTCGAAAATCCACGGGAATACAAAACATTACGTCGGGACTGTGAAGGATAGGCGGGGTAGTTATCGCGTAGCTGATGGCGGAGGTGCTAAGAGGGATGTGGCTCGAGCGCCGCCAATTGCCGAATGGCAGGGAGGCCGTCCTCGGCCCTTCACATGCGCCCTATCATAAGAATATGCCAAAAATCAGAAGCTTATGGATGAAGGGACCCGACTGCTGCGGGCAACACCCGGCGCCTTGCCAACCGCCGTTTAGACTTCTAAACTCATGCACCAGTGCACAAAAGCCGGCTTGGTGCACGCCCGCCTCGCAAGAGGTCCGCCCCGGTGGCAGATAAGTGGATCCGGACTGACGAAACCCCGCTTCGAGTGGGGTTTCGCATTTCTGGAGGCCAGGTGCCTCATCATCATGGCGGCGGTCGGGGAGTGGTTCCCCGGAGCGCGTGGCCGAGGAGGGCATGGAAATGGATTCGGCCCTTCCCCGGCGATGGCTTACTGGAGTCGAGCACGTAGGCCGACTGCACCATCAGGTGAACCGCGTCGGGGCCGACCTTCTTCAGGCTGCGCACATCGAAGAACGCGGCGTAGCGTATGCCGTCCGCCATCTCGACTGTCACGTAGTTCACATGGCCGGCGCCCATTCCTCGTGCGAACGCGCATCGACGCCTTTCGAGCGTGTGGATGATGCCGGGCAGTTCGAGGGACCGCTCATATCTTGCCGGACAGAATGTCCTCACCTCGCGGTTGTCTTCATACAGTTCGTCGTCTCCGTCGTGTAGCTCGACGGCGCGGGTGAAGGTATGCAAACCGAACGAGACATGCAGCCCGACCGAGCGGGCGGGATGCCGGTCGGTGGCGGGAAGCTCGATTACCTGGATGAACGGATGCAAGTGCGCAAGTGAATACCGCACGGCTGGGTTCGGCGTGTGGTCCTTCCAGTAGATCAGCCCCGAATTCCAATTCGTGCCCACGGGTTCGCGATTCCTTCTGCGTCAACTACCTGTGAGCTGATATTTGTGCAGGCAGCCGGCGGCGCATGCCGATGAAGGTGGTGGGTCGCTTGTAGCGCTCGAGCGATTTGCGCTGTTCCTGCAGTTCCAGACGAAAGCGTCTCAGGGTATTGTCTGATCCCGCAGCGCCGCACCCGGCGCGAATATAATCCGACGAGAGCCCATCGAAATGGCTGTTCGCAAGACTCACCGAATTGCGCCACGGCATCGACGCAGCGTCGGTAGCCATCGCCGCGCTCACTCCGGGTCCTTGTCGAGGGGCGAGAGCGGTGTGCGTTTCGCGAAGAAATTCCATGGACGCACAAAAAGCCTTCCTGACTTGCACCCAATTCTCGGTCGATTCAGTGATGCACTTTCGATGGTCGCCGGCGCTTACCGCGCGCTCGACGAGCGGGCGTCGGATGTCAAAGTGGCAACCGTGTTGGCGCAGGGGATTGCGGCGCTTAACGGAGTCTACACTGGAATTGACATGGCGAGTATCCAGCTCTACACATCGAGCCTGGTGAAGCGCCGCTCCTCCTGACGTCGGTAGCCCACGTTCTGACTTGCGTCGCGAACACGTCGTCATCGACTACGTCCGGGACGAGCAGTGTATTGCGCAGCCGATAACGAGTGCGTAATCACGTGACGATGCCCGAGCGGAGCTCGCGTCTTCGCGATATGGGTTGAAAATGCGCCAGTCCATACTGCGCCAGGGAGTGCCGCAGCAGCCCACTGGATTCTGCTGCAGCATGTTTCGCCAACAGGAAGGCCGTCACTGCGCGCCGCAGTGACGGCCGGTGAGGACTGCAGCAACAATACGGGTTGGCGCAGTTCCCTAAAGACTGGAACTTACGTGACGATGGCCAGTCATACTGGTGTTCGAGTATGGATGCCGGTGCATCAGCATCGGATCCCCTGGCGTAGGGCATCAGCGCCAGTCGTGTGAAGTCTTTGCTTCGCCGACGCCGTACCCATCCGGCTGCCCGGAGTGCAGGTCCCTGAAAGCGCTCGTCCCCGCACGGGGAGGGACCGACCCAGACGCGCTCAGGTTCCCGCGCGCGTCGCCCTGGCCTTGGGGTGGAACCCTACTGATTCTTCGGCAGAGTCCTTTCTGCCTCAGCATATCCTCACGCCGGCCAGTGCAGGCCGCAGCGTCTCGCTGCGGCCTGCTTGCCATTTTCTGTTGCACCCCTCTCCACCCACTCTGAAAGGAGGTATTCATCCCCAGCTATCAGCTCTTGTCGTCCCTCGCTTTGGTCCGCCGCGCGCGCTCCCTACAGGGAGCACGGCGGACGTCTCATTTGAGGCAACAGGTGATCTGAGCACCTGGCCCTTGTCCCTTCGGGGAATCTCGCTTTGCGAGTTGGCAATAACACTGACCGGGTTCCGCTCAGAGCTAAGAAGACGATAGGAGCTTTCGATGGATGATTTGGCGTACACGTTGCGGGTGCTCTGCCAGCGCAACCGCGACGGCAGCCATGCCATACAGGCAGACCGGCTGCGAACGCTCACGCTGGCAAGCCGTCAGTTGCGCGACGCGGGCTTCAGGCAAATGCGTGCCGGCTCGCTCAAGGGGAAGCACGTCCAAATGCTGCTTCGGCGCTGGCAAGACAAAGGGTTGTCCGCCGGGACGCTCAAGAATCGCCTGGCGCATCTGCGCTGGTGGGCAGAGAAGGTGGGCAAGGCGGGGCTGATCCCGGCCGACAATGCGTGCCTCGCCATTCCGGACCGGCGATTCGTGACCAACGAGGATAAGGCTCGTGAGCTCGGCGATAGCGTCGCGCGCATAGGCGACCCATACGTACGTTTGAGTCTGGAGCTACAGCAAGCGTTCGGACTCCGACGCGAGGAAGCCATCAAGTTCCAGCCGAGCTACGCCGACCAGGGCGACCGCATCGTGCTCAAAGGCTCGTGGACGAAGGGTGGTCGTCCCCGAGAAGTGCCGATCACCACGCCAGAGCAGCGCGCGGTGCTCGACCAGGCGCACCGGCTTGCCGGGGCCGGCTCACTTATTCCGGCTCACAAAACCTACATCCAGCAGCGGCATACGTATGACGGGCAGTGCAAGGCGGCTGGCCTCAGCCATATGCATGGGCTACGGCACCATTATGCGCAGGCCCGATACCAGGCGCTGGCGGGTTGGAAAGCGCCTGCCGCTGGCGGTCCGGTCGCGCGAGGGCTCACGGCCGCGCAACGCTTGCAGGATTCCCTCGCTCGCCAAACCATCAGCCGCGAACTGGGCCACGAGCGCCCGGAAATTACGGCGGTCTATCTCGGGCGGTAAGAAAGCGGGCAAGTGGGCTATCCGCCGCATCTGCTCGATGAACTCGCCCGCGTGTTCGCGCGTGCCGCCCTCGATCGGCTCTTCAAAGAGTCGGCGGCGCGGAAGCCGCGCCAAGAACTCGCAGAGGGCGAGTCGGGAGAGGAGGCGATACTTCCGGCCGAGGACGACTTGGCGGGTGGTGACGAAGAGGCTAATATTAGCCAAGTGGGATCAGACGTAAAGGACGGAGATGCCGTCAAAGCCCGTCAACGTGAAGCAGGTGCTGATTTACCTGACACATGCACAGCATGCTGCCCTGCTGAAAATCAAAGACAAGGCGGGCACTCCGGTGAGTGAGTCGATTCGCCGGGCGATTGACCGCTACCTGAAGCAGATGGAGACGAGAAAATGAAGGCCGCTCTCTACGCGCGGTTCAGCTCTGATTTGCAGCGTGCTACCAGCATCGAGGACCAGTTTCGGAACTGCCGCAAGCGCGCGGAGCTGGAAGGGTGGGCCGTCGTCACCACCTATGCCGATGCTGCGATGAGCGGCACGGATGCGAACCGGCCGCAGTATCGAGCCATGCTGGAAGCGGCTGCACGGCGGGAATTCGATGCCCTCATCGTTGATGACCTGTCGCGCCTGACCCGCGATGCCGTGGAATGCGAGCGTGTCATCCGTCGCCTCGAATTCATCGGAGTGCGGATCATCGCGACAAGCGATGGTTACGATTCCACGAGCAAGGCCCGGAAGGTTCATCGCGGCTTCAAGGGGCTAATGAACGAAATCTTCCTCGACGACTTGCGAGAGCGAGTGCATCGCGGCTTGACCGGGCAAGCGCAGAAGCATTTCTGGTGCGGCGGCAGGCCCTATGGCTACCGACTGAAGCCGGTGCTCGATCCCACGAGGCTCGACGTTTATGGTCAGCCTGGCCGCATCGGTACGGTGCTCGAAATCGACAGCGAGCAGGCGGCGATTGTGCGGGAGATATTCGCGCGCTTTGTCGACGGCGCGAGCTGCCTGGCGATCTCGCGGGAGCTGAATGATCGTGGCGTTCCGAGTCCAGGCTCGACTTGGAAGCGGAAGACACGACGGTGCGGGGGCTGGATGGCCTCGGCGATTCGCGTCATTCTGAAGAACCCCCTGTACTGCGGCAGGATGCGTTGGAACGTCTCGCAGTTCGTTCGCGATCCCGACAGCGGCAAATACAAGCGCCGGCGGCGCCCGCAGGCGGATTGGGTCGAGAATCGGGAAGAATCCCTGCGGATCATTTCAGACGAGTTGTTCGAGAGGGCTCAAAGCCGCACGCGCGCCTCGGCTGACAATGACAAGCGACTCAAGAGCGGCGGGAAAGCCAGGTATCTGCTGAGCGGCTTGCTCGTCTGCAAAGTCTGTAAAGCGCACTACGTCATCGCGGACGCACGCAGTTACGCCGGCAGCGGTCACTGGAGGGGTGGCGCATGCTCGAACGACATTCGGGTGCGCCGTGACGCGATTGAGCGAGTTATTCTGGGTGGAATCTATCGCGACCTGCTGGAGCCCGAGCGGGTCGCGCGAATGGCGAACGAGATGCGTGCTGCATATGCCGAGCGGATGCGAGCAGTCGCAGCTCGCGCGGCGGACCTGCCGCGCGAGCTACAGGAGCTTGATGCTCGGATCATGCGATTGCGAGAGCGCCTGAAAGCCGGCGACCCGGACCTCACGCCCGATGAACTGCAGGCGGCTATCGACCGGGCGGAAGCCAAGCGCCGACAGGTATTCGATGTGCAGCCCACAGAGCGCGAGAACGCGCGCGTACTGGCCATGTTGCCGCGAACCGCAGAACTCTATCGCGAGCAGATAGAACAGGGTCTCGGCGGCGATCCTGCGGCATCCGCCAAAGCGCGGACGATCCTGCGCGAGATGCTCGGCGAAATCACGCTCTCGCCCGGGGAGGGCGGATCACTGTGGGCGGAGTATGCGATACAGCCTGCAGCCCTGCTGATGGGCGCCGGTGCAGGAACAAGTGGTCGGGGTGACAGGATTTGAACCTGCGACACCTACGTCCTTCACGTGCGGGCACTGCAGGTACTCGACGGCCTGGCTGCCGGGGCTTCCCAGCGCGAGTTCGCGGTCGCGCTTTTCGGAAGCGCGGCGGTCGCTCGCGGATGGCAGCCGGATGGCGCCCTCCGGGCTCAGGTGCGGTATCTCATCCGCAGGGCACGGGCGCTGATGGAATGGGAATACCGCGCGTTGATCGTCGACGGCTTGGGCGATTCCCGGTGCAGCATGAAGGGCCGGGCATGGGAGCGGGTCCGCTTCCCATGAGAAGTGACATCGTATAGGATGTCACATCATATGGAACCACCACGGGTCGTTCTCGATACCTCGGTGATCGTGGCGGGGCTGCGGAGCAGGC
>JAKBCR010000190.1 GCA_021807675.1 Pseudomonadota bacterium
CCGTTGCGCCGCCCGCCGGCGGTGCGCAGTGCCTCAACGATATATGCTTCGGATCTCATTGCTCGATTCACTTGATTGCTTCAGCCCTTGCCGTACACCGGTACCAGCGCTCCCGTGACCGCGCCGGCCTGCTCCGAGGCCAGGAATACGATCACCGAAGCGATAGCCGCCGGCGCTACCCACCGCGAATGGTCGGCGCCCGGCATGTCGGCGCGGTTCTGAGGGGTATCGATGATACCCGGCAGCACCGCGTTGACGGTGATGCCGCGGTCCTTCAGCTCCTCCGCCAGACTCTCGGTGAGCTTGTGAACTCCGGCCTTGGACGCGGTGTAAGCGCCCATGCCGGCGGCAGCCGGACGGCCGGCGGCGCCCGCCCCTACATTGACGATACGGCCTGCGGAGCTCTTCAGCAATTGCGGCAACGCCGCTCTCGTCGCCACGACCGCCGTCTTCAGGTTGATGGTGAACATGGCCTCCCAGCCTTCGAGATCACCCTGCTCGAGGGTCTGCCACCGGAAGCCGCCCGCAATATTGACGAGGACATCGATCGATCCCAGCGTCTCGCGCACGGTCTCCATTGCGGCTCCCGCACCCGTGGCCCGGGTGAGATCGACACCGCCCAGCACACAGTGCGGCGCGCCGAAATCGGCATCAATACCCGCCGGAGGCCGCACGTAATCGATGAGCCCGACCCTCGCGCCCTGCTCGCGGAAGGCGCGAGCGACCGCGAGGCCGAGATTGCCGAAAGCGCCCGTGACGACCACGGAGCGCCGAGTCGCAGTGCCCGATGTCATGAGAGCCTCACGCGAGCAACGCAGGGAGCCGTCGCCCGATGATATCGGTTGCCTCGCGCACGATGCGCCCGATGAGCTCCGCGACGGTCGGAACGTCGTGAATCAGCCCCTGGACCTGCCCTGCCCAGACGAGGCCCGCGTCGAGGTCGCCGCTCTCGAGCAGCACGCGACCCTGCGCGCCGCGCACCAGGTGCGCCACGTCCTCGAACGTGGCGTCCGGCTTCTTCAGAATCTCGACCACCTTGTCGGAGACGCTGTTCTTGCCGACCCGGGCGGTGTTGTGCAGGGATCTGAAGATGAGATTCGTGCCGCGCTCGTCGTTGTCGACCAGCAACTGCTTCACCCGCGGATGAATCGGCGCCTCGATCGTGGCGCAGAAGCGTGTCCCCATGTTGATCCCGTCCGCCCCGAGGCTGAGCGCCGCAGCAAGGCCTCGGCCATCGCCGAAGCCGCCCGAGGCGATCATGGGGATCTTCACCTTGTCCGCGGCCGCCGGGATCAGCACGAGCCCCGGAATGTCGTCCTCGCCTGGGTGTCCGGCACACTCGAAGCCGTCGATGGAGATCACATCGACGCCCATGCGCTCCGCAGAGAGCGCATGACGCACCGAAGTGCATTTATGGAGCACGGTGATGCCGTGCGCTTTGAAGTCCTCGACGTGCTCCCGCGGGTTGTGACCCGCCGTCTCGACTATCTTGATACCGCTGTCGATGATGGCGCGGCGATACTCCGCATAAGGTGGCGGGGTCATGCTCGGCAGGATGGTGAGGTTCACCGCGAATGGCTTGCCCGTCATCGAGCGGCAGCGCTCGATCTCCCGCCTCAGCGCATCCGGCGTCGGTTGCGTCAGCGCAGTCAGGATGCCGAGCCCCCCCGCATTGGAGACGGCCGACGCGAGCTCGGCGCGCCCTACCCACATCATCCCCCCCTGCACGATGGGATGCTCCACGCCGACCAGCTTCGTGAATCGGGTCTCGATCCTCACGCCGCCCGCTCCTGCGCCAGCATGCGCGCCCGGGACCGCTCATCGAGAGGCTGCAGGGTCGCCTCGAGCTGCACCCCGCAGCTGTTGAAGGCCATGGCGAGCAGGTCGTAGCAGCCGACCGTGAATATGAGATCGAGGATCTGGCGCGTATCGAGCCGGGCGGAGAGCCGGGACCAGGTCTCATCGGCGATGCGCGCATGCGCGTGCAGCTCGTCCACGGACCGAAGCACATCGGCATCGGCGGGATCCCAACCCGGTGCATCGGGCCCCTCCTTCACCCGCTCGATCTGCGCATCGGTGAGGCCGGCGCTGCGGCCGAGGGACACGTGCTGCACGAACTCGTATTCCGCGCACCGCAGCCAGCCGATGCGCAGGATGAGGAGCTCGCGCATCCGCTTGGAGAGGGTGCTCGTGACGGCGATGTGATTGTTGAAAGTCAGGAATGCCTGCGCCAGCACGGGGTGATGAAGCATCGAGCCCAAGCCGTTGGCGCCGCCCGCAAGGACTCCCCTTCCATTCCATGCCGAGAGGACGAAGGCCTTCCCGGACGGGAAGGCATCCAGCGCATCGAGCACGGGCTTGTCCCATTCCGCAGGCAACAGTGGCGCAATGCGTGGGCTGGACGCGTTCAGCATACTGCTTTAACCTCGAATGCGGATCGCGATTGCGCCCGCTTCAGCCAAGGATAAGGGGTGACGGGCCGGCCTCGCCAGAGGATTTGCAGATGCAGGCCCGAGCCATCGCTCGTGAGGACCCGTTGCCGCGGCACCGCGTCATCGGATCGGCGCCCCGAGCACATCGCCCGGCGGCCGCCGGCTTGACATGCTAATCGACACTGGTGATTATATCGCGCAGCGGAGGTTCTGCACGATGAATCTCGATTCTCCATCCCCCACGGCCGAGACGGCCGTGAGCGTTCAGGTCCGCAGCTTCATCGTCCGCCTGCTGGTGGACGGCGATTGCACTCACAAGCGGGTGGCCTCGGCGCTCGGCCTGCATCCCCGGACGCTGCAGCGGCGGCTGCGACAGGAAGGCGAGTCCTTCCAGTCGATCAAGGACGGCGTGCGCCGCGAGGTGGCGCTGCGGTACCTGCAGCAGCCCGGCGCATCGCTCGTCCGTCTCACGGAGATCCTCGGCTATTCCGAGACCTCGGTCCTCTCGAGAAGCTGCAATCGCTGGTTCGCCACCTCTCCGCGGCGGCTCCGCGGCATGAGACAGACGGAAACCCCCAGCGCTCCCGGCACGATCTAGCGATTGCATCGCCGCAATCGCATCGGACTCCCCGCCAGGGCGGCACCCATCCAACACCGTTGCATGAAGCTAACCGCGGAGTCACGCAGGCGCGGCGGGTGACCCGATCCGCGGCAAGCCCTAGCACGCCCGGCGGTATCTGGACTCGACAGCCCACGCCGCTTCTTGTGCAAATCCCGCCGTGACCCGACGGGGCAAGCTCCTCGGAACGCCCGCCGTTGACATCCTGGAGCGGGCGCGCGCAATAATGTTTGAATGAATCACAGACATAACCAGGCGTTGTCGGCGAGCGCGTGCGCATGGCTCGCGGTGCTGGCAGCAGCAGCTCTCGTATCGACACTTGCGGTACGGCCGGCCTTCGCGGACAACGGCGCGGGCGAGAACTGGATGACCATCGGCGGAGATTACAACGACACCGCCTACAGCCGCCTCGGCCAGATCAATACCTCCAACATCGGAAAATTGGGACTCGCGTGGTTCCTGGACCTGCCGGGAGAGGCGACGCTCGAGGCGACACCGCTCGCCGTACACGGCGTGCTCTATTTCAACGGCAGTTATGGGGCCGTCTACGCCGTCGCAGCAGCGAGCGGGAGACTCCTCTGGAAGTTCGACCCGCAGACCTGGAAATACGACCCGGCGAAGATGCGATACATCTTCCCCGTCCATCGCGGCGTCGCCTACGCCGATCACCGCATTTTCTCCGCCGCCGTGGACGGACGGCTCTTCGCGCTGGATGCGAAGACAGGGAAGCTTCTCTGGAGCGTGCAGACGCTGGATCCGCGTTCCGTGCAGACCATCACGGGCGCCCCTTGCGTTTTCGATGGCAAGGTCATCATCGGCAACGGCGGCGCGGACGAGGGAGCGCGTGGTTATGTAACGGCTTATGACGCCGCCACCGGGCGGGAAGCCTGGCGCTTCTATACCGTGCCCGGCACCCCGGCGCAGAACCGGGGCCATCCGGCGATGGAGCGCGCGGCGAGGACCTGGACGGGAAAGTACTGGAAGACCGGCACCGGCGGCGGTCCCTGGGACAGCATCGTCTTCGATCGCGAGCTCAATCGGATCTACCTGGGAACCGGTAATCCCGGCCCATACGATCCTGCCATCCGCAGTCCGGGTGGGGGCGATAACCTCTACACCGACTCCATCGTGGCGCTCGATGCGGCGACGGGCAAGCTCGTCTGGGCCTATCAGACCACTCCTCGCGATGAGTGGGACTACGACTCCACCCAGCAGATCGTGCTCGCGCACCTGATGAGCGGTGGCAAGCGCCGCGCAGTTCTGCTGCAAGCCTCGAAGAACGGGTTCTTCTATGTCATCGATCGGCGCACCGGGAAGCTCCTCTCCGCCGGCAAGATCGGCAAGGTCACCTGGGCGAGCCGCATCGACCTTGCGACCGGCCGGCCTGTCGTGACGAAGGGCAGCCGCTACGATGAGAGCGGCTCGGCGGATGTCTGGCCGGGCCCCTGGGGAGCGCATGACTGGCAGACCATGTCCTACAGCCCGATGACGGGGCTCGTCTATATTCCATACATCCAACTCGGCCAGCGCTTCACGCTCGGCGCACGGCCCGGCGCCGTCTCCGTCGGTGGAGTTTCGCTCTCCTTTCTCGATCGAGGACCGGGCGACGGCAAGGGCGCCCTGCTCGCCTGGGATCCGATACACCAGCGCGCGGCATGGCGGGTGCCGCTGCCCGAGCTCTGGAATGGCGGAACGCTCGCCACCGCCGGTGGCCTCGTCTTCCAGGGCACCGCCGATGGCTATCTGTCCGCATACGATGCCGCGAGCGGCAAGCGCCTTTGGCGATTCAACGCCGGCCTCGGCATCATTGCCTCACCCGACAGCTACTCGCTCCACGGCCGACAATACCTCTCCGTGCTGGTCGGCTACGGCGGGTTCGTCAGGGCCGGCTGGAACTTCGGCGCGCAGCCGAGGCGGCTCCTCACCTTCACGCTCGGCGGCAAGGCCGTACTGCCACCGTCCGCGCCTCCCGACATGAAGGTGGATGCGGTGGACGTTCCGGGCTACGAGCCGAGCCCGGCCGCGGTCGCAGCCGGCAATCAGCTTGCCGCCGCGTGCGGCCTCTGCCATGGGAAGAATCTCGTTTCCGGCGGCACCGCTCCGGATCTGCGCGCCTCGCGCATCGCGGCGAATCCCGACAGCCTCTGGGCAGTGGTGCACGACGGCGCTCTACTGCGGGGAGGCATGCCGCAATTTCAAAGCCTCACCCGCAAGCAGGTGATGGACATTTACGCGTACATCAGGGCGCGGGCGGCAGCGGCGCGTCACTGAGGGGGTCGGGACTCCTCGTCCCGAGCGACGCTAGCGAAGCGCCCCCAAGTAGCGCACCCTTCCCGCCCCACCCTCGCCGCGAAGCGAGACGAGCTGCAGCTCGAACTTGACGCCCGGTCCGATCTCCTGAACACGCGGGTTGCCGCCCCACCACGTCACGCGACAGGTCCGGCGCTTGATCCACCAGCGATTGTCCCGCCGCACGATGTCATCGTCGTACCAGCCGGAGCCTTCCCAGACATCGCCACCTTCCACGCCCTTGCGGATCAACCGCCACGTACCGTAGGTCAACGCCTGCGCGGTCTCACCGCGCAGGCTCACCAGATGGTTCGACATCATGTGCTGCGTGCTGTCGAACGCCGCGTGGAACGCCGCGAAATCCCTCTTGAACGAGCTGCGGTCCGACCAGCGCGAGGACTCCCCGAAGTCGGCCTCCACGTCCTCCGTGAAAATGCGGTCGAAGAGGTCCCAGCGCTGCGCGTCCATGGCCAATCCGTACAGGTTGATCATCTGTATGATTGCTGACACATCGGCCTCGCTCATATACGCTCCAGCCTTTGAGGAAAAATCAGGCTATCAGCGCCCTCCTCGCTCCCGCTCAACACCTCGCGCCCTTTTATCCGCCGTTCCCGCCCGCTCGAAACGACGGTCCAGCCGCAAAATGCGGATCCCAGGTGCCGTGGACGACGGCACCCCGATCGTGGAAGATGTCCTGTCCTGAAGGGCGAGATTTCGGCGTGGAGAACTCAGATGAGCAACGATCGGGTGGTGATGACCGAGATCGAGCAGTCCCGGCTGGATTGGGTCGCTACGCATTTGCGGACGTACCTCGAATCCGGCGGCGCGAAGGGGCACATCGTGGACCTCACCGAGATCGGCGGGCTGCGGTTCACGACGACCCTGCTGCTGAAGACCGTTGGGCGGAAAAGCGGCAAACCGCGCTGCACGCCGTTGATCTACGGTGATACGGGCGGCGAGGTGGTGATCGTCGCCTCGAAAGGGGGCGCGGACGTCCATCCCCTCTGGTATTTGAATGCTCAACAGAGCCGGCACGTCGAATTCCAGATTGCGACTCAGGCATTCCGGGCGACATGGCGCGAGCCGAAGGGCTCCGAGCGCGCCGTGGTGTGGGCATTCATGGAGCACCTTTATCCGCCCTACAAGGAATACCAGACGGCCACCCGGCGGGAGATCCCGATCCTCATGCTCAAGGCCGTCGAGGAGATCAGCCCCTTTCAGCCATAGTTACCCAGCGCTGGATCCGGGCACGTCCCCTGTGCCTGCTGCGCGAGCTTCCTACGTCGCGCCCCCTCGCAAGGAGGCGAAGAACGACCTGAATTCCGCGGCGCTATCGGCGGCATTCTCGGCGAAGCCGAAATGCCCGCCCCGCCGCATCAACGTCCAGCGCTTGAGATTCGTGCCCTCGGCCGCGACCGCACGCGGAATCAACATCACTTCCTTGGGGAAGATCGCGAAGCCACAGGGCACGCCGACGGGAGGGGTCCGCTCGTGAACCGGCTTCAGCGGCAATCCCCCCGCTCTCGCGTGCTCCCAATAACTTCGCATGGACGTGCCGATGCTGCGGGTGAGCCAGTAAATGGATGCGAGCGCGCAGAGGCTCTCGCGGTCGAAAGCGGCAAGCAGATCGCCGTTGCAGTCGCTCCAGGCCCGCCGCCGCTCCCAGAGCCACGCCGCCGTACCGACTGGCGAATCCACCAGCGCGTAGGCGAGCGTCTGCGGATCGGTGCTCTGCACCACGAAATGGCTCATGATCGAGTCGGCCGTCTCTGAACGACGCGCGAGCATCCATTGCTCCTCCGGCGCATAGCGCTCCGGCGCCAGCGCCGGGAGCTCGAGACCCGGGAAATAAGGAATGCTCGCGAGCACTCCGATGACTTCCTGCGCAAAGGCATGCCCCATCCACGTCGTGATCGCCGCGCCCCAATCGCCGCCGCCGACGGCGAAGCGCGGATAGCCCAGCACATCCCTCACCAGGGTCCGAAAGAGCTCCGCCTGGCGCGGGATGTCGAGCCCGGCCGTTGTGAGGGGCATCGAGAAGCCATAGCCGGGAAGCGATGGAATGATCAGGTCAAAGGCATCTTCGCTGTCGGCGCCATGCGCCGCGGGATCGGTCAGCGGACCGATGAGCGGATAGTAATCCATGAAGGTCCAGGGCCAGCCGTGCAGCAGCAGCAGCGGCATCGGCTTGCGCCCGTTGCCGCGAACATGGACGAAGTGCAGGGGGATTCCGTCTATCGAGACTTTGAAGTTGGGATACCGATTGATCGCACGCTCCGTCGCGCGCCAGTCGTAGCCGTCGCGCCAATAGGCGATCATCTCCTCCAGCCACCGCCGCTCCACCCCGTAGCGCCAGTCGTGGTTGCCGTAATCGTCGGCCCATCTCGTACGCCCGAGGCGCAGGCGCAGGTCGTCGAGCTCATCCTGCGGGATCGCAATCTCGAAAGGCTCGGCTTTCATCGGCTGATGATGGGAAACCGCTCATCGTCGAGCTCCTGATGCACCTTCATGTGCGCGGTCTCATAGGCCTCCGCAGGCGCTCCATTCCATCGCGCGTCCGCCGGATTCACGAGCACCGTATACGCCCACCGCGGCCGTTCCGTCAGATTCAGTCCGGCCCCATGAACGGTGAGGTTCGAATGCACCGTGGCGTCGCCCGCCCTGTAGCTGAGCGGCTCGGTAAGGGTGCAGTGCTCGAGAATCTCCGGGTAGATCTCGAGAAGATCGCCATTACGGTAATTGCCCAGCACTCCCAGACGGTGGGAGCGATTCACGAACGACATGGTGCCCATCTGCGGCCCCATGTCCGTCAGCGCAATCCAGAACGCCATCCCTCCGGAGCGGTCGAGCTGCCAGTTCGGGTAATCGTGGTGGAACTCGGTGCGCCGGTTGCCGTCGTGCCTGGACTGTCGGGCCGCCGGGAGCTTCACGGCAAAGTTTTCGGTGAAGTACCGCACCTGCACGTGTGGCTGGCGCTTCATGAGAGACTTGGCATTCCTGCCGAGTGCGCTCACGAGCGGCCGCAACGCCGGATCGCTCAGCGCATCCGCGGTCGCATGATTGAAGAAGCCCTGCAGGACCGGAAGCGGCGGATTGCTGTCGCCGTCCTCCCCGAGCTTGGCGAGCCCGATCTCGAGCAGGCGCCGAATGACCTGCGGATGAACGAGCCTCTCGAGCTTGACCCACCCGCATTCCTGATAGCGGGAGATCTCTTCGGGCGTGACGCCGCGGCAAGGGTGGATGAGCTCATCGGCCCGCATGTGTCTGCCCGCTCTGCAAGAGGAATCCCGAGTGAGCCAGAGGAGCGCGGCCCTCGTCTCGATATCTCGCGCCCCCGCGTCAATATCTCGCGACTTCGCCCCGAGGGTCGGCTCGAGACTGTTCATTTTATTGAACATTGCAATCGACAGTAGCGGATTCCCAAGGGCCGGGACCGGTCCTACACTGCTCGCCTCTACCGATCGGACGTGTCTCATCATGGCAACCG
>JAKBCR010000191.1 GCA_021807675.1 Pseudomonadota bacterium
ACTCCGGCGCCGCTCGATGATTTGAGGCCCGAGCCGACGTCCGCGGAGTTCCTGGCCGAGGCCGACGCGCTGCGCGGCGGCCCCGGGCCGTTGCCGCCGGACCGGCAGGCGCCGCGCGTCATCAGCGCGCAGAACGATTACCTCATGAACTCGATGTTGGAGGGCGTCATCAAGTACGGCACCGGCGTGCGGGCGCTCGCCTTGAATCGGGACGACATCGCCGGCAAGACAGGGACGACGAATGATTATCGGGATGCTTGGTTCAACGGTTATACGCCGACGCTCGAGGCCACCGTGTGGGCGGGATTTGACGACAACCGCTCGCTCGGTCCCGGCGAGGAAGGAGCCCACGTGGCGCTCCCCATCTGGATCCACTTCATGCGCCATGCGCTGGAGGGCGTTCCCCAGTGGCAGCGGCCAATGCCGCCCGGGATCGTCACGCTGCGTATCTCTCCCCGTACGGGAACCTTGGTAAGCGACGAGAACCCCGAGGGTATTCCGGAGGTCTTCATGGCCAACCACCTGCCGACAGCGGCCCCTGGAGCGGGGTCGGCGCCGGGCACACAGTCCCAACCCGGTGCGGATTCGATATTCTGATCACGATGGCGAGAAGATATCCGACCGCCCGCGGCGAGAACCTGCGGCGCGCTTTGGCGCAGGAGGCGGCCCGCATCATGGCCGAGCACGGCATCCGCGACTTCTTCGTCGCCAAGCGCAAGGCGGCGGAGAGGCTCGGGGTCGCCGACGGCGGCGCCCTGCTGCCCAAGAACACCGAGATCGAGACAGCGCTTGCCGAGTATCAGCGCCTCTTCGGGCGCGAGTCGCACGAAGAGTCGTTGCACGCGCAGCGGTGTGCCGCACTCGCCGCGATGCAGCAGCTGCACGAGTTCGAGCCCCGCCTCGTGGGTCCGGTGCTGAGCGGCACCGCGACCGAGCACTCGGAAGTTCAGCTTCACCTCTTTGCCGATTGCGCCGAAACGGTCGCGCTGAAGCTCATCGATCACGGCATCGCGCACGAGGTCACGGAGCGGCGCGTGCGCATGAGCCCGGAGCGCGTGCTCGCATATCCGGGATTGCGTTTCGAGGTCGAGGATCAGGCGATCGAGGCCACCGTCTTCCCCACGGATGGGATCCGGCAGGCACCGGTCAGTCCCGTCGACGGTCGGCCGATGAGAAGGGCGAGCGCCACCGAGGTGCAGGCACTGCTGGCGGAGTGAGGGCGGCCGAGATCCGGCGCGTGCGCCGGTTGCTCGGCGCGCGCGTCAGCTTCGCTTGCCGATCTCCATGTAATCCCGCTTCGTCGGTCCCGTATAAAGCTGCCGCGGGCGGCTGATCCGCATAGCGGGGTCGGCGATCATCTCCTGCCAGTGCGCGACCCAGCCCACGGTCCGCGCAATTGCGAACATGACGGTGAACATCGAGCGCGGTATGCCCAAGGCGCTGTAAATGATGCCGGAGTAGAAATCGACGTTCGGGTAGAGCTTGCGCGCGACGAAGTACTCGTCCTTGAGGGCGATCTCCTCGAGACGCAGCGCAAGCTCGAAGAGCGGATTGTCGGAGCGCCCGAGGCGGGCGAGCACCTTGTGACACATCGCGCGAATGATCTTGGCGCGCGGGTCGAAGTTCTTGTAGACGCGATGGCCGAACCCCATCAGGCGGAAATGGCTCGACTTGTCCTTGGCCATCGCGAGGTATTTCGGAATGTTGTCCGCGGTGCCGATCTGCTCGAGCATGGCCAGCACCGCCTCGTTGGCACCACCGTGTGCCGGACCCCACAGAGCCGAGACGCCGGCGGAAATCGCCGCGTAGGGATTGGCGCCCGTGCTGCCCGCGAGCCGCACCGTCGAGGTGCTGGCGTTCTGCTCGTGATCGGCGTGGAGAATGAAGAGCAGATCGAGCGCCTGGGCGGCAACCGGGTCTACCTGGTACGGCTCACACGGCACGGCGTACAGCATGTGCAGCAGATTGCTGCAGTAATCGAGATCGTTGCGCGGGTAGATATAGGGCTGCCCGAGCGCGTGCTTGTGGGCTGCCGCGGCGATGGTCGGGATCTTGGCGATGATCCGGTGAGCGAAGATCTCCCGCTGCCGTGGGTTATAGATGTCCATCGTATCGTGGTAGAACGCGGACATCGACGCCACCACCGCGGAGACCATCGCCATCGGATGCGCGTCGTAATGGAAGCCATGGAAGAAGCGCAGCAGCGACTCGTTGATCATCGTGTGATGACGGATGCTGCCCTCGAATTCCTCGAGCTGCTTGCGGTTCGGAAGGTTTCCGTGCAGCAGCAGGTAGGACACTTCCATGAAGGAGCTCTTCTCCGCGAGCTGCTCCACGGGATAGCCGCGATAGAGAAGCACGCCGACATCGCCGTCGATATAGGTGATGCGGCTCTCGCAGGAGGCGGTGACGCCGAACCCGGGATCGTATGTAAAGACCCCGAGATCCTTATTGAGCGCGGCGATGTCCACGACGGCGGGGCCGATGGTGCCCGGCCTGATGGGCAGGGCGACTTTGCGGTCGGAGGCTCGATCGACGAGCTCGAATGTCTTCTCTGTCATTCGGTGGACGCTTTGCGATTAAGAGGCCCTGGACCCGCCAGCGTGAGTTGCCGATGCTCCGGGAAACGGCCATCGGCGGCAGGCGGGGGAGAAGCGGAAGGTTTACACGGTCCGCGTTCCGAATCAAGGCGCAATTGCGCCCTCCAGCCTACCGGCGGGTAGAATACCACCGTGCTGGAAATTCCACCGCTTGCGCTCTACGTCCATTTTCCCTGGTGCGTACGCAAGTGCCCGTACTGCGATTTCAACTCGTACACCTTGCGCGGGGAGCTCGAGGAGCGGCGCTACATCGAGGCGCTGCGGAGCGACCTCGAGGCGCAGGCGCCGGCGGCCGCAGGACGCGAGATCGTCAGCATTTTTCTCGGGGGTGGCACTCCGAGCCTGTTTTCCCCCCATGCCGTGGGGCGGCTGCTCGAATCCGCGGCAGAGCACTTGGCGCTCGCAGCCGATCTGGAGGTGACTCTCGAGGCGAATCCCGGGACGATCGAGCGCGGGCGATTTGCCGAGTACCGCGCGGCCGGCATCAATCGAGTCTCGCTCGGCGCGCAGTCCTTCGACGATGAGCGCCTCGTGGCGCTCGGCCGCATCCACCGCGCGGAAGAGACGCGCCGCGCCGCGGCGGAGCTGCACACTGCGGGGCTGGAGGACTTCAACATCGATCTGATGTACGGCCTGCCCGGCCAGGACCTTGGCGCGGCGTTGCGTGACCTCGAGGAGGCCCTGGCGCTGCGTCCGAGTCACCTCTCGCATTACGAGCTTACCATCGAGGCGGGCACGGTCTTCGCCGGCCGGCCGCCGCCCCTGCCCGACGACGAGGCGGCGGTTGCGATGCTGGACGCGTGTCAGGAGCTTCTCGAGCGGTCAGGGCTCGCCCAATACGAGGTTTCCGCCTATGCCCGTCCCGGTCGGCGCTGCCGGCACAACCTCAACTATTGGCTGTTTGGCGACTATCTCGGGATAGGCGCCGGGGCGCACGGGAAGCTGAGCCTCATCGAGACCGCAGAGGTGGTGCGAACCACCCAAGCGCGCGAGCCGCGCCGTTATCTGGCTTCGGCGGGGCGCGGAACCTTCACGCGTACGCCCGTCCCGGCGCCTGAGCTGCCGTTCGAGTTCATGCTGAACGCGCTGCGCCTGACCGACGGCTTTGAGGTAAGGAGTTTCACCGCCCGGACAGGACTTCCCTGGGAAAGCGTCGCCGAGACGATGGCGGACCTCATCGCCGAAGGCTTGATCATCACCCGGGGGACGTGCTACCGGGCGACTCCCCTCGGCCTGCGATTCCTGAATGAGATTCTGTTGCGTTTCGTGACGGAAATCCCGAGAAGCGTCGATCAATCGGAATTGTCAACCGCTCCGCAGCCTCCGTCACCGCTTGCCGGGCGAGCTTTATTCACAGGTGCGGAGGGGGGCAACGTAAAATGAGCAAATTAGCGGTCATATCGGCCATGTAGGACAATGATGTGTTCGTAAGTCACTGATAGATCATGACAAAAATGGCTGGTCATTTTTTAGCCATTGCAATAAATATGCAATATAGCCGGGAAATTTTACCCCTCCCTGGACGCTCACCCACAGATTTATCCACAGCTTCTGTGGATAAGGATGCCTTGGGCTGGACCGCTGATCCCGGGCCCGCCACCCCGCCGCGAGCCTGACCCTCGCGAAGTCCTCGGGGTGCAGGCTTGCCGCAGCCGGGATCGACAGCTAAACTTGCCGGCCCTTTGAACCGAAGTCGCCGGCCCCATTTAGGACCGAAGCGATCACCGCCTGAAGCCCGCCATGAAAGCCGACATCCATCCCGCGTACAAAGAGATCACGGTCACCTGCACCTGCGGCAACTCGTTCAAGACGAGTTCCACGCTCGGACACGACCTGCAGGTGGAGGTGTGCTCGAGCTGCCACCCCTTCTATACCGGTAAGCAGAAGATCGTCGATACCGCCGGACGCGTGGACAAGTTCCGCAAGAAGTACGCGGCCCTCACCGGCGGGGCCAAGTAGCCGCCTCTGCCACGACCGCCCGTGGAGCACTTCCCCGGGCCGGAGCGGAGCTGCCCTCCCGCGTTCGCACCCGCTCGCGCGGAGCGATCCTAAGTAATTGAATATCAAGAGCTGTAGCTACACATTCAGCGACAGGCGCTGGGGGCGGAGCGGGCAGCGCGCATCTCGATCGTCATGGGCTCCAGTCAAGGCGCTGAGTAGAAATGCTCAATGTCCTGAGTCAATCGTAGACCGGCGATCGGCCGGCTGGGTGTGTCCAAGCTACGCAACCGGGTGATCGGACGGGTGCTTCACGAGATCGGCCTGGTCGAGCAGTGGGGCAGCGGAATCCAGCGCGTGATATCAGTGTGCCCTGAGGCCGGCCTTGCGATGCCGGTATTCGAGGACATCGGGTTCCGCTATCGGGTCACGCTGTTCATCGAGCAGGTTCCGGCGCCGACGCTCCCGCTTCGCCAGCGCCGAGGGCAAGAGCGGCGGCCAGCTCTACACCCGACCCGCGTAGTGCGGGTGCTGGTTGTGATGCCAACCCGTAACAAGGATTGGGAACGAGATAAAAAGTCCCATTGTGGGAACATTCTGCTGTCCTAGCGCTCTGAACTCGCACGGGCCGCTTCACGAAGATTGCTGGGCGCAATTTGCTGGAGGGCTTTTGCGCCAAGCACACCGACGCCAGACACTGGATCGAAAACTGGTTGTCCGACACGGAGGCTGGGACATGGGCAAAACCCCAGGACATCAAGGATCGGTATTCCTCCGCCAGCTTTCTGGCTGGCAATACTGTCATCTTCAATGTGAAAGGCAACGAATACAGATTGGAGGTTAGCTGTGCCCACCAGACCAGCGTTGTGGTTGTGAAATGGATTGGCACGCACCCCGAGTATGATTGAGAGAAGCCGCAAGCGCTGACATCCAGAACGCAATGGACATTCGAATCATCAAGACTGACGAGCAGTATCGAAATGCGCTCGAAGAGGTTGGACGACTGGCCGAGAAGGACCCGGCGCCGGAATCGACCGACGGCGCTCGCCTGGAGCTTCTGGCGAAGCTCGTTGAGGACTATGAACAGAACCGGTTCCTCTTCAAAGAACCCGATCCGATTGACGCGCTCGTCTTTCGCATGGACGAGAAGGGTCTGCGTCAGAAAGACATTGCCGGCCTATTGGGCGGCCGCAACCGCGCATCCGAGGTTCTT
Source organism: Pseudomonadota bacterium (assembly GCA_021807675.1). Lineage (GTDB taxonomy): Bacteria > Pseudomonadota > Gammaproteobacteria > Steroidobacterales > Steroidobacteraceae > 13-2-20CM-66-19. The sequence goes on from JAKBCR010000191.1 coordinate 5,752, forward strand.
TCCAGAAAGCGCCCTCTCACGCTGCCAATGATCCGGGCGCTATATGAAAAGCTCGATATCCCCCCAGCGCTGCTCGTCCGCGAACCAAGCGGGAAATACGAGATAGAAGCGGCTCTCAACGAAGCAGACGTTCCGCTTGATCTGCTGCAGCAACGCGGCTGGATTGAAGCTGGAATTACGGCTAAGCAACTCCTTCACCGCCTACTCGCTCCCGCAACCAGTCCTGTGCTGCTCCGGCATACACAGGTCTTCGGTGGCGGCACGCGTACCAATCATGCTCGCATCCAGCTTTGGCTGGCGCGCGTCCGGGAAATTGCCGACTCGCGCGACTACCTGAGGGGGCGCTATCGGAAGGATCACCTGAACCCGGAAACGCTTCGCTACATTTCCCGCCTCAGCTGGATGCCGGATGGGCCCCGCCTGGCAGTGAATTTTCTGGCAGAACGTGGCATCGCGCTGGTAATCGAGCCACATCTATCCCCTACGCAGCTCGACGGCGCCGCGATGATCGGTCGCAATGGCGCTCCGGTTATTGGGCTCACCGTGCGTGAAGACCGCCTGGACAACTTCTGGTTGACTCTGCTTCACGAGCTTGTGCACGCATGGAAGCATCTGGACCCCGAAAAGCATCGGGCCATTGCTGACGAGAACATCGAGAAGCCGGCCGCGGATACCGAGGACATCGAACGGGAGGCAAACGAGCTCGCAGCGGAGATTCTTATCGATAAGGCAACGTGGCGACGCAGTAACGTGCATCTGAGCCCGTCGGCTCAAGCTATTCATGATTTCGCTACTCGGATGCAGGTGAGTCCGGCCGTTGTTGCAGGCCGAATCCGCTACGAGCGGCGCAACTACTCTTTGTTCTCCAAGTTGGTGGGGTATCGCACGGTTAGAGCGATGTTCCCCGCAGTGAAGTGGTCTTTGCTCGATCAGGGGTCACCGCCATCGAAGTGAAGAGCCGCGCTTCCGCCAATGGGCGAGCAGCACCCTGCGCGAGCACCTGGTTCGAGGCCACACCCTGAACGTCGGCGCCTGGAACAGAACGCTCGCCAGCTGGAGTCAGCGCATCGGCTCCTTCCTTTTCGTCGAGTTCCTGCACCGTAACGGCCGCCTGGTGCGCCGGAGCGAGCCGGTCATCAACGACGTGGGACTGGCGAGTCCGCAGCCCGCCTAGAGATGCGGGTCATCGTGAAGCGGATACTCCGCAAGAACGGCTACGCGCCGGACAAGCAGGAGAAGGCGACACAGCTGGTGCTCGAGCAGACGCAAGACGATGAGGAGCTCGATGGCCGCCCCGAGGCCGCGGTCAGACCAAACGGTTGCTTGCGATCCGCTGGCGACGGGCACGCGCTCAGGCTCAGATCCACGCTGGTCATTGCGAGTGCGTCGGAGTTCGATCGAGCGCGTGGCAGGGTATGGCAAGATTGGGACCCCAAAGGGCTGACGCGGATACCGTGATGCGATTCGAAGAGGACGTTCCCGCGCGCCTGCGGTCACGTTGGGCTGGCGCCTCTGCGGTCTCGATTCTTGCCCTGGTGGCAGTCCTGCCTCTCGCACTCGCCGTCCCTAACCTTGCCAAGTCCACTGATCCTATCGCAGTTCGGATCGGCGTGGCCCTGGCCCTTCTTGCCTTCGGACTGCTGACTCTCCAAGTCGTGATTGGCTCGAGACTGAGACTCGTCTGCGATCCCGTAGGACTCGGACAACTTCTGCGGGTGCACCGCCTCACGGGCATTCTCGTGCTTGCGCTCTTGCTGGCGCATCCACTCCTGGTCGCCCTTGGTAAGGGAAAACCGGAATTGCTCAACCCATTGCGGGCTCCGTGGGGAGTTCGAGTGGGGCAGGCGGCGCTCGTCCTCTTGATCCTTCACAGCCTTTTGGCGGTATTCAGAGCGAGGTTCAGCATCGACTATGTGGTGTGGCGCAGAATTCACCGCGGCGCCTATCTAATCTATGCTCTGGGCTTTGTTCACGGTTTTGCGCAGGGAGGCGATTTGAAACGGCATGCCATGCAAGTGCTGTGGGTCCTGCTGCTGGCCGGTGTCGGATTCCTGGCCTTCCACGCACACTTTCTCAGACCCCGTGCCTTGCGCCGCAATCGCTATCGGATCGTCGAATGCATCCCTGAAACTCACAACACGACAACCCTCGTCCTGGCTCCTGAGACGGGCAAACGCTTTCATTACCTGCCCGGCCAGTTCATGTTTCTCACGCCGCTGGATCCCAATTTTCCTCTCGAGGAACACCCATTCACAATTTCTTCGAGTCCGTCCCAGAGCGGCATTCTCTGCGCCACGATCAAGTCCGCGGGAGATTTTACCGCGCGCGTTAGACACTGGCGCAGCGGCGAGCACATCCTCGTCGACGGCCCGTACGGCAGGTACAGTTATCTCCTCCATCCTCATGCGGACCGGCTCGTCTTCATTGCCGGCGGCGTCGGCATCACTCCAATGATGAGCATGATCCGCTTCCTGCGTGATATCGGCGACTCGAGACCGATTCGGCTCATCTATGCGAATCAGACGGAAGATGACATCATTTTCCGAGATGAGCTGGAAGACATACAAAGCAAGATGGACTTGCGCGTGGTTCACATACTGTCGCGTCCTTCGGCAGATTGGCGGGGAGAGCGCGGAAGGATATCGCGTGAATTCCTGAGCCGGTTCATGGAGGAGAAACGAGCGGCCGCCTGCTATGTTTGCGGCCCGCCCGCGATGATGAAATCGGCCGCTGCAGATCTGAGAGCCATTCAAATCGAGCCATCGCGTATTTACGTCGAGAATTTTTCTCTCTGACCGGCCGCGCGATGCTTCTTCATGATGACCCGGGCACCCACGCCGCCGCCCGCTCGGTGTCCCAGATCATGCGACCTGATCCCGTCGCGACCTTGTCCCAACTCCTCCGCGACGACCTGCCCGGCAGCATGGTTGCTCTGGCGGATACAGGCCGCTGCCTATTTCTCGCCGTCCAGATCCGCCGTAAATCCAATAGGTCGTCTCCTGGGGGAAGGTGGGTTCATGAGCCGACGGATCGCCGAGAGAATTGCGGCGATGGC
>JAKBCR010000001.1 GCA_021807675.1 Pseudomonadota bacterium
GCATGACGACTCCCGAAGCCGTTGCGGCGGCGCTGGCGGCCCGCGTCGATGCGATCGGCTTCGTCTTTGCGGACTCCCCGCGGCAGCTGACTCTCGAGGACGCGGTGGCGCTGGCAGCGCCGGCGCGCGGCCGGGTTCGCTGTGTTGCGGTGACACGCCAGCCGAGCCAGCGGCACCTCGACGACGTCCTCGCGGTGTTCCGTCCCGACGTGCTCCAGACCGACACGGAAGACCTGCGAGTATTGCAGCTGCCGAAGCAGCTCGAGCTGCTCCCGGTCTTCCGCGGTGGGGACGCGCCCCAGGGAAGGCTGCCGCCCCGCCTGCTTTTCGAGGGGCCCACGAGCGGCAGCGGGATTCCTTGCGACTGGACGGTCGCGCAGCGGATGGCGCGCCGGACGCAGCTCGTACTGGCCGGCGGCTTGGATCCCGACAACGTCGGCACGGCGATCGGTGCGGTTCGCCCCTTCGGGGTCGACGTCTCGAGCGGAGTGGAGGAGCGGCCGGGCGTGAAGAGCCCTGCCGAGGTGATGCGGTTCGCGGCCGCGGCGCGCAGCGCCTTCGAAATGATCCAACAGGAGCAACAGTCGGCATGACAAGATCGTCTGGAACGATTTTACTCGGCCGATCCCTGCGCCTCGGCCCTGCGGGCCCGCCCTGCCGGGCGTTCAAAATTGCTCCTGAAAATTTTGTGGACGGCGACAGCCGGCCCGGAGGGGTTCCCCGATGAGCTTCGGCTCGCGAAGCCGGGGCTCACAGGGCGCAGGGACGGAGCCCCGCAATCCCGCCGCATCCTGCGATCCCCTCGCGGACCTGATCTCGGGCCGCTTCCCCGATGCGCGGGGCCGCTTCGGGCCCTTCGGAGGACGCTACGTGCCGGAGACGCTGATTCCGGCGCTGGAGCGGCTGCAGCAGGGCATCCGGGAGCATCTGCATTCCGCCAACTTCCAACAGGAGCTCGCGCGGGAGCTCACGAGCTGGGCGGGACGGCCCACGGCCCTGACGTTCGCCGGCCGGCTGTCCGAGCGCTGGGGCGCGCGAATCTGGCTGAAGCGCGAGGACCTCGCCCACACCGGGGCGCACAAGATCAACAATGCCCTCGGGCAGGCGCTTCTCGCGAGGCGTCTCGGCGCAAAGCGCATCGTGGCGGAGACCGGAGCCGGCCAGCACGGCGTGGCGAGCGCCGCGGCCTGCGCGAGGCTGGGGTTGCCCTGCACCGTGTACATGGGCGCCATGGACATGGAGCGGCAGGCCCCCAACGTCGATCGCATGCGCCTCCTCGGCGCCACGGTAGTGGCGGTGACGAGCGGTGATCGCACGCTGCGCGCGGCGATCGACGAAGCTCTGCGCGACTGGGTGTCCGACCCCCTCAACACGTACTATCTCCTCGGCTCGGCGCTCGGCCCGCACCCTTATCCCTATCTGGTACGCGAGCTGCAGTCCGTGATCGGACGGGAAGCGCGGGCGCAGATCATCGAGCGAAGCGGCGCGCTGCCCGATGCGGTGATTGCCTGCGTGGGCGGAGGCTCCAACTCCATCGGCGCGTTTCATGCCTTCATTGCGGACCGCGCGGTCGAGCTGATCGGGATCGAGGCGGGCGGCCGCGGGACGGCGCTGGGTGAGAATTCCGCAACGATCTCCTTCGGCCGACCGGGTGTGTTGCACGGCACCTACTCCATGCTGCTGCAGGATGAGAACGGTCAGATCCAGGAGACTCATTCCGTCTCGGCGGGTCTCGACTATCCGGGCATCGGGCCGGAGCATGCCCTCCTCGCGTCGGTGGGCCGCGCACGGTATGACACCGCTAGTGACGCGGAGGCGCTCGAGGCCGTGCGCACGCTCTGCGAGTGCGAGGGCATCCTGCCGGCGCTCGAGAGCGCGCACGCTCTTGCCGGGGCGCGGCGCTGGGCAGAGAGCCATCCGGGCCGGTCGGTGCTCGTGTGTCTCTCGGGGCGGGGCGACAAGGATATGCCCACGTTGCAAAAGACATTGCTGGCGGCGAAGTCATGAGGGGTGACGAGAGCATCAGCGCCGCCATTCTGGCGGCCAAGGCGCGCGGTGAGCCGGCGCTCGTCGCCTACCTCACCGCGGGCTTCCCGAGCCGCGACAGCTTCAAGCAGCATCTGCAGGCCATCGCCGAAGCCGCTGATGTCGTCGAGATCGGAGTGCCTTTCACCGATCCCATGGCGGACGGCGTCACCATCCAGCGCGCGAGCCACGCCGCACTCGCCCAAGGCGTGAGCCTGCGTTGGATCCTGGCGCAGCTCGCGGCGATGCCGCGAGTCAAAGCGCCGCTGCTGCTCATGAGCTACCTCAACCCGCTGCTCGTGCTGGGGCCGGAGGCACTCGCCTCATCGGCGGCCCGGGCCGGCGTCGCCGGCTTCATCGTCCCGGACCTGCCTTTCGATGAGAGCGCCGAGCTGCGCGCCGGGCTGGAGAGCCAAGGGCTCGCGCTGGTTCAAATGGTCACTCCCGTGACCTCCTCGCAGCGGCTGGAGCAGATCTGCGCGAGCAGCCAGGGGTTCCTCTACGCGGTGACGATGACGGGCACCACGGGCAAGAATGTCGCAGTGCCTCCCGAAGTGACCCGGTACCTCGATACCGTGCGCTCGCGATCACCGGTGCCCGTCTGCGCGGGCTTCGGCATTCGCGGCCGCGAGCAGCTCGAGCTGCTGCGTGATCATGTCGATGGGGTGGTGATCGGCTCGGCGCTCGTGGAGGTGCTCGAGCGCGGCGCAGACCCGGCGCGCTGGCTGCGGGATCTTCGATTGTCCCGTTCGTGATGCCGCGTCAAAAGAGCCGATAGACGACGAAGAGCCACGCCGCTGCGAGCCCTGCCAGCGTCCATCCGGGCCATGCCGCGCGACCGAGCGCGAGCCAGATGATACCGCCGAGCAGGACGGCCGCTCCGAGGATGACCGCATCGCGCCGCCTGTGGCCACGGCGCAGCTCCGCGTGCAGCAACTCGACGGCCGGCGTCTCGACCAGCATCCGCAGCATGCCGCCCTCGGCTTTCTGCAAGGCACCCTTCAGGAAGGCGGGCAGAACGCGCGCCGCCTCGATCAGCTCCGGCAACTGCGTGCGCACGCTGCGCAGGATCTGACGCAAGCTCATGCGCTCGCGCATCCATTCGCGCAGGATGGGCGCCGCGGTATGCCAGACGTCGAGCTGCGGATAGAGCTCACGGCCAAGTCCCTCGACGTTGACCAGCGTCTTCTGCAGCAGGATGAGCTGCGGCTGCAGCTCCACATTGAACCGGCGCGAGATCTCGAAGAGGCGCACCAGAAGGTTGGCGAATGAGATGTCCTCGAGCGGCCGGTCGAATATCGGCTCGCACACGGTGCGCACGGCCGATTCGATCTCGTCCACCCGCGTGCCCACGGGCACCCACCCGGACTCGACGTGCAGTTGCGCCACGCGGCGGTAGTCGCGATCGAACACGGCGAGGAAGTTCTCGGCGAGATAGCTCTGGTCGCGGGGGTCAAGCGTGCCGACGATGCCGAAGTCGACCGCCGCGTAGCGCGGCCGGGCCGGATCGTCGACGATCACGAAGATGTTGCCGGGGTGCATGTCGGCGTGGAAGAAGTTGTGCCGAAACACCTGTGTGAAGAAGATCCGCACCCCGTTTTCCGCGAGCAGCCGGATGTCGGTGCCGAGAGCGCGCAGCTTTGCCATGTCGCTGATCGGAACGCCCCGGATGCGCTCCATCACCATCACGTCGATGCGGCAGTGATCCCAGTAGACCTCCGGGACGTAGAGCAGATCCGAGGCCGCGAAGTTGCGCTTGAGCTGCGAGGCGTTGGCCGCCTCGCGCATGAGATCGAGCTCGTCGATGACCGTCTTCTGGTACTCGCGCACGATCTCGATCGGGCGCAGCCGGCGGCCCTCGCGCCAGTAGGCCTGCGCGAGCTCGGCGAGCGCGAAGAGCACCTCGAGATCGCGCTCGATGAGCTCGCTGATCCCCGGCCGCAGCACCTTGACCACCACTTCCTTGCCGTCGGGAAGGCGGGCCGCATGCACCTGGGCGATGGAAGCGGCTGCGAGCGGCGTCTCCTCGAATTCAGAGAACGCCTCCGAGACAGGGCGCCCATAGGCCTTCTCGATGAGGGCCCGTGCCACCGATCCGGGGAAGGGAGGAACGCGATCCTGCAGATGAGCGAGCTCCTCGGCGACGTCGGGGGGCAGCAGGTCGCGCCGGGTCGAGAGCGCCTGACCGAACTTGACGAAGATCGGCCCCAGCTCCTCGAGCGCGAGCCGCAGGCGCACCGCGGGGCTGGCGGCCCGGTGGGGATTCAGCCAAGTGTCGGGAGAGAGGTAGAACAGAAACCGCAGCGGAGCATACAGGTGCGTCGCCCGCACGAAATCGTGCAGGCCGTATTTCAGCAGCACCCGCTGAATCTGCAGGAGCCGCGCGAGAACGCGCAGCTTCACGGGCGGAGCACCGGTGTCATTTCGCCCCGAGCCGCTGCTTCAGCAGCTCGAGGCGTGCATCGAGGCGGTCGATGTCCTCACGCAGCGCGTCCACGCCGCGCAGGAACTGCTCTCCCTCCTCCCGCGATACCAGGTCGCCACGCTCGTGGCTGAAGTACTCGCCGACGTCCCGGAGCAGTGTCTCGGCCGCACTGCGGCTCCAGCCCAGCGCACCGCGCGCCAGCCGGCCGATCCGATGCGCCGCCACATCGCCGATGAGGATCGAGAGCTCCTCCTCCGGATCGGGCGTGAGCAGCTTCGCCAGCTCCCGGAATTTCTGCGCGAGCTCCGCATCGCCGCGCACCTCCACCTCGCCACCGGACAGCGGCGCGTCCTCGGCGCGGCCGCCGAGCGCGAGCAGACTCAAGGGACCGCCGATCACCTCCGCGTCGGCTGGCAGGCTCCCGCGGGTGATGCGCAGGGAGTTGCCGGTGGACTCGACCAACACCCGCACGAGCGCCGGCGCCTCGATGGCGATGCGTCGGCCGGCAAGCTCCGCGCAGAGCTGCTGCGCGCGGGGCGAGCGGGGGAGCCCCCGGTTGAGGACGTTCTCTAGCGTGGCGGTAAGCATGAGTCGGCCCGTCAAAACTTGTAACCGCGATGCACCGCGACGATGCCGCCCGAGAGGTTGTGATAGCGGCAGCCCTCGAGCCCGGCCGCCTGCATCATCTCGAGCAGCGCTTCCTGGCCCGGATGCATGCGGATGGACTCCGCGAGGTAGCGGTAGCTCGCCTCATCCCGTGCCACGACCCTCCCGAGGAGCGGCAGCACCCGGAACGAGTAGAGGTCGTAGAATGACCCGAGCCCGGGAGCCACCGGGTGGGAGAATTCCAGCACCAGGAGCTGCCCGCCCGGCTTCAACACCCGCCGCATCGCGGCGAGCGCGGCGGGCTTGTCGGTGACGTTACGCAGCCCGAAACCGATGGTGACACAATCGAAGGTGTCGTCGGCGAACGGCAGGCGCTGCGCGTCGGCCTGCACGTAATGCACGTTGCCGAGCACGCCACGGTCCGTCAGCCGGTCGCGTCCCCTCTGCAGCATGGCGGAGTTGATATCGCTCAGCACTACGAGCCCCCGCTCCCCCACCTGCTCGGCGAGCCCGGCCGCAAGATCCCCCGTACCGCCGGCCACATCGAGAGCCCGCTGTCCCGGCCGCAGCCCCGTGAGCGCCAGGGTGAAACGCTTCCAGAGCCGATGGGCGCCCCCCGACATGAGATCGTTCATCAGGTCGTAATTGCGGGCGACGGAATCGAAGACACCGCGTACCCGGCGCGCTTTGTCGCGCCAGGGCACACGCTCGTAGCCGAAGTCGGTGGATCGGGGGTCAGTCATCGCATCGCCGGATCGCGGGCAGGAGGCGCATTGTATCCGTCTTGCTTTTTGCTCGACATGCTGCGCAGAATCCGCCCCGGTAAAGGGGGTCTTGAACTAAAAGGCCGGGTGGCTGTCAAAAGCCGCTCGGCCTTTTCTTTTTGGCGCAAAGCGCGGCACCCTGCCGCGTTGCTCGGCCATCCTGGGCCTCGGCCCTTCGGGCCCGGCGCTGCGCGCCGTCCAAAATCGCTCCAGGCGATTTTGTGCGCGAGCGCGGCCCAGCACCGCACTCGACCCCGCGGTCCGGGGAGCGACCCTGAACCGCTTCATCACTTGCTTTCGGACGGCGCCAGGGCATGGACGCGTGCGAGGTATTGGGACCACTTCGCCTCGCGGTCGCGGCCGAGCTCGTAGAGGTATTTCCACGTGTAAAGGCCGGTGTCGTGGCCGTCGTCGAAGACGAGCTTCACGGCGTACTGGCCGACTGGCTCAATCGCGCTCACGCCGACTGATTCCTTGCCGAGCACCAGGGTCTCCTGGCCGGGGCCGTGGCCCTTGACCTCGGCCGAGGGGGAGTGGACACGCAGGTACTCGAAAGGCAGCTCGAACCGTCTGCCGTCCTCGAAGAAGACCTCCAGCAGGCGGGAAGCGCGCCGGAGCTTGATCTCAACGGGGCGGGGGTCGGCGGGAGGTGTGGGGGCGGGCATGGGGGGAGTATAGGTGCCACGCCGCGCTTGCACTATCATGGGCGTCTCTGCTCCAGCCGTGGAACAAAGTGGACGCTACAGACACCTCCCATCCCGACTACTATCACCGTGTGGTCGACTGCCAGTGGGCCTGTCCGGCCCATACCGATGTCCCCGAGTACATTCGGCTGATCGCCCAAGGCCGCTTCACCGAGGCGTACCTGGTCAACCGGCACTCCAATGTCTTTCCCGGCATTCTCGGGCGCGTTTGCGACCGGCCGTGCGAGCCTGCATGCCGCCGCGGCCGAGTCGAAGCCAAGCCGGTCGCCATCTGCCGGCTGAAGCGGGTGGCTGCGGACCATCGGGATGGCATCACCGGCAAGCTCCCCCCCATACCGAAGGTCAAGAACGGCAAACGCATCGCCTGTATCGGCGCCGGCTGCGCCTCGCTCACAGTCGCCAACGATCTGATGCCGCTCGGCTACCAGGTCACGATCTTCGAGCAGTACGGCGAGCCCGGTGGCCTGATGCGCACCAACATACCCTCCTTCCGCCTGCCCCAGGCAGTCCTCGAGGAGGAGATCCGGATGATCGTGGACATGGGAGTGGACCTCAGGCTGGGGGCTCCCATCGACAGCATGAGGGAGCTGCTCGCGACGGGCGGATTCGATGCGGTCTTCGTGGGCTCCGGGGCTCCCAAGGGCAAGAACCTCGATCTCCCCGGCCGTGCCGCCGCGGATGCCAACGTGCACATCGGCATCGCCTGGCTGGAGTCGGTGGCATTCGGCCATATCGAGCGGATCGGCGAGCGCGTCCTCATCATCGGGGTCGGCAACACGGCGATGGACTGCTGTCGCACGAGCCTGCGGCTCGGCGCGAAGCAGGTCAAGGTGATGGCGCGCAAGCCGCGCGGCTTCTTCAAGGCATCGGAGTGGGAGCTCGAGGATGCCGAGGAGGAAAGCGTCGATATCGTCGTCAACCGCTCACCGAAGGCGTTTGTCATCGAAGGCGGGCGCCTCGTTGGAATGACGTTCGAATGCATGGAGTATGAGCTCGATGGCCGCGGCCGCATAACCGCGGAGCGCATGACGGGCGAGGAATTCATTCCCGCGGACGATGTCATCCTCGCGATCGGACAGGAGAACGCCTTCCCCTGGATCGAAGGCGACCTCGGCATCGAGCTCGACAAGTGGCACGTGCCCGTGGTCGATCCGGTGACCTACCGGTCGACCCGCCCCGGGGTGTTCTTCGGTGGCGATGCCGCATTCGGGCCCAAGAACATCATCTGGGCGGTAGAGCACGGCCATCAGGCCGCCATCTCGATTCACAAGCACTGCCAGGGCGAGCCCATCGCCGAGCGCCTGCCGCCCGGCGTGAATCTGCAGAGTCGCAAGATGGGCATGCACGAGTGGTCGTACTCCAACGATTACGCCTCCGTCGAGCGGCGGCTGGTGCCCCACGTCTCGCTCAAGGAGCGGTTCAAGAAACTCAACATCGAGGTCGAGCTCGGCTTCACCGCGGAGCAGGCCGCGCAGGAAGTGCAGCGCTGCCTCAACTGCGACGTGCAGACGGTCTTCAGCGCGAAGCTCTGCATCGAGTGCGATGCCTGCCTCGACATATGCCCCGTCGACTGCCTCACGATCACCGCCAACGGACCCGAGTCCGAGCTGCGAGGCAGACTCAAGGTGCCCGCCCGCAATCTGACTCAGCCGCTCTACGTGTCGGGGGCGCTGCCGCAGACGGCGCGGGTCATGGTGAAGGACGAGGACCTCTGCGTTCACTGCGGCCTCTGCGCCGAGCGGTGCCCCACCGCCGCATGGGACATGCAGAAGTCCCACGTCCACTGGCCGCACGCCGAGGATGAGGCCCAGGCGCTCGAGGCCCGTAAGCCCAAGATCGCCTGATCCTCCTCGCTCGGACGTCCTAAAGTGACTACCAACCGAATCAACGATTTCACCATCAAGATCGCCACGGTCAACGGCACCGGCTCGGCCAGCGCCAACACACTGCTGATGAAGTCCATCTTCAGAAGCGGCATCCCCGTGATGGGCAAGAATTACTTCCCCTCCAACATCCAGGGCCTGCCCACCTGGTACGAGATCCGCGTGTCCCGCGACGGCCACGTGGCCCGCTCCGGCGCCGTCGACCTCATGGTCGCGATGAATGCCGAGACCTATTCGCGCGATGTGAAGGAAGTCGCTCCCGGCGGCTATCTCGTGTACGACTCCACGTGGCCGCGGCCCGCGCTCCTCGGCCGGTCCGACATCACGGTGCTCGGAGCTCCGCTCGCGAAGATGTGCAACGAGCGCTTCAACGGAGTGCGCACCCGCATTCTGATGAAGAACATATGCTACGCGGGCGCTCTCGCGGCGCTGCTCGACCTCGACATCGAGCGCATCCGCGAGCTCCTGGCGGAGACCTACGCCAAGAAGCCGCAGCTCGTCGAGAGCAACATGAAGGCGATCGGGCTCGGCTATGACTACGCGCGGCAGCATTTCCCCTGTCCGTTGCCGCTCAAGGTCGAGAGGATGGACCGCACCGCCGGACACATCATGATCGACGGTAATACCGCAGCGGCGCTCGGCTGTGTGTTTGCGGGCGCGACCGTTGCGGCGTGGTATCCGATCACGCCCTCGACCTCGCTGATGGATGCTTTCAAGGGCTTTTGCGATCGCTCGCGCATCGACCCGCAGACCGGCGCAAAGCGGTTCGCGTTCATTCAGGCGGAGGATGAGCTCGCCGCGATCGGGATGGTGATCGGCGCTTCCTGGAACGGCTGCCGCGCGTTCACCGCGACTTCTGGGCCCGGCATTTCGCTCATGAACGAGTTTCTGGGCCTCGCCTATTATGCCGAGATACCGGCTGTCGTGTTCGACGTTCAGCGCGTAGGACCGTCAACGGGAATGCCTACGCGCACACAGCAGTGCGATCTGATGGAGTGTGCCTACGCCTCCCACGGCGACACGCGCCACGTCTGCCTCTACCCCGCGAACCCCGAGGAATGCTTCTACATGGCCACCCAGGCCTTCGACCTCGCGGAACGGCTGCAGACGCCGGTGATGGTGCTGTCGGACCTCGACATCGGGATGAACGACTGGATGTGCCGGGAGCTCAAGTGGGACGACGCCTATCGGCCCGACCGCGGCAAGGTGTTGAACAAGGAGCAGATCGAGAAGCTGGAGAAATTCCAGCGGTATCTCGACAAGGACGGCGACGGGATCCCGTACCGGACCCTGCCGGGCGTGCATCCGAAGGGCGCCTGGTTCGCGCGGGGCTCGGGACACTCGCAATACGGCACGTATACAGAGGACTCCACGGAATACCAGATCGTGCTCGACCGGCTGGTGAGGAAATGGGACACCGCGAAGAAACTGGTGCCGCGCGCCGTCATCGACGCGACGGCCGGGAGCGATATCGGCATTGTCTCGCTGGGAAGCTGCGACAGCGCGATCCAGGAGGCGCTCGCCATCCTCAAGGCTCGCGGTGTCGCCGTGAGCTACATGCGCGTGCGCGCCTTCCCGTTCGGCGAGGACGTGGAGCGGTTCCTCGCGGCGCACCGGCTGCTCTTCGTGGTGGAGCAGAATCGCGACGCCCAGCTTCGCTCGCTCTTGACGCTCGAGACCCCGATCGAGAAATCCAAGCTGCGCTCGCTTCTGCACTACAGCGGCCTGCCCATCTCCTCGAGCTTCATCGTCGATGCGGTGCTCGCCGAGGTCCCACCCTCGTCCCTGAGACCCGCCGCCACCGAAGCGAGCGCTCCGGAAAACCCGCCGCCGCAGCAAAGAGACGCGGCGCGAGCCTGACAGAGAACCCGAGTTAAGCCATGACTTTCATTGCGAAGCCCAAGGTCGTCCATCCCTCCCTGCCGCGCAATGCGCTGGGACTCGTCCGCCGCGATTACGAGGGGGCACTCTCGACACTCTGCGCCGGCTGTGGGCACGACTCCGTCACCGCCGCCATCGTGGAAGCCTGCTGGCGGCAGTCGCTGGAGCCGCAAAACGTGGTCAAGCTGTCGGGTATCGGCTGCTCCTCGAAGACCACGGCCTACTTCGTCAGCGGCGGTCACGGCTTCAACTCCGTCCACGGCAGAATGCCCTCCATCGCCACCGGTGCCAACGCTGCCAACAGACAGCTCAGCTACATCGGCGTGTCGGGTGATGGCGATACGCTGTCGATCGGCCTCGGGCAGTTCTGCCACGCGATTCGCCGCAATATCGATATGCTCTACATCATCGAGAACAACGGTGTCTACGGGCTCACCAAGGGCCAGTTCTCCGCCTCGGCCGACGTCGGCACCAAGGCGAAGAAGGGCGAGACCAATTTCCAGCCGCCTATCGATCCGGTGTTGCTCGCGATGACGCTCGGGGCGTCGTTCGTGGCGCGCAGTTTCTCCGGCGACAAGGAGCAGCTCGTGCCGCTCATCGAGGCCGGTTTGAGGCACCGCGGCTTCGCGCTCATCGACGTGCTCTCGCCCTGTGTCACCTTCAACGACCACGAGGGCTCCACCAAGAGCTACGCCTACACGCGCGAGCACTACGAGCCCGCCGTGCAGGCGGACTTCGTGCCGCCGGAGCGGGAGATCACGGCAGAGTACGGCGCCGGCGAGGCGCTGGCCGTCACGATGCATGACGGCAGCCGTATCGTGTTGCGCAAGCTCGATGCGGCCTACGACCCCACCGACAGGTCGGCCGCGCAGGCCAGGGTGCAAGAGCGCCTGCGCTCCGGGGAGTTCCTGACCGGCCTGCTGTATGTCGATAGCGACGGGAAGGTGGAGGGGGGGAGGCGGGAGTTCCACCAAGTCAACGGCACCCCCGAGGAGCCGCTGAACAGCCTCCCGTACGAGGCGCTGTCGCCGGGCTCCAAAGACCTGGCCAAGCTTCTGGCTGGTTATCGTTGACTTAAGTATCAACGTTGGAAGGTTCTGCTTGTATCCTTCCCGTGTCCTGGGTTATCGTGTCTTCCGGTCCGTGACCTTTCCCTTTCCTGCCGCCTGCCGCCCGCCTCCATTCGGGGCCGGCTTCCGAGTCTGAGAAAAGCCGAATCGTTCCCGAACCAGGTCGTATCTGTTTCTTGGAGTTTGATTGCAATGACGAAGATCTACGTCGGAAACCTTCCGTTTTCGGCCAGTGAGAGTGAAATCCGGGAGCTGTTCGCGCAGCACGGTACCGTCGAGTCCGTAAGCCTCATCACCGACCGGGACACCGGCCGGCCCCGCGGCTTCGGGTTCGTGGAGATGTCGCGAGCCGACGCTTCCCGCGCCATTCAGAACCTGAACGGCAAGGAGCTCGGCGGACGTGCCCTGCGGGTGAACGAGGCGCAAGAGCGCACCGGCGGCGGCGGCGGCCCCCGGGGTGGTGGCGCCCCGAAGCGCTGGTAGGCAGCCGATCCCGAAGGCCGGCCCGCGGGGGCCGGCCTTTTCTATGGGCTAGTGGCGCAAAGTCGGCTTTGCTGCTTTGCCCGCCCAAAGTGGGCCTCGCCCCTGTTGGGCCAGCTCAGGCCGGCCAAAGCCGCTCCCGGTGAGCTCGGGCGGCGGCCAATCCTTTTATGCAGCGGTCCTCAAAATGGCTGCCGACGTTGCGCGGACGGCGCGATGGGTTGGCCTGGGCCCGCTCCTTCACTTGCTTTCGGACGGGTACTCCGTAGACTGCCCGCCGTTTCCAAAGGCTTAGCGATTCTCGGAGGCAATACATGGGCAAGGGTGACATGCGGTCCCGGCGGGGCAAGATCTATCGCGGCTCCTTCGGCAAGTCGCGCGCCAAAGACCCGGCCAAGAAGAAAAGGCGCGCAACGGCGAAGAAGTAGCCAGCGCTCGCCCGGGCTCAAGGAGCGCAGCGCCCGGCCTCAGGTGGAACGCGGCTTGCGACGTTGCGCTTTCGTCTGGAGACTTCCCTTGAGAGGTGATCCCATGAATCGCAGCCTGTTGTTGCTGTGCGTCGCCGCGCTCACGCTTGCCGTCGGCGCCTGTTCGCATCAATCGAGTGGTGCGGGCGGGTCCGCAAGCTCTCAGCCGAGCGGGACCACGGCTCCGAATACTCCTCCGTCCGATCAGACGACTCCGCCGGAAAGCGCTCCGAGCTCGCAGCCCGGTGGCGCTCCGCCGCCGTCGAGCACCAACCCGAGCGGCACCGGAACCGGGTCGGGTACGGGTGGCGGCGCCGGTGGTGGCAACGGTACTGGATCCGGTGGTTCCGGCGGTGGCACCGGCACCGGCAATCCGCCGCCGCAATAATCCAAGATCGCGGGTCGGCGCTCGGACAAGGCCGAGCCTCTCATAGCATCGGCACGACCGCCTCGCTCGCAGGCGAGGCGGTCGTGCCGAATCGATCAGGAAAGAAGAAAACGGCAGCATGACTTCCGACTCGCCGCTCGGTTACGCGCGTTGGCGCCCTCATCCGTGGCACGGACTCGAGCCCGGGGAGGAGTGCCCGCGCGTGGTCAACGCCTATATCGAGATCACGCCATTCGATCTGATGAAGTATGAGGTGGACAAGGCGACCGGTTACCTGCGGGTCGACCGTCCGCAGCGTACCTCGTCCCACCCTCCCTCGCTCTACGGATTCGTGCCCCAAACCTATTGCGGAGAACGCGTGCGGCGCTTGGCAAAGGACTGCGACCGTGGTGACGGCGACCCGCTCGACATCTGCGTCATCAGCGAGCGTCCGATCACCCACTCGGAGATCCTGTTGCGCGCGCGGGTCCTCGGCGGCCTGAAGATCATCGACAGGGGTGAGGCCGACGACAAGATCGTCGCGGTGCTGGATGGCGATTACATCTGGGGCGGTGCGCGGGACCTCAGCGACGTGCCGGGAGCGCTCCTCGAGCGCCTGGAGCACTACTTCTCGACTTACAAGCTGGTGCCCGGTGAGCCCACCAAGATCGCAGTCGTCGGGCGCTATGGCTACGAGGACGCCGCCCGGGTGATCACCGCCGCGATCGAGGACTACCGCGAGATGATCGGGCAGATGACCGCGGAAAAAACGGCTCCGGGAGCCGCCGATCCTAGTTCCCCATCGACCAGCGGTCGACCCCGAAACGATGAAGCGGCACGAACCCGGTGACCAGGCACACGGACGTGCCCCGCCGCCGCAGGTGGCGGGCGTTGAGGCAAAAAACCGCGCTTGTTGCCTCAACGGCGCTGGGCCGGGCAGGGTGCGACGCATGCGACGCATGCGTCGCACGGGTGGCCATGGAGGGACACCCCGGGCTTGCGCGGAGCAGGGACTGCGCAGCGCAATGCCCGGATCCAGCTTCATACTAGGGGCGAGCCAGGAATGATGCGATCGGGCGAGTACCCTGCGATTGCCGATTACGCGCTGATCGGTGACTGTCACTCCGCGGCGCTCGTCTCCCGGCAGGGCTCGATCGACTGGTGCTGCCTGCCGCGGTTCGATTCCGACAGCGTCTTCGGGCGCGTGCTCGACTGGGGCAACGGCGGTTACTTCGAGATCATTCCGAACGGGCGCTTCAGCTCGCGCCGCGAGTACCTCGAGAACAGCCTGGTGTTGGTGACCACCTTCCGCTCGGCGAGCGGGGAGGCGCGCCTCATCGATTTCTTTGCCATGCGTGCCGGCGGTCGTCAGCGGCCGCGCCGGGAGATCGTGCGGATCATCGAAGGGGTCAGGGGCACGATGCGGCTGAATGTCAGCCTCATGCCGCGGCTCGACTTCGGCGAGGTCAAGCCCTGGATCCGCCGGTCCTCGCCGGGTACCTATCTCGCCGTCGGCAGCAACACGGGACTTGCGATTTTCGGCGACGTGCCGCTTCAGCTCGGGAGCGATCACGATCTCGAGGGCACGCTGGACGTGCACGCGGAGTCACGCTACCACCTCGGCGTGCAGTTCCTGCCGCCCGAGGAATCGGAAAGCGCGCGCTTCGGCGAGAGGGCGGTCGCACAGCTCGACGAGCACTACGAGGAGACGCTGCGCTGGTGGAGAGACTGGTCGGCGAAGATCACCCATCGGGACGGTAAGGGCGTGAGCGTCCTGCGCTCGGCCATCGTGTTGAAAGCGCTCTGCTACGCGCCGACGGGCGCCATCATCGCGGCGCCGACGACCTCGCTCCCGGAGGAGATCGGCGGCGAGCGCAACTGGGATTATCGCTTCTGCTGGCTGCGCGACTCCATCTTCACCGTACACGCGCTGAGCAACCTCGGGCTGCAGGCTGAGGCGAGCGGCATGCGTCGCTTCATCCAGCGAAGCGCCGCGGGCAATGCCGATGAGCTGCAAGTTCTCTATTCGGTCGACGGCAAAAGGCGGGTTCCCGAAATCGAACTGAAGAAGCTCGACGGTTGGCGTGGCTCGCGGCCGGTGCGCATCGGCAACGCGGCAACCGAGCAGTTTCAGGCGGACATGTATGGGCTGGTCATGGAGCTGTCGTGGCGCTGGAGCGAGCGTGGCGAGCGGCCGGATGAGAACTACTGGAGCTTTCTCACCGCGATCGTGGAGGCGGCGATCTCCCGGCGCCACCTGCCGGACCGGGGCATCTGGGAGGTGCGCTCGCGCCCGCTGCATTTCGTACAGTCGAAGGTGATGTGTTGGGCAGCGGTCGATGGCGGCATCGCGCTGGCCGAGCGGTACTCGCTCCCGGCGCCGCTCGATCGCTGGCGCGAGGAGCGGGACGGGATGCGCAAGGATATCGAGAAGCGCGGCTTCGACCGTAAGCGGGGCATTTTCGTCCGCAGCTACGGCAGCAGGGACGTGGACGCGGCGCTTCTGCTCCTGCCCGCGGTCGAATTCGTGGCGTGGGACGACGAGAGGATGGTGCGCACGACCGACGCCATCCGCAAGGAGCTCTCCCGCGACGGGTTGGTACTGCGGTACAAGGTGAAGGACGGCCTGCAGGGAGACGAGGGCGTGTTCGTGGCGTGCACGTTCTGGCTCGCCGAATGTCTGGCCCATCAACGGCGGCGGAAGGAGGCGCGGGATGCATTCGAGCGGGCCTGCCGTTGCGGCAACGATCTAGGGCTCTTCGCGGAGGAGTATCAACCCAAGGCCCATGAGATGCTGGGTAACTTCCCGCAGGGGCTGACGCACCTCGCGCACGTCTCGGCGGCATTGGCCCTCGAGGAGCTCGAGAAAAAGTCGGCTACGAGCCGCTGACGCTCAGCGAAGACACTTCGGGTGCCGGCCCCGGTCCTGGAAGCCGGGGGCACGGCCGGCACGCGAGTTGCGCGGCCATCGGCATGCTCAACATCCCGGTCTGGGCGCGGGGTTGCGCCGGTCAGATATGGGGGCTCATCAAAGACGCGGCCTCTGGCTGGAGCGATCATCAGGCCTCGCGCATCGGGGCGGCGCTTGCTTTCTACACTGTCTTCTCGCTCGGGCCGGTTCTGCTGCTCGCCGTGGCCGTGGCGGGATTTTTCTTCGGCCAGAGTGCCGCGCGGGGCGAGCTCTACCAGCAGATCAGCCATCTCATCGGGCCGCGCTCGGCGGCCGAGGTGCAGATGGTGCTCACCAGGGCACATCGGCCGGAAGCTGGCGTCGTGGCCACAGCCATCAGCGTGATCACGCTGCTGCTGAGCGCCGATACCGCCCTCGTGGAGCTGAAGTCCGGCCTGGATGAGATCTGGAGCGTGCAGGCGGGGGGGCGGCGGTGGTATTGGGCCTACCTCAGCACCCGGCTGCTGTCGATCGCGCTCATCCTCGCCCTCGGGCTCCTGCTGCTCGCATCACTCCTCTTCAGCGCCGCCCTGGGTGCGCTCGAGGCGCTTTCGCGCGGCATCATCGTCGTCGGCGTCGTTCTGCGCTGGACCAGCTCACTGGTGTCCTTCGGCCTTGCCGCCCTGCTTTTCGCAACGGTCTACAAGATGCTGCCAAGCGTGAAGCTCGGCTGGAGGGACGTCGCCGTGGGGGCGCTGATGACGGCGGTGCTCTTCGGCGTGGGGAAGTACGCCATCGGAGTCTATCTGGGGAGCAGCACGATTGCATCGACCTACGGCGCGGCGGGCTCGGTCATCGTGGTGCTGCTCTGGGTGTACTACTCCGCGCAGGTGGTCCTGTTCGGTGCGGAGCTCACGCGCGCCTATGCTTGCCGGTTCGGGTCGCGGCGGGGGGTGACCCCACCGGTGCCGGTGGCCACGGACCCGGGCTGAATAGGCCCCTCCGGGCGATTTTGTGCTCGGCCCATCCTGGGCCTCGGCCCTGCGGGCCCGGCGCTGCGCGCCGTCCAAAATCGCTCCGGGCGATTTTGTCGAACCAGCGATCGTGCTGATCGGAGCTGCGTGAGTCAATTGGCGCGCCCGACTGGATTCGAACCAGCGACCTGCAGCTTCGGAGGCTGCCACTCTATCCAACTGAGCTACGGGCGCGCCGCCCGGGTGGGGACCGAGAATCATACGCGGACCGGCGGTTCAGCGCCATTTACGGTAGTGGATCAGTTAGAGGCATTACCCCATTTACGAAGGCGGCAGCCAAACAGCTATACTTCGCTCTTCGTGTTCGCGAGTCCCGTGCGAGGCGCAGGTGAGCAAGCAGGACACCCATTTCATCAACAGGTTCAGTCTGGTGATCGGCATTCTGGCCGCCGTCGCCGTTGTTTTCTTCGTCGTGGCGCGCGGAATCGGCGCCCGGATGGAGAGCCGGGAAATGGTGGGCGGCCCGGCTTACTACAAGGGGGTCGAGGCGCGCGTCACGCCATTCGAGCAGGAGGCGGTCGCCGGGCAGGACAACGCAGCCCTCGCCATCAAGCCCCTGGCCGGCGCCACGGCGCAGGCCGGTGGATCTTCGGGGCTCGCCATGCCGACGAGCGGCAAGGCGCTCTTCGAGCAGACCTGCAGTGCCTGCCACGGGACCGGGGTCGCCGGCGCACCTAAAGCGGGTGACAAGGCGGCCTGGGCGCGCCATATCGCCAAGGGGCTACCGACGCTTTATCAGCACGCGTTGGACGGCTTCACCGGGTCCACGGGTACCATGCCCGCCAAGGGCGGCCGCACGGACATGCCCGATGCCATGGTCGAGCGGGCGGTGAACTACATGGTGTCGCTCGTCGATCCTGGCATGGTCAGCGGCAAGAAGAAGTAGCGCGCTCCCGGTCCAGGCATCGCAGCATGACCGCCTCGCTGACATGCGAGTCAGCGATGGCTTCCTTCGCGTCGAGATCCGCTATCGTGCGGGCCAGCTTCAGGATCCGCTGCCGCGTCCGACCGGAAAAGCGCAGCTGCTCCATGGTGCGGTCGAGCAGCGCACGGGCACGGGGCAACAGGATGCAACACTGGTCCATTTGAGCATCGGTCAGGCGCGCGTTGCAGCCGCTCTGGCGGGCGAGCTGCCGCGATCGGGCGGCGGCCACACGGGCGGCGAGCACGACGCTGGATTCGCCTCTGCCGATCCGATCGTCGAAGTCGCCTGGCTCGAGCCGCGGAACCTGTACGTGCATGTCCAGCCGGTCCAGGAGAGGGCCCGAGATGCGCGCCCGATACCGCTGGGTCTGGGTGGGAGTGCAGCGGCAGGCTCCGGCAGGATCGCCCAGGTAGCCGCAGGGGCAGGGATTCATCGCAGCGATGAGCTGGAACTCGGCCGGATAGGCCGCGTACGCTGCGGCGCGGGAGACTCTCACCACGCCGGCCTCCAGCGGCTCACGGAGAGCTTCGAGCACCTGCCGATCGAATTCCGGCAGCTCATCGAGGAAGAGCACGCCGCGATGAGCCAGGCTGATCTCTCCAGGGCGCGCACGGACGCCCCCGCCCACGAGCGAAACGGCGGAGGCGGTGTGATGGGGCGAGCGGAACGGGCGGCGGCCGAAGCTGCCAGGGTTGAATCCGGCGGCGCTGGCCGAAGCGATGGCGGCGCAATCCAGCGCCTCGAGCCCGGTCAGTGGCGGGAGCAGGCCCGGTAGGCGCTGCGCGAGCATGCTCTTGCCGCAACCTGGAGGCCCGATCATCAGCAGACTGTGTCCGCCCGCGGCCGCGATGAGCAGCGCTCGCTTGGCGTGCAGCTGACCCCTCACGTCGCTGATATCGGGCTCTGTGCCGCGGAGCGCCTCCGGCGCGCGGTCCCTCCGCGGCGGCGAACGGACGCGCAGCGGCTTCTCCCCCGCGAGGTGGCGGCAGACCTCGGTCAGATGTGACGCTCCGCGGACCGGCGTGTTGGCGCCGATGAGCGCCTCATCCGCGTTGGCTGCCGGCACGATCAGCTCGTGTCCATCGCGGCTCGCGTGCGCGGCCGCGAGCAGAATGCCCCGCACCGATTTGATCTCGCCCCCGAGCCCGAGCTCGCCATAGAGCTCGCATGCAGAGGCATCGTAGAGGTCGGCCTGCCGGAGCCGGCCGGACGCCACGAGAATGCCGAGGGCGATGGGCAGATCGAACCGGCCGCCCTCCTTCGGGATATCAGCAGGCGCCAGGTTGACCACGATGTGACCGCCCGGGAACTCGAAGCCGGAGGAAAGCAACGCCGCCCGGACCCGGTCACGGCTCTCCCTGACCACCGTCGCCGGAAGGCCTACCAGGTGGAATGCCGGCAGGCCGCTCCCGACCGTGACTTCGACCTGCACCAGCGGCGCCTCGAGGCCCACCTGTGCCCGGCACAAGAGAGTGGCGACCGGCGGCCGTGGCACAGCACCGTCCCTGGTCCGGCGGAGTGACCCGGTCAGTGCCCGGCGGGATGCTCGGGCGCGATGTCCCCGGGGGAACCCGCCGCGGCAGGGGCGGCCGCGCCCTCGAGCGCCTGCAGCCGTGCCTCGAGCTCCGCCAGGCGGGCGCGCGTGCGCTCGAGCACGCGGGTCTGCGTGTCGAATTCATCCCGAGTCACCAGATCGAGCTTGCCGAGGCTGGAGCGCAGCACGGCGCGGAAGTTGGTTTCGAGATCCTTGCTCATGGTCCGCAACGCCGGTGGAACGTTATCGAGCAGGCGGCGGGCGATCTCATCGATCCGGAAGCTGTCCATCATCTCTCACCTCCAAGCAAGATGCCCCGTGATGGGGCGAGGCCGCCGACGGGCGGCACCAAAATAGTGCGTACCGAGGCCTGTGGAAACGCAAGTCCATGAAAATATAACGGAAATCGCGATGGCATGGATTCTGCACCCCGATTGCCCGTTTTTACTAGCTTACGCGCGCGAAGGCCGATCGTGCAGCCGACATTCGTGGCCCGATCACCTCCAAACGCGACCAAAGACTCGAGAACCGTCCGGGAGACCAAATGCGCACCGCTCCGAATCTCTTCAAAGCGATCCGTCGAATGACGGTTGTCGCGGCCCTTGCGACCCTCGCACCAACGCTGGCGTGGGCGGCCGACGCGCCCGCGCCCACACCCGACAAGGGGGACATGGCCTGGATGCTGACCTCCACGGCCCTCGTGCTGTTGATGTCGGTGCCGGCGCTCGGCCTCTTTTACGGCGGGCTCGTCCGCACGAAGAACATGCTGTCCGTGTTGATGCAGGTGTTCGTGGGATTCTCGCTGATCACGGTCCTGTGGTGCATCTACGGCTACTCCCTGTCCTTTACCGCAGGCAACGAATTCATCGGTGGACTGAGCCGCCTCTTCCTCGCCGGCACCTTCGATCCCGCCACCGGTGCCTATTCCACGGTCGGGACGTTCGACAAGGGCGTCGTGCTGAATGAGCTGGTGTATGTCGGCTTCCAGGCCACCTTCGCCGCCATCACCTGTTGCCTGATCCTCGGCGCCCTGGTCGAGCGGGTGAAATTCTCCGGAATCCTGCTGTTCCTGGTTTTCTGGTTCACGTTTTGCTATTGCCCGGTCGCGCACATGGTGTGGTACGTGCCGGGCCTCGACACCAATCCGGCCCAGCACCCCGTGGGAGGGCTGTTGGCGAATTGGGGTGCGCTCGATTTCGCCGGTGGCACGGTCGTGCACATCAATTCCGGTGTCGCAGGCCTCGTGGGCGCCATGATCCTCGGCAAGCGCATCGGCCTCGGCAAGGAGCCGATGGCGCCACACAACCTCACCATGACCATGATCGGCGCCTCGCTCCTGTGGTTCGGCTGGTTCGGCTTCAACGCCGGCTCCGCGCTCGAGGCCAACGGCTTGGCGGCGCTCGCCTTCATGAACACCTACCTTGCCACCGCCTGTGCGGTCCTCACCTGGATGGGCACGGAGTGGCTCATCAAGGGCAAGCCCTCGATGCTGGGCGCGGCCTCGGGCGCAGTGGCGGGCCTCGTGGCCATCACGCCGGCGGCCGGCAACGTGGGCATCCCGGGCGCGTTCGTGATCGGGCTCGCCGTCGGCCCGGTGTGCTTCTGGGGCGTCACGGGCCTGAAGAAAATGATCCGCACCGACGATGCGCTGGATGTCTTCGGCGTGCACGCGCTCGGCGGCGTCTTCGGTGCGCTCACGACCGGCATCTTCAACGATCCGGCCCTTGGCGGCCCGGGCGGCAGCGCTTATCCGGGCATTTGGGCCCAGCTCATCATTCAGGCCAAGGCTGTGGGTGTGGTGATCGTGTGGACCGCCGTGGTGGCCGCGATCGGCTTCTACCTGGTCAAGTGGACCATCGGTCTGCGCGTCAGCGAGGACGAAGAGCGCGAGGGACTGGACATCACCGTACACGGCGAGCGCGCCTACGACATGTAGTCCGCATCGACCGGCGCAGGGACGTGAAGCCCCGGGCCGCTGCGGCGGCCCGGGGCTTTCTTTTCTGGGACGGGCTGTGCGTTCCGTGAGGGGCCGGCCTCTCCTAATGTGACCGAGTTCAAGGGACGGGCGCGGGCCAGGGTGGACAATGGCAGTGCTCCGGGGAGTAAGGTCATGTCACGATCCACCGTCATCCTGCTGGCCACCTCGATGGCCGTCCTCATCGCGGCGGCCGGTATCGCGCGCGCGGATGTCATCTACGAGTGGACCGATGCGCACGGCGAGCCGCACTACACCGACCAGTGGGTGCCCGGCGCCAAGATCATCAGGACCGAGACGGCCCACGGCACCGCGACGGACTCGAGCGCCATGAAGGGCATCCAGAGCGAGAGCGATGCCGCATCGCGCGAGATCAAGCAGCAGGACGCCGCTCGGGCGGTTCAGCAGGACGAGGCCAAGGTACGCGCCGCTCGTTGCAGGCAGGATCGGGCTGAATACCAGAAGCTGATCGAAGCCCGCCGCATATTCACCACCGACAAGAGTGGTCAGCGCCACTATCTCTCCGAGTCCGCCGCGCAGGACGCCCGGCTCAAGGTCCGTGAAGCCATGCAGGCGGACTGCGGCAGCGGCAGCTCCTCGTAAGCCGATCCCCTTCGATCCGTTCCGAAACGGAAGCACTCCTTCTATAGTGACGCCTTGCGGAGGCGCCCGCGGCAAACGGCTGCCTTCAGGGTTCGTGCGACGAGACGTGGAATGCCGCCGTGCCAAAGCAACTGACTGAGCGGCCGTTTCCCGGGGCGTGTACTCTCGTATCGAAGGGTCTCAGAGGAGGGGCCGTCCTTGGGCCGCGAGATCATAAAAATGACTCGATTGGCCGCTAAAACGGCCGAAGGCCGGTTTTAGCCACATGAAAGCAGGATTCGTGGGACTGGGGGCCATGGGCACTCACATGGCCCGCAACCTCCATCGTGCCGGTCTGCTGGCGGCGGTCTGGAACCGCAGCGCCGAGACAGCGCAGACGTTGGCTGCGGAGCTCGGCGTGAAGGCGCCCGTGACGCCAGCGGATCTGGCCGCGGACGTCGAGACGATCGTCATCTGCGTCTCGGCCGATGAGGACGTGCTGGAGGTCATGCGCGCTCTCGCGCCCGGATTGACCGCAGGCAGGCTGGTAATCGACTGCTCGACCGTTGCGGCCGACACGGCGCGCAGGAGCGCGGAGCTTCTGGGCAAGCAGGGCGTGGACTTCCTCGACTGCCCGGTCAGTGGCGGTGTGGAAGGGGCGCGGGAGGGGACACTGGCCATCATGGCCGGCGGCAGCAGCCAGGCTTTCGAGCGCGCCCGCCCGGTGCTGCAGGCCCTGGGGCGCACGATCACTCTCTTCGGGCCCACCGGCAGCGGCCAGGCGGCCAAGGCGACCAATCAGATCATGTGCGCCGGCATCATCGAGGCGGTGTCCGAGGCGATGGCGTTCGCTCGAGCCCAGGGGCTGCCGCTCGAGAAGCTGATCGACACCCTCGGCAAAGGGGCAGGCTCCAGCTGGTACTTCGTGCACCGGGCGCCCAACATGGCGCGCGGCAGCTATCCGGCTGGGTTTCGCGTTCGGCTGCACGCCAAGGACCTGGCCATCTGCCGCGACATGGCGGCGCGATTCGGCGTCGCGCTGCCGGTCGTCGAGCGGATGTTGAGCGAGTATGCCGAGCTCATCGCCCGCGGTTACGGCGATGAGGACATCTCCGCCACATTCCGGCTGAAGGCGGAGCTCTTCCAGCCCTCACGAGGACACGCTCCATCCGCCTGACGCGAAGCGCGATGGTGCGGCAGGCTCTGCGCGGGGGCGCGGAGTCCTTCTACCTCCCCGATTTTTGCGGCTCGGGGGCCACTCTCGGTATCGTGCTCATTGTCGAGCTGACCGCCATCGTGCTCGCTTTGGCCCGCCAGGGCGGTCATCCGGGCGCAGCGCTCGACTTCTGGTCGGACCTTGCGCGAACTTCACTGTTCCTCCTCTGGATCGGGCTCGTCTGTGCGGCGCTCCTCTGCTGGACCCGCAAGCGACTCGAGCGGTTGACCGTCGCTCGTGGCTCGGCGGCCGTGCTGGCGCTGCTGACGGCCGCGATCGCCGCTATCTCCGCCACGGCGTATTTCATCGGGCATAGTCGCCTCGCCATCGGGGCAGGCGCGGCGGCGTTCTTCCCGTCCGCCGCCTGGCCATTCGTGCTGCGCAACGTGGGCATCGGCTTCGTCATCATCGCGGTCGCCCTGCGCTATTTTTATGTGACGCACCAGTGGCGGCGTAACATCGAGATGCGCGCCGCCGCCCAGGTGCATGCGTTGCAGGCGCGCATTCGCCCGCATTTTCTCTTCAACAGCATGAACACCATCGCCTCGCTGACCCGCTCGGACGCGGCGCTCGCCGAGCAGGCCGTGCAGGATCTGGCCGACCTCTTCCGCGCCTCTCTGAGCGATCAGCGCCAGACCATCACGCTGGAGGAGGAGCTCGAGGTGGCCCGGACCTACCAACGCATCGAGGAGCTGCGCCTCGGCCGAAGGTTGCGCGTGAGCTGGGATGTCGACCGGCTCCCGAAAGGTGCCCGTGTCCCGGGTCTCCTGTTGCAACCGCTGCTCGAGAACGCCATATACCACGGTATCGAGCCTCGGCCCGAGGGCGGTACGGTCCGCATCGTGGGTGAGCTCTCGGGCGATCTGATCACGGTCGTGGTTCGCAACCCGGTGTCGGAGCGCCAGAGCCAGCGCGAGGGCAACCGGCTGGCGCTCGCCAACATCCGCGAGCGGCTGGCGCTCCTTTACGGGGAGCTCGCTCTCGTGAAGGCGGGGCGGTTCGAGGACGAGTACATCGTGACCCTGCGCTTTCCCCATGTTCGCGCCCATGACCTCAACGGCAAGTAAGGGAGCCACTGGCTCATGCTGAAGGTACTCATCGTCGACGATGAGCCTCCCGCGCGCGAGAGGCTGCGTAGCCTCCTCGCGGAGCTCGGAGAGATCGAGGTCGTCGGGGAGGCCGGCAGCGGTACCGAGGCGCTGGGCCAAGCCACGATGCTCTCTCCCGCTGTGGTGCTGCTGGATGTCCGCATGCCGGGCATGGACGGCATCGAGGCCGCCAGGCATCTGAGCACCCTGGAGGAGCCGCCCGCGGTGATCTTCACGACCGCATACGATCAATATGCCGTCAACGCCTTCGAAACCCGGGCCGTGGGCTATCTGCTCAAGCCCATTCGCAAGGAGAAGCTGGCCGCAGCCCTGGCGCAGGCGGGATGTCTGACGCGGCCCCAGCTTCAGCGGCTCGCCGCCGCCGCGAGAGCCGAGCGTCGCACGCACATCGCCGCTCGCCATCGCGAAGGACTGCGCCTCATCCCGATCGAGGAGGTGCAGTATTTCCTCGCCGAGCAAAAGTATACGACCGTCCGCCATCTGCGCGGCGAGGACCTGATCGAAGACTCGCTGCGGGCGCTCGAGGAAGAGCTCGCTCCCGACTTCGTGCGTATCCACCGCAACGCGTTGGTTGCCGTGCGCCATCTCGACCGCATCGAGCGCAACTCGGAGGGTCAGTACGTCGTATGGTTGCGCGGCTGCGAGGCGCCGCTTGCGGTCAGCCGGCGGATGGCGGGCGAGCTGCGCGAGCGGCTTCGATTGTGAGCTATTGATAGTTGCCCATGACCACGCGCGATCCCGACACACGATGCATAGGCACATGGACGTGCCCCGCCGCAGGTGACGGAGCCGCAGGCAAGAACCACGCTTCTTGCTGGCGGCGCGCTGGGCCGGGCAGGAGCCCGGGTCCAGCGCTTCATACTGCGTTATGCTCCGCCTGATGCGCATAGAGTTCACCAAGATGCACGGGCTCGGCAATGACTTCGCCGTATTCGATGCCCCCGCCGTCCTCTTCGAAGGTGCGCTCGTCCGTCGCCTCTCGCACCGGCACACCGGCATCGGCTTCGATCAGGCGCTGGTCCTCGAGCCGCCGAGGCGCGCCGACACCGCCGTGTTCTACCGCATCTTCAACGCGGACGGCATGGAAGTGGAGCAGTGCGGCAACGGCGCGCGGTGCATCGCCGCGCTGCTCGCGGGGCGCGGACTCGCGCGCTCCGGCGCGGTCACGATGGACAGTCCCGCGGGCTTGATTCGGGCGCGCACGCTGGAGGGGGGCCTCGTCTCGGTGGACATGGGCCTCGTACGCTTCGATCCGCGCTCGCTGCCTTTCGATGCGCCGGCGGAGACGGAGCGTTATCGGCTCGAGGTCGCAGGCGGCAGCATCGAGATCGGCGCGGTCTCGATCGGCAACCCGCACGCGGTCCTCGAGGTGCAGTCGGTGGAGACGGCGGACGTGCAGCGGCTGGGTCCGGCGATCGAGCGCCACCCCCGCTTCCCCCAGCGCGTGAACGCGGGTTTCATGCAGGTCGTCGACCGGTCGCACATTCGTCTGCGGGTGTTTGAGCGCGGCGCTGGCGAGACCCTGGCCTGTGGCACGGGTGCCTGCGCCGCGGTAGCGGTGGGCCGGCGCTGGGGCGATCTCGACGGGGACGTGCACGTCAGCGTGCGCGGCGGCGAGTTGCGCGTAAACTGGGACGGTCCGGGAGAGCATATCTGGCTGACGGGACCTGCGGAGGTATCCTTCGCAGGGCACGTAGAGGTTTGATGACCATGACGACAAGAGAAGCCCGAGGGTTGGCCACCAAGGAAAACGAGGAAGACGCCGTCGCGGCGTACTTGCAGCACAATCCGGATTTCTTCGAGCGACACCAGGCGGTGCTGGCGAGATTGCGTGTGCCGCACTCGCGCGGTGGATCGACCATTTCGCTGGTGGAGCGGCAGATCGAGGTCCTGCGCGAGCGCCACGCCGCGCTCGAGGGGAAGCTCGCGGAGCTGGTGAGCGTGGCCCGCGCCAACGACGCGATCGCCGACAAGCTCCATCGCTTCACTCGCAGGCTCCTGCGCGCGGGCTCGCGCGCCGAGGCCGTCGCGCGGGTCGAGGCCAGCCTGCGGGAGGACTTCGACGCCTTCCACAGTGTGCTCGTGTTGATCGGCCAGTACCCCGACCTCGCTCCCCAGCGCTTCGTGCGCGTCGTTGCGCGCGATGATCCGGGACTGAAGTCCTTCGAGACGCTGTTTGCCAGCGGCAAGCCACGATGCGGCCAGGTGCGTGACAGTCAGCGCGAGTTTCTTTTCGGCCAGGATGCCAATGACATCGGCTCCGTGGCGTTGGTGCCGCTCGTGGACTCGCGCGCTCCATCCGCCCTGAACGGTCCGCTAGGGGTGCTCGCGCTCGGTAGCACCGACCGCGACCGTTTCCATCCCGGAATGAGCACCGAGTTTCTGGCGCGCATGGCGGATCTGATCACCGACTCGGTGGCTTCGGGCCCGGGCGCGTGACGCTCGCGGGGAGCCGTTCGGGTCGGGACACGTGACTCCGGCCGCGCTCGCCTGGATCGAGCGCTTCCGCGAGTATCTCGCGGTGGAGAGGCGTTGCTCACCCCATACGGTGGCCGCCTACACGCGGGACCTTCAGGCGCTGGTGGCGTACTGCGATCGCTCGCGCCTCGAGCGCTGGACCGACATCGACGGCGGGCATTTGCGATCCTTCGCCGCGCGGCTGCATGCGGGTGGCCTCGGGCCGCGCAGCATTCAGCGGCGGCTTTCGGCAGTGCGCAGCTTCTACGAATTTCTGCAGCGCGAGGGGCACGCGCTGCGAACGGGCGCGCAGGCCGCCGCTGCCGATGACCATGAGCGGCGTGACATCGCGCAAATCCGCAGCAACCCGGGTCAGGACGTGCGGGCGCCGAAGGCAGCACGGCGCCTGCCTGAGACTCTGGATGCGGATCAGATGGCGCGCCTGCTCGAGATTCCGCCAGAGGAGCCCTTCGCCCCGCGCGACAGGGCCATCATGGAGCTCCTCTACTCCTCTGGCCTGCGACTAGCGGAGATCGTCGGGCTCGACCTCGGCCATCTCGATCTTCCCGACCGCACGGTCCACGTGCTCGGCAAGGGAAGCAAGGCACGCATGGTGCCCGTCGGCCGCGTGGCTGTCCGTGCGCTCGAGCAGTGGCTGACTGAGCGCGCGGGTCTGGCGCGGCCCGGCGAGGAGGCGCTTTTCGTCGGCCGCTCGGGCCGGCGTCTCGGCCGCCGGGCCGTCGAGCTGCGCGTCGCCTATTGGGCGCGTCGCCAGGGTCTTGCCACTCACGTGTACCCACACCTCTTCCGGCATTCCTTCGCTTCGCACCTGCTCGAGTCCGGCGCGGAGCTGCGCGGCGTGCAAGAGCTGCTGGGTCACGCCGATATCGCCACGACCCAGATTTATACCCATCTTGACTTCCAGCACCTCGCCCGCATCTACGATGCCACCCACCCGCGCGCGCGGCGGGGCAAGACGCCCGCGAAATAGCGCCGATCCGGCGAGGACTTGATGACCGATTCGCAGCGATTCGATCCCCACGGCACGACCATTCTCGGTGTGCGGCGCAACGGCGCCGTGGCGCTGGCCGGCGACGGCCAGGTGACGCTCGGCAACACAGTGATGAAGGGCAACGCGCGCAAGGTGCGCAAGCTCTACAACGACAAGGTGATCGCAGGCTTCGCCGGCGGCACCGCGGATGCCTTCACACTCTTCGAGCGCTTCGAGGGCAAGCTGGAGAAGTATGGCAATCTGACGCGCGCCGCCATCGAGCTGGCGAAGGATTGGCGCTCGGACCGTTACTTGCGACGGCTCGAGGCGCTGCTGCTGGTCGGCGATCCGGGGAAGCTCCTCGTGATCTCCGGCAACGGCGATGTCATCGAGCCGGATATCGACGCCGCCGCGATCGGTTCCGGCGGCCCGTTCGCGCTCGCCGCCGCACGGGCGATGCTCGAGACGACCCAGCTCGATGCCCGCAGCATCGCAGAGCGCGCACTCAACATAGCCGGCGACATCTGCATCTACACCAACCGGAATCTCACCATCGAGGAGCTCGGGCAGGACACCCCCGCCGCTCGCCCCTGAAGAACCGCAACGCAACATCATGTCATCGCTGACCCCCCGAGAGATCGTCCAGGAGCTCGATAAGCACATCATCGGCCAGGACGCCGCCAAGCGCGCCGTCGCCATCGCGCTGCGCAATCGCTGGCGGCGCATGCAGGTGCCCGAGCCGCTGCGCCAGGAGATCACCCCGAAGAACATCCTGATGATCGGGCCCACCGGCGTGGGCAAAACGGAGATCGCGCGCCGCCTGGCGCGGCTCGCGAACGCTCCCTTCGTCAAGGTGGAGGCCACCAAGTTCACCGAGGTCGGTTATGTCGGCCGCGACGTCGACTCCATCGTCAAGGAGCTCGCCGACGTCTCCGTGAAGATGACGCGCGAGCAGGAGATGCAGAAGGTGCGCGAGCGCGCCGCGGAGGCCGCTGAGGAGCGCGTGCTCGATGCGCTCCTGCCGAAGCCGCGCATGATGGGATTCTCTACCGACGAGCCTTCTCCGCCGCGCGATGCGGAGACGCGCCAGAAATTCCGCCGCATGCTGCGGGCCGGTGAGCTCGATGATCGTGAGGTCGAGATCGAGATACGTGCGCTGCCCATGGGCGTCGAGATCATGGCGCCGCCAGGAATGGAAGAGATGCAGCAGCAGCTGCAGTCGATGTTCCAGAACCTGGGCGGCAACCGCACCCGCAGCCGCAAGGTGAAAGTGCGCGAGGCGCAGAAGATCCTCGTCGACGAGGAGGCCGCGAAGCTGATCAACGAGGATGAGCTCAAGATCCAAGCGCTCGCCAATGCCGAGCAGAACGGCATCGTCTTCATCGACGAGATCGACAAGGTGACGCGCCGCCAGGAGACGATGGGGGCGGATGTCTCGCGCGAGGGCGTGCAGCGGGATCTCCTGCCGCTCGTCGAGGGCTCGACCGTCGCGACGAAGTACGGACAGGTCAAGACCGATCACGTGCTCTTCATCGCCTCCGGTGCCTTCAGCCTCTCGAAACCGTCGGATCTCATTCCGGAGCTGCAGGGACGGCTCCCGATCCGCGTCGAGCTCGACTCGCTGAAGGTGGGAGACTTCGTGCGCATCCTGACGGAGCCCGATGCCTCACTCACCGCGCAGTACCAGGCGTTGATGGGCACGGAGGGCGTATCGGTTGAGTTCGGGGAGGACGGTGTGCGGCGCATCGCCGAGATCGCCTTCCAGGTGAACGAGCGCACGGAGAACATCGGCGCCCGCCGGCTGCACACGGTGATGGAGCGGCTGCTGGAGTCGGTCTCCTACGAGGCCTCCGAGCAGGGAGGGGCACAGGTGATGATCGACGGGAAGTATGTCGATGAGCACCTCGGCAACCTCGCCAAGGACGAGGACCTCAGCCGATACATCCTTTGAGGTCTGCGCCGCTTCGACCCGCGGCCTGGCTTGGCTAGTCGCCCATCGACGGCAGCCGACCCCGAATCATGAAGGGGTACAACATGGTAGCCAGGCACAGAGGGCCCGCGCATCCGTGCGCGGGCGTTCGGCCGGATCGAGGACACCTTAAGTGAGTGTCCTCGACGAAGGCACCGGACTCACCCCTGCTTGTGATCGTGCTCCCAGGCTGCGAGGAAGTTGATCAATGAGATCAGCTTGTTCTCGCCGCCGGCCTTGCCCACGTCGGTGCTGAACTTGCCGTCCACCGCGATGAAGGGTACGCCCTGCACCTGATAGGCGTTCATGATCTCATCCGCCTGCTCAAGCTGGGTGTTGACAAAGAAGGAGTTGTAGGCTTTCGCGAAAGCCGCGGCGTCGATGCCGTTTTGAACCGCCCATGCCTGCTGCTGCCTGAAGGTGTCCTGCTTGTCGGTGGAGAAGAGCACGGACTCGGTGCCGGTCTGGCTCTCCAGATTGTGGATGTAGGTGAACACCTTCTCCACCAGATCGTTGCGGCCCAGCGCCTCGAGCGTATAGAAAAGGCGCGCATGCGCGCGGTGCACAGGCCCCCACATGATCGGCACGCGAACGAAGTCGACGTACGAGGGCTTCGTCTTCAGCCACTGGCGTATGTAGGGCTCCAGCGCATAACAGTGCGGGCAGCCGAGCCAGAAGACCTCCAGCACCTCCACCTTCCCGGGTGAGACGGTGGTCGGCTGGGCCGGGGAGATCACGTCATAGTTGACGCCGGGCTTCCATTGGCTGCTCGAGGGCAGCGC
Organism: Pseudomonadota bacterium; assembly: GCA_021807675.1. Lineage (GTDB taxonomy): Bacteria > Pseudomonadota > Gammaproteobacteria > Steroidobacterales > Steroidobacteraceae > 13-2-20CM-66-19. Next base: position 30,137 of record JAKBCR010000001.1, read on the forward strand.
GGCACTCGCGGGCAGGGCGGCCAGGTGCTCGAGCGAAGGACCGCTGCTGCCATCGGTGCTCTGGGTGGGGCTCGCCGGGCTGCTTTGACTCGCGGTCTGGCCGCTGGCCGCCTGCTGACCGTTGTCCGACGACGGCGCCGCCGTCTCACTGCTCTGCGTGGCGGCTTGGCCGGACTGCTGTGGCGCCGAACTCTGGCGCGAGCAGGCGGAAAGGGCGAGCAGGGCTGCGGCAGCAAGTGTGAGAACTGGCAACGAAGGCGTTCGGGTCATTGAGTGGTTTCCTGAAGCATAGGCACGGGGAGGTGCCCGCCGACGCAGGCGGCGAGAGGCGGGCAAAAGTCACGCCTTTTGCTCGCCGCGCGCTGGGCCGCGAAGGATGCGCGGATCCAGCGCTGCATACTACCGCAGACCCTGAACGTAGGAGGCGACGTCGCGCATTTCCTCGGGCGTCAGGCGCTTGGCGATATCGAACATAATGATGCTGTTGGGCGTTGCAGTCTCGGCATTCGGTCCGCTGTAGCGGGTGCCGTTCGCGTACTGCTGCAGCTCCGTCACCACATAGACCGACTGCTGCGCCTCGAGTGCCGGATACCCCGCGGCGGGATTGCCGCGGCCGACGGGCCCGTGGCAGGCCACGCAGCCCGGCACCCCGCGCTTCGCATCACCATCGAGGTAGAGCGCCCGGCCCGCTTTCCAGTACGAAGGATCGGCCTCGAGGCCCTGCGGGGTCTGCGCGGCGAAGAACACCGCCAGATTATCGATGTCCTGATCGCTGAGACCCGTGGCCATGGGCTGCATCACGGGGTTCTGGCGGATGCCGGCCTTGAACAAATGCAGCTGCTCCGCGATGTAGACGGCATTCTGGCCGGCCAGGCGCGGCCAAGCGGGATTCTGGCTGTTGCCGTCCGGGCCGTGGCAGGCGAAGCAGACCGCGGCCTTGGTGGCGCCCGCTTGCACGGAGCCGTCCACGTAGGGATCCGGGGTGACCGGCGGAGTCGCTTTGGTCGGGCTTGCGGTCGGCGTTGCCGGCCCGACGGCGGCCGCGCTCGAAGTCGCGGCGCCGGATGCCGGCGCAGGGCCCGCAGTTTCCGCGCGGGCGACGGCCGGCGCGGTCAACGCGGCGGCCCACAAGACGGACAACAGCGCGGCGGAGATGGTTGCCAACGGTGCTCTTTTTGCCATTTTCGCTCGTCCCCCGACTATTGCCAGTGATGCGAAAGCGCCGGATTGTACACTACGGACGTGGCAGCATTTCCGACCGCAAGATTTCTGGTGAGCGCCGCCGCTCCGGGCCAATTTCCCGCCGATCGGGGCGCGGAGGTCGCCTTCGCGGGCCGCTCGAATGCCGGCAAATCGAGCGCCATCAACTCGATTCTCGGGCGTCAGGGGCTCGCGCGGACCAGCAAGACACCGGGACGCACGCGGCTCATCAACTTCTTCGAGCTCGCGCCGCTCGAGCGCATCGTGGACCTTCCGGGATACGGCTATGCGAGTGCGCCAGAGAGCGAGCGGCGCACCTGGCCGCGCCTCATCGAAGCGCTGCGCGCGCGCGAGGCGCTCAAGGGACTGTTCGTGATCGTCGATGCGCGCCGCGGGATCGGGCCGGGCGATGAGGCGCTGCTCAAATGGGCGCTCCCGCGCCAGCGGGTACACGTGCTCTTATCGAAAGCGGATAAGTTGAGCCGGAACGAGGGCCGGGAGGCGCTCGCCGCGGCTGCCCGCGCTCTGGAGTCGCGCGCGACCGTGCAGCTTTTCTCCGCGCATGCGCGAGCGGGCCTGGAGGAAGCTCAGAGCGTGCTCACGGGCTGGCTGCGGTCGAAAGAAAAAACCCCGGTGGCCTCTGACGAGACCACCGGGGCAGACTAACCCGGCACAGGTCTCATGTGAACCGGGTCGGACCCGCTCAGGGAGGGAAGCGGGGAGTGCCGAAGCACTCGATGAATTAGAGGGGGCGCCGTCGGGGAAGTTCCGTCGTCCGCGATGCGGAAAAAAGCCCTTTCTCGTCAGGCCGCTAGAGGATATTGAAGATCACGTCCAAGCTCACCACGTGGGCCCCATTGGTGTGCGCTATGTTCAGGTGCTCGTATTCGAGCCTTCCCATCAGATGGCCGAAATGCGCCTGGGCGCCGACGCCCCAGGCGAGCTGGGTCCCACTATCGGAGAATCGGAAGAGCGAGGGGCTCGCCGAGTTGCCGCTCATTTGCCACCGGTCGAGTCCGAGCTTGCCGTAAATGTCGATGAGTGGCAGGGGGATCGGCAGGTAGCCGACCACATAGGCGGCGAAAGCCTGGGCATTGGCATCGGCTGTGCCCAGAGTGCCGATACTGCGCGATTCGCTGCCCAGGTGGTAGTAATCGACCTCCGCGCCGAGCAGGCTCAAACGCACGCCCGCCAGGGCCTTGAAGGAGGTGTTGTGGACATCGAACCCGGTGCCGAAGAGATTATTGACGTTTGCCCGCATCAGCCCCGCACCTGCATAGACGCCGGCGCCGAAGAGGCCGCTGGCGTGCGCGCACCCGGCCGCAAGGGCCAGCAATGGGATCAGCAGCAGTCTTCGCATTCGAATCTCTCCTTTCTGTTGCAAAAAGCAGACAAACAGGCCGCCGGTAATAGTGCCACCGAGACTCTCAGTGTGGTGAGAAGTTCACAGTGGGCGGGTCGGGTCGCGCGGGCGACCCAGCCATTCATGCGAGCACGTTGTGTCAGTTTTGGCCCGGCGAACATGCCGCATCAGCGCGAGCTCGGGAGCTCGCAGGGATCGGTCCGTCAGACCGCATCCGGCTGGGCGGCCGGGGCGGCGCGCGCGAAGGCAGGCAATGTCTCCAAGTGCGCACAGATCGCCCGAAGGGTCGAGAATGGCTCGATGTTGCACTTGAAGCGGCGGGCGTTGAACATCTGTGGCACGAGGCAGACGTCCGCGAGCGTCACCTGGGTGCCGAACATGTGGTGGCCGTCGCCACTCCAGCGCCTGACCTCCTCCTCCAGGCCGCGGAAGCCCTCGGCGATCCAGTGCCGGTACCAGGTGTCGACCGCCGCTTCGTCCTGGCCGAGCGGGGAGCGCAGGTAATTCAACACCCGAAGATTGTTGAGAGGATGCACGTCGCAGGCGATCGCGAGCGCCATCGAGCGCACCCGCGCACGATCCAGGGCCGAGCGTGGCAGCAGCGGGGGCTGCGGATGGCTCTCTTCCAGGTACTCGATGACGGCGAGCGACTGACCGATGACGGCGCCGTCGTCCTCGAGCGCCGGCACTAGGCCCTGTGGATTTCTGCCCAGGTATTCCGGCTGGCGGTGCGCGCCCGGCAACAGATTGACGGGCACGGACTCGTACTGGATCCCCTTGAGGTTGAGCGCGATGCGCACGCGGTAAGCGGCGGAGCTGCGGTAATAGGTGTAGAGCTTCATGATGCGTAGAATACGCCAATGAGCCTCTGGCGTACCGAACTCACCCCCGAGCGGGTCAACCGTTTCTCGAGCGGCACGTTCGCCGAGCGGCTCGGTATTCAGGTCACCGAGATCCGCGACGAGCGCGCCAGACTGGTCTGCGTCTCGAGGCTGACCATGGCGATCATGCCGCGGCGGGACTCGGCGGCATGAGCGCGCCGGGATCTCGGCTCTGGATCGCGGCCATCGGCGCGCTGTTGGTATGCGCGGGCTGCGGCTTCAAGGGACCGCTCTACCTTCCGGAGCGCAACGCCACCGTGGTCACTCATCCGGGGGCGCAGGGCGTGCAGGCCGCTCCAATCCCGGGGCCGGCGCCAACGCCCGCCAAGAAAAAGAAGCGCGAGACATCGCCGGCGGCGCAGCCGCCGGGCGCGTCCGCGGCACCTCCACGATAAGATTGTTTTCGTGGCGGCCGCAGGGCGAGACGCAGGACGCGTCGAGTACTAGACTTCGGCTTCCCCTGTGCCCAGGCTAAGGTTCCATGGACGCCGAAGATCAAGCCAGCCGAGTCCTGCGTGAGGTCTTCGGCTACTCGCAGTTCCGCGGCGAGCAGCGGGAGATCATCGGGCACCTGATCGCCGGCGGTGACGCCTTGGTGCTCATGCCGACCGGCGGCGGCAAGTCGCTCTGCTATCAGATTCCGGCGCTCGCCCGTCAGGGGATGGGCATCGTCGTCTCCCCTCTCATCGCGCTCATGCAGGACCAGGTGGCGGCGCTGCACGAGGCCGGCGTGCGCGCGGGAGCCCTCAACTCGGCCATGAGCTGGCCACAAGTGCAGGAGACCGAGCGCCAGGCGCGTGCCGGCGAGCTCGATCTGCTCTATGTCGCGCCGGAGCGCTTGCTGACCGAGCGCTGCCTGTCCCTGCTAGACCGGTGTCCTCTGGCGCTCTTCGCCATCGACGAGGCGCACTGCGTGTCACAGTGGGGGCACGACTTCCGGCCGGAATACCTGCAGCTCGCCGTGCTGGCGGAGCGTTACGGGAGCGTGCCGCGCATTGCGCTCACGGCGACCGCTGACATCTTGACGCGCAAGGAGATGATCGAGCGGCTGCGCCTGCGCGAGCCCAAGGTATTCGTCGCCAGCTTCGATCGGCCCAACATCCGGTATCGCATCGCGGAGAAGGACAATCCGCGCCGGCAGCTCCTGCGATTCATCCGCGCAGAGCATCCCGGGGAATCCGGCATCGTGTATTGCCTCTCGCGCGCCTCGGTGGAGGACACCGCGGAATCTCTGGTGCGCGAAGGAATCGACGCGCTGCCCTACCATGCGGGTCTCGACAGCGCCACGCGTGAGGGCAATCAGCGCCGTTTCATCCGTGACGACGGCATCGTCATGGTGGCGACCATCGCCTTCGGCATGGGCATCGACAAGCCCGATGTCCGCTTCGTCGCCCATCTGGATCTGCCGAAGAGCATCGAAGGCTATTACCAGGAAACCGGCCGTGCCGGCCGCGACGGCCTTCCGGCCGATGCGTGGATGGTCTATGGACTGCAAGACGTCGTTCAACAGCGGCGGATGATCGATCAGTCGGAGGCCAGCGCGGAATACAAACGCGTCGCGACGGGGAAGCTGGACGCGCTCCTCGGCCTCTGCGAGACCACGCAATGCCGGCGCGTGCGCCTGCTCGATTACTTCGGCGAGCAGTCCACGCCCTGCGGCAACTGCGACAACTGCCTGGACCGGCCGCAGGAGTGGGACGGCACCGTGGCGGCCCAGAAGCTCCTGTCCTGCATCGCGCGCTGCCGCTCGGCCACCGGCTTCGGCTTCGGAGCCCAACACGTGATCGACATCCTGCGCGGCAACCGGACTGCGAAGGTCGAGCAGTTCGGCCACGAGCGCCTGAGCACCTTCGGGATCGGGGCGGATCTCGAAGCGGCGCAGTGGCGCTCCGTGCTGCGCCAGCTCGTGATGCTGCGTCTGGTTCAGGTCGACACGGAGCGCTACAGCGTGCTGAGCCTGACGGCAGCCAGTCGCGAGGTGCTGCGGGGCGAGCGCACGATACTGCTGCGGCGTGCGGTCGACGGGGGCGCGGTCCGGCCGGCCAGCCGCCGACCGGTTGATCGGACACGGGTGACGGCCGCCCAGGCGGCACGCATGCTGTCTGACGGCTCCGTGCCCGCCGGCGACGACAACACCCACCAGACCCTGTTCGAGACCCTGCGCGCATGGAGGCTGCAGGTCGCGCGAGAGCACGGTGTGCCGGCCTATACGGTGTTTCACGATTCCACGCTGGAGGAGATCGCGCGGCGGCGACCCGGCTCGACAGAGGAGCTGCGTGCGGTGAATGGAGTGGGCGCGGTCAAGCTCGAGCGCTACGGCAGCGAGATCATTGAGATATTGGCCCAAAGTCGGCTTCGCCGCTTTGGGCAGCCAGCCCGGTGACCCTTTCGGTCTCGCGGGGCCCAGGGAACGGCCCCTCTGAGAGCCGCCAACGCCAGATGACGTACCCCGGGAAACGGCCGCTCCGTCACGTGCTTTCGAACGGCGCCACTGGCTGACTTCCCATCTGCATCAGGTCCGCACCAATCCCTTGAGCGGCCGCGCTGCGCCGCTCTCCGGGAACACCGCGCTCTCGAGCGCCCGCGCCGGCACCCCGAGATGCTCCGCCAACACGCCCTTCATCACGGCGCGCAGGTCGAGCGTCGGCCTGAGATCCCGGTCCTGATAGAGCTGCCGGGGCGAGAGTCCCGGCCAGTCCGCCACGACGCGGCCGCCCTTGACCGCGCCGCCGAGGAGATAGGCCGCGGTCGCGGTGCCGTGATCGGTACCGCGGGTGCCGTTCTCCGCCACCGTGCGGCCGAACTCCGTCGCCAGGAGCACGGCCGTGTCGCTCCAGACGGGCCCGAGTCCCGCCTTCAGCCCGCCCAGCGCGGCATCCAGGGCCGCGAGGCGCGCGGCGAGCTGCCCCTTCTCGTTGCCCTCGTTGAAGTGAGTGTCCCAGCCCGTCGTATCGAAAACTGCCACCTGCGGTCCGTCCGCCTGCCGTATAAATCGCGCGGCCGCCCTGACCACTTGCGCGTATTGCGCTCCCGGCCGGCCTCGCTGGGCCAACGGGGGACGCCGGTCGGCGCGTTGTCCCATTCTGGCGTCGGGCGCCATCGTCATCCGACCCGAGGTATCCATCATCGAGCCGAACGCGCCGGCAGCGAAATGGGCGCCGGCACCCCCCGCCATGGCGTCCCGGCTTCGCGCGGCGCTCTGCTCGGCAATCGCTTCGGCTGCGAGCGCCTCCGCCAGCTTCCGACCGAGCACCGGATCGTGCGAGTAGAGATCGGATATCCGCTGCAGGGTGTCGTCATCGAGCGGTGCCAGGTGCGAAGGCGACCAGGAAGTCACCGCCGCGGGTCCGCGCATGACCAGCGGCGCCGTTGGCGCAATGCTGACTCCGCGCGTCTTCTCTGGTGCGCGGGCGGCGGGCAAAGCGGCCAGGGCCCGGTTCAGCCATCCCGTCTGCGCCGCATGCGGCTGCGCATACCCGGTCTCCAACACGTTCTGGCCGTCGAAGTGCGAGCGATTGCGGTAAGGACCCGCCACCGCGTGAAAGATGATGAGCTCACGCGCGGCATAGGTCTGGTGCATGAACGAGAGCGCAGGGTGCAGGCCGAAAATTCCGTCGAGGGCCAGCGCCCCGCCATTCGTGCCAGGCCGCGCTATCTCGAGCTCCCCGCGCAGTGCTGCGTATGCCGGATCACCGCAGGGCGGCACCGCCTCGAGGCCGTCGAGCGCGCCCCGCAGGATGATGAAGACGAGGCGCGGCTTGTTGCCGTTGGCCACGCCGGCGAACGTCAGGCCGCTGAGCAAGGTGCCGCCCGCGGCCAACGCTCCGGCTGTCAGGAATTCACGCCGTTTCATCGCTCAGCGCCTCAAGAACTCGGGAGCTGCCAAGAGGAGCGTTACCGCCTGCGCCGCGCTCTCGGCGTGCGCGATCGCTTCGCGCGCCGTGGCGCTCAGCACGCTGCCCAATAGCCGCGGCGCCAATTGCCTGGCGTCGCGTCTGGGCCCGATCCTCTGGCCCACCGCATCCGCCCATTCGATTCGCTTCAAGAGCTCCGACGCACCGTCCCAATCCGCGCTCCCGTCCGGCCACCCCGCCGGCGATCCCGGGCACCAGATCCGCTGCCCCAGGAGCTGGAAGAGCCACACGGGCGCTTTCTCCGGGCGGATTGGGAGCGCCAGCCCGCGGAAGGACGACACGATGAAATCCGAGGGCGTCTTGAACTTCGATACGGGCTGCTCCCAGGCCTCCGGCGAGCCGATGAGCGCCCGATATACGGTGGGCAGATCGCCCTTGCTCCGCGAGAATGCCGCGGCTACCCGGTCCACCGCCGGCGCAGGCGGGGCATCGGCGATGAAATGGCGCGCCAGCTTGGTCGCGATGAATCGCGCGGTCGAGGGGTGAGCGGCGAGGTTGCGCAGCACCGCCACTCCCTGGTCATATCCCGTGTCGGGATAGCGCTTGCCCATCACCACCTGCGGTCCCGGCTGATGCATCGCGGCGCGGAAGAGGAAGGTGCCGGGCCGCTGCCCGAACCGCCAAGCCTCGGGCCCGGCGATCGACCAACCTGTCAACACCTTGGAGAGCGCGGTGACGTCGGCCTGCGTATACCCGCCATCGACGCTGACCGTATGCAGCTCCAGGGTTTCCCGCGCCAGATTCTCGTTGATTCCCGGCCTGCGGCCGGGATTGCGCCGCTCGATGTTGCGTGCCGCGCGCGAGTCCGGCCCCATCGACATCTCATTGTCGAGATAGAGCAGCATCGCCGGATGACGCTGCGTCGCAATGAGCATGTCGCTGAAGTTGCCGAGAACGTACGGTCTGATCGCCTCGCGCTCGTAGCTGCCGGCGAGCGCGGCCAACACTCCCTTGTCGACGGAAACGGCGAAGTGGTTCGACCAGAATTGTGCGAGGCGCTCGATGAACGGCCGGTCCGTCGAGACCGAATGCCGGAAACGCGCGCCGGCTTCCGCCAGATAGACGGGCCGGATGAGCTGCGGAAGCTTCTTGAAAGCGCCGATCGCGGCGGCGGACCCGGCCGCGGCCTGGCGTTCGTCGACGCTTCGGGCCGCCGCGGCCCTCATGCGCTCGGCCTGGATGGTGCGGCGCAGGTCGTAGATCTGCGTGAGGAGGCTCGCGGAGCTTTGCAGGCCGTCGCCGCCGATTTCCGGAGCCGGGCCGTCGAGCTGCGCTCGCAGCCAGTCGAGCCCCGAGCCGCCGATGGCGGCCAGCTCGCCCGGCCGGGCGCCGAGCCCGAATCGATTGGCCGCAATGGCCGAGGTCAGCCCATTGTCCATGAGCCTCATAGCGCACGGGGCCGGGCTCCGGTTGACCGGAGCGCTGTCCGATATACTGCCCGTATGCCCATGCCCGAGTCCCCCGACCTCGTCCTCGTCGACGCGTCGTCTTACCTCTATCGCGCTTTCCATGCCCTTCCGGCCCTGAGCAACTCCCGGGGGGAGCCGACCGGCGCGCTGCTGGGCGTGCTGAACATGCTCGCGAAGTTCCTCAAGGAGTGCCGGCCGAAGCGCATTGCCCTGGTATTCGATGCTCCGGGCAGGACCTTTCGCGACGACCTCTTTGCCGAGTACAAGGCTCATCGGACGCCGATGTCGGACGATCTGCGCTCGCAGATCGAGCCGCTGCTTGCCGCTCTGCGCGCGCAGGGATTGCCGGTGCTACGGGTCGAAGGCGTCGAGGCTGACGATGTCATCGGGACGCTCGCCTGCCGAGCGGCGCGCGCGGGCCAGACGGTGCTGATCTCGACGGGCGACAAGGACATGGCGCAGCTCGTCAACGAATCGATCACGCTCGTCAACACGATGAGCAACACGGTGCTCGACCGCGCCGGGGTCAAGGCGAAGTTCGATGTATTCCCGGAACAGATCATCGATTATCTCGCGCTGGTGGGCGACAGCTCCGACAACATTCCCGGCATCGACAAAGTCGGCCCGAAGACGGCCGCCAAATTCCTCAACCAGTACGGGACCCTCGACAATCTCATCCGCAAGGTAAGCGAGGTGAGCGGCAAGGTGGGCGAAAACCTGCGTGCCGGGCTCGAGACGCTGGAGCTGTCGCGCAAGCTCGCGACCATTCAGAGCGGCCTCGAGCTGCCGCTGACGCTGGAGGAGCTCGTGCCGGCGGAGCCGGATACCGAGCGCCTGCGCGAGCTCTACACCCGATATGAGCTGCGCTCGCTGCTGCGCCAGCTCGATGGCGGCAGCGGCGAGTCGGCTGTCGCCGCCGGCTCACTCGAGCCAGGCCGACCGGCGTCGGATGGCGCCGTTGCGCAAAGTGGCGCGGCCGTGTCTACGACGCGCGTCGGCTTCCCGCCGGGCGAGCCGGCTATCGCGCCGCCGGGTGTGACCAGGAATTACGAGATGCTGGTGCAGTGGGAGGATCTCGAGCGTTGGGTTGCGAAGCTGCGTGACGCAGAGCTGATCGCCATCGATACGGAGACGACGAGTCTTGACTACATGAGCGCCGAGATCGTCGGCGTCTCGTTCTGTGTCGAGTCGGGCAGCGCCGCGTATCTCCCACTGGCGCACGACTATGCGGGCGCGCCGGCGCAGATCGAGCGCGCGCGCGCGCTCGAGGCGCTGCGGCCCATCCTGGAAGACCCGGAGAGACCGAAGCTCGGACATCACCTCAAGTACGATGCCCACGTGCTGCAAAACCACGGGATCCGGTTGGCCGGCATGCGGTATGACACCATGCTCGAGTCCTACGTCTGGAACAGTGTGGGCACGCGGCATGACATGGATTCCGCGGCCCTCTGTTATCTCGGGCTGCGCACCATCACCTACGAGGATGTGGCCGGCAAAGGAGCCAAGCAGATCCCCTTCAGCCAGGTGCCGGTGGAGCGCGCCGCGGAATATGCGGCCGAGGATGCCGACGTGACGCTGTGCCTGCACAAGGCGCTCTGGCCGAAGATCGAGACTATTCCGGCGCTGCAGCGCTTGTACGAGCAGATCGAGCAGCCGCTCGTGCCGGTGCTCGAGCGCATGGAGCGCCGGGGCGTGCTGGTCGATCGTGAGCTGCTGCGAGCACAGAGCTCCCGCTTCGCCGTCCAGTTGCAGGACCTGCTGCAGCAGGCGCGGCGCGAGGCCGGGTTTGACATCAATGTCGACTCGCCGAAGCAGCTGCAGCAGGTGCTCTTCGAGAAGCTGGGACTGCCGGTGCTGCGCAAGACACCGACAGGTCAGCCCTCGACGGCCGAGGATGTGCTGGAGGAGCTCGCGGCCTCCTATGCGCTGCCGCGAATCGTGCTCGACTACCGCGCGCTCGCGAAGCTGAAATCCACTTACACCGACAAGCTCCCGGAGCTCGTCAACCCGCGAACCGGCCGCATCCATACCTCATATGGTCAGGCGGTGGCGCAGACCGGTCGGCTCTCCTCCTCCGATCCCAACCTGCAGAACATTCCGATTCGCCGCCCCGAGGGCCGGCGCATCCGCCAGGCCTTCATTGCGCCGCCGGGACACGTGCTGCTGGCCGCCGACTACTCGCAGATCGAGCTGCGCATCATGGCGCACCTCTCGGGCGATGAGGGCCTGCTCGCGGCCTTCGCGGAGGATCGCGATGTCCATCAGGCGACCGCGGCGGAGGTCTTCGGTGCGCCGCTCGCGCAGATCACCGCCGATCAGCGCCGGCTGGCGAAGACCATCAACTTCGGGCTCATTTACGGCATGTCGCCGTTCGGGCTCGCGCGCAATCTGGGCATCGATCGTGGCGCGGCCCAGACGTACGTGGAGCGCTACTTCCAGCGCTACCCCGGCGTGCGGCGCTTCATGGACGACACCCGCAAGCAGGCGCGGGAGCGTGGGTTCGTGGAGACGGTATACGGCCGGCGCTTGTATCTACCGGATATCCGCTCGGGTAACGTCCAGACGCGCCAGTATGCGGAGCGCAGTGCCATCAATGCGCCCATGCAGGGCACTGCCGCCGACATCATCAAGCGCGCCATGATCACGGTCGACGGTTGGTGCACGCGCGAGGACGTTCCCGCGCGCCTCATCATGCAGGTGCACGACGAGCTGGTGCTCGAGGTGCGCAGCGATGCCGTCGAGCGCGTGAAAGAGGCCGTCAGGGAGAGAATGACCACGGCCGCGGAGCTGCGGGTGCCGCTGCGCGTCGATATCGGCACCGGGGCCAACTGGGACGAGGCGCACTGAGCGCAACGGGGGTATTGGCCTGCCCGCATCGCGAAAACGACCGCCCGCTCCGGTCGTGAATTCCCGAGCCGATCGGCGGCCCGCCGAGCCATCACCGCATGCTCAGCAACAGCGCTACGAAGAGGAAGATCCCTGTGGCAAGGAACAGGGCCCGCCACCAGGGAACGAAGTACGGCACCACGCCGGATGGCGCGCGCGATTTGAAGCCATGGATCATCGGCGGCACCAGGCTCTCATTGCGCGCCAAGCGATAAAATCCTATCGCAGCGAGATGCACCCCGATCATCGCCAGCAGCAGTTGAAAAGTGGCGGCGTGCAGATGGGCGAAACGTCGACCCGTCCCGAACGAGACCCACCTCGCAAATGGCCCTGAGGCGAAGCCATCGACATTCACGGCGAACAAGCCCAGCGTGGTCTGCGTCAGCAGCAGAGCGAGCATGACGAGAATGCTCAACGCGCCGAGCGGATTGTGACCGATCGGGGCCGGCGCATCCTCACCCCGATGCCCAAGGAGCTTGCGCACATAACGGCAGGTGGCCGCCGGACCGCGAACGAAGTCGCCGAAGCGCGCCGTCTGTCCACCACAGAATCCCCACGCCAGCCGAAACAATACCACGCCGAGCACGCCGTATCCGGCGATGCGGTGCCACCTCATATGGTCGCTCTTCGCGGTCCACCAGCAGACCCCGAACAGACTGACGAGGGTCCAATGCGAGAGCCGGGTCGGAAAGTCCCAGACTCTAACCCGCCCGTTCGTGGGCGCTTCAGCGGTCAAGGCGAATCACCACCAGCTGCTGCGCGCCCGGAATCGACGATGACAACTGCCGCAGGCCTGGCCAAGCGCCCTGGTACGCAGCGCAAGCGCGCGCGGATCGCGGGTGGCTGCCGCCCGGGTCAAATCCTGCGCGCGATTCAAGAGCCTCCGTGCGGCTTGCCCGAACTCCTGCGGCTTCGCCCAGATCGCCGCCCGCGCCCGGGTCTTGACTCCATGGCCCCTGCCGCTGCCTTCGGGAAACCAGCTCGGCAGCGCAGCGGCAAGACGCTCGATCTCTCTCGCGTCGCTTGCGACGATGCTCCAATCCGGCTCCGATCGCCCGATCTGATCCCGCAAAGACTTGGCGGCTCGCCCCAGCGCCTTGAAGTGGCTCTGGCGCGCATGGACGATCGGCGCAAGGCCGGCGGTGGCCCACGCGATGCCCACCGTGCCGAGCGCCAACACCGCGCCGAGCAGCAACATTCGACGGCGGACTCCCCCGTTCCCGATTGCAATGTGACTCATGTTCCTCGACTTTCGATATGCGACGCATTGAGCACTCCCGCGCAGAGGCGCCGGGCGGATGTTACAACAGGTCGCATTGCGGCTGCGGGACGATTCGTCGACGCCTTGGCGGGATCGATCCTCGTGTGACCCCGCGCGGCCCGGTGGAGTTCCACGCCGTCACCTGCGCAAGTGTGATGTACCGGGCTGCTCGATTGCGCCGGCCGCCCCGCGGGACCAGTTGCAACACTTTCGAAACATCCACGGGTGAGAATGGACGCGAGGCCGGCCCAAGCCCCTGTTGCCGCCGGGCGGAAAGTCAGGCGGGATTTTTCAATTTCGCGGCGACCCGGCGATAGGCTTCGCGGAACGGGATGCCTTCGTTGACTACGAGCCGGTTGGCTTCCTCGGCGGCGTGAATGGCAGGGTCCAGGCGGATACGCTCGGGGCGAAAGCGCATCGCATCGAGGGCGGAGGGCAGGATATCGAGCGTCTGTTGCGCCAGGTCGATGCCGCGGAACAGAGGGGCTTTCAGCAGCTGCAGGTCGCGCTGATAGCCTGAGGGCAGCTTGGCGCAGAGGCCGAGCGCTTCCGCGAGACAGGCCTGCGCCGTGGCGGAGCGGCCGCGGATCAGCTCGAAGACATCCGGGTTGCGCTTCTGCGGCATGATCGAGGAGCCGGTGGTGAACGCGTCCGGCAGCTCGAGAAAGCCGAGCTCCTGGGTGTAAAAAAGCAGCACGTCGGCGGCGAGGCGGCCGAGATCCTGCATGAGGAGCGCGCTCTCGAAGAGCAGAGTCGCCTCCGCCTTCCCGCGCGAGAGCTGCACGGCGGTCACCGGCTCGTGGACTTCGGCGAAGCCGAGCTTCCGTCGCGTCGACTCGCGGTCCAAGGCCAAGCCGGGCGTACCGTATCCCGCTGCCGACCCCAGCGGAGATTTTCCGACTCGGCGTTGGACCTGCCTCAGACCCTCCGCGTCGTCCCGGATCTCGGCCGCGAAGCCGCCTGCCCATAACGGTACGGAGCTCGGCATCGCCTGTTGCATGTGGGTATAGCCCGGAAGCGCCGTGCTCTTCTCGCGCTCGGCCAGGCGCTCGAGCGCTTGCGCAACCCGAAGGGCGCCGCCGCTCAACTCGTCCGCTGCATCCCGCAAATACAGCCGCAGTGCTGTCAGCACCTGGTCGTTGCGTGACCGTCCCAGGTGCACGCGGCCCCCGGCAGCTCCGATGCGCTCCGTCAGCCGACGCTCGAGCGCTGTCTGACCGTCCTCGTCGGCCAGCTCGATCCGCCAAAGGCCACGAGCGTGCTCGTCACCCACTGCGGTCAGGCCGTTGCGGATCGTCTCGAGGTCGGCCTCCGAGAGAAGGTCCTGCTCGTGCAGCATCTGCGCATGCGCGATGGATGCGCGCACGTCATAGGCCACCAGGCGCTCATCGAGCGCAAAATCCTCGCCGGCGGTGTATCGCAACACGCGCTCGTCGAGAGGCGCCCCTTTGTCCCACAAACGTGTCATGACGGACCCGCTGCGACTCAGCTCTGCGCCCCCTGCTGCTCGGCAGGGCTCAGCGCGTTGATGTCCGCCACGATCAGCGTTCCCGTCCCCTCGTTGGTGAAAACCTCGCCGAGAATGCCCTCGGGCGCTTGATATGACACCACGTGGACGCGACGCACCCCGCCGCGGATCGCGTCTTCGATGGCCTTCGCTTTCGGCAGCATGCCATCGACGATGCGCCCGTCCTCCCGCAGGCGCTTCAATCCCTGCAGGTCGAGGTAGGAAATGAGCGACCCTGGGTCGGAAACCTCGCCGAGAATCCCCGGCGCGCCCGTACAGAGGATCAGCTTTTCCGCGCCGAGCGCCGCGCCGAGCGCCGCGGCCACCGTATCGGCGTTGATGTTGAGGAGCACGCCAGTGTCATCCGCCGAGAGTGGGCTCACCACCGGCATCAATCCGTTGTCGAGGAGCTTGCGCACCGCCGTCGGGTCCACGGCGTCAATGTCGCCGACGAAGCCGTAGTCCACCATCTCGCCACTCGAGCGGATCTTCACCGGAGGCCGCTTGTGCGCGCGCACCAGGCCCGCATCGACACCGCTGATCCCCACCGCCTCGATGTTGAGGTCGCGGCAGATGCCGAGAATACGGGTGTTGATGAGGCCATTCAGCACCATCGCGGACACGTCGATCGACTTCTGGTCGGTGACGCGTCGGCCCTCCACCATGCGTGTCGGGACGCCGAGCGCGGTGGAGAGCTCCGTGACCTGCGGGCCGCCGCCATGCACGAACACCACCCGAACTCCGAAGTAGTGCAGGATCGCGATCTGCTCGATGAGGACCCGGGTGGAGTCGAGGTCGGCGAACACACCGCCGCCCGCCTTCACGACGAAGGTCTTGCCCTTGTACATGCGGATGTAGGGCGCGGCGCTCTTGAGCGCCCGGATCGCCAGGGCCTGATCGCCAGGATGCATGATCATCTCGATGTGTCCCTCAAATGCTCTTCAACATGCGATGGAGGACCGCCATCTGTACGGTGAGGCGGTTGTAGGCTTCGCGCTGCACGACGCTGCGCGGGCTGTCGAGCACTTCATCCGCGACCGCCACGTTGCGGCGTACGGGAAGGCAGTGCATCAGGCGGCAGTCCGCGGCCGTCTGCGCGAACCAGTCGTTGCGCACGCACCAGTGCTTCAGCTCGCTGCGCAGCCGCCCATCGGCGGCCGCATCGCCATAACAGGATGTGGCGCCCCACTCCTTCGCATAAACGACGTGCGCACCGGCGAGCGCCTCGTTCCGGTCGGCGGTCTCCCGCACGGAGCCGCCCGATTGAGCCGCGGCGCGGCGCGCCTTGTCCATGATCGGCGGCGGCAAGGCGAAGCCCTCAGGCCGCAGCACGATGACTTCCATGCCACGCAGCGCCGCCATGTGGACGGCGCTGGCCGGCACTGCGAGCGGCAGCGCGCGCGGATGGTTTACCCAGGAGAGAACGAAGCGGCCGCTTCGGGGGACCTCGAGCTCGTCCAAGGTCTTCCAGTCCGCCAGCGCCTGGCACGGATGGCTGGTCGCCGACTCCAGGTTGATGAGCGGCTTGTCGACGAGACTCGCCATTGCGTTGAAGCCGGTTTCGGCGAGATCCGCGGCGAGGTCCTTGCCGTCCGCGAAGGCCCGCAGCCCGAGGGCATCGCAGTAGGAAGCCAGCACCGGGATCCCTTCACGCACATGCTCGGCTGCCGCGCCGCTCATCACGGCGCCGCGCCGCGTCTCGAACTGCCAGGTGCCCTGCCCCGGGGTGATGACGAAGGAGCTGCCGCCGAGCCGCGCCATGCCTGCCTGGAACGAGGCGAGCGTGCGCAGCGAGGGGTTGAGGAAGAGGAGCCCGAGGATCTTGCCCGCCAGGGCCTGCGGCTCCGGACGTGTCTCGAGGCGGCGCGCCAGCTCGAGCAGCGCCAACACCTCCTCACGCTCGAGGTCCGCGAGGTCGAGGAAGCGCTTCATGTCGGCAGGCTCGCGAGCGCATCACGGAGCATGTCGACGTGCTCCTCCCGCAGGATGAAGGGCGGCAGCAGCCTCACGATGTGGCCGTCGCTCGCCGTGCCCGCCAGAATGCCGCTCTCCAGCAGCTCCGACTGGATCTGCCTGGCCGGTCGGCTGGTGCGCAGGCCGAGGAGAAAACCCTCGCCCTGGCTCGAGCCCACCGGGCCCACGATGCAGGTGCGGCGAATGTAATCCGATACGCGCCGCACGTTCTCGAGCAGCGCCTCCGACTCGATGGCGTCGATCACCGCCTCGATGGCCGCGCAGGCCATGGGGCCGCCGCCGTAGGTCGTGCCGAGAAGCCCCACACCCAGAGTCGCCGACACCTTGGCGCTGGTGAGGAGCGCCGCGCAGGGAAAGCCGTTCCCGAGCGCCTTGGCTACGGTAAGCATGTCGGGCATGACGCCGTACAGGTTGGCGGCGAACGGATGGCCGACACGGCCGAGACCGCACTGCACCTCGTCGAAGATGAGCTGCGCACCGACCTCGTCGCAGCGGCGGCGCAGTGCCTCGAGGTAGGGTCTGCCCAGATCGACGGCGCCCGCAAGCCCCTGTACGGGCTCGACGATGACCGCGGCCGTGCGATCGGTGATGTGAGCGGCAATGGCGCCGATATCACCGCGCGGCAAGAAGCTCACATCGAAGGGCTTGCGCGGGAAGCCATACCAGGTATCCGAGCCCCAGGTGACCGCCCCCGCCGCCGCCGTGCGGCCGTGGAAGGCGCCCTCGACCGCGGCGACATGCGGCCGGGAAGTCATGCGAAACGCCAGCCGCAATGCGTTCTCGTTCGCCTCCGCGCCGCTGCTGACGAAGAAGACGCTCGTGAAATCCAGCTTCGAGAAGCGCACCAGGCGCTCCGCCGCGCGCGCGCGGATGCGCATCGGAACGGCGTTCGTCTGGAAGTTGCACACGCGGGCCTGGGCGGTGAGCGCTTCCGTCCAGCCGCGATGGCCATAGCCGAGCGATGCGACCGCATGCCCGCCGTAGAGATCGAGCACCCGCTCGCCCCGGGTGTTGAAGAGCCAGACGCCCTCGGCGGAGGCCACCTCGAAAGGATATTGAGCGTATACCGGTGCGAGGAAGTCTCGCGCGCTTCCCGGGGTACGTGCACCTGCGCCGGCGGGTCTCGGCGAGTGTGGGGATGGTATCGGTGGGTCTGACGGGCTGGTTGTCGCACAGGGTGTGGTTGTCATGTCGATCGCCTCAAGTCCAACCGGGCGCGCACGCGGTGAGACCCTCCGTCTCCGGCAGCCCGAAAATCCGGTTCATCCATTGCACCGCGCCGCCGGCCGCGCCCTTGTTGAGGTTGTCGATCACGCACATCACGGCCACCGTGCGGCCGCTCGAGGCGGCGCAGAGGTGCGCGTAATTCGTGGTCACGACCTCCTTGACTCTCGGCGCGGAGTCCGTCACCCGCACGAAGGGCGATCCGGCATAGAACTCGCGCAGCGCCGCGAGCACCTTCGAGGTGTCCACCGCTGATTTCAAGGGCGCCTGTACCGTGACGTGAATACCGCGGGCGAACGGCCCGGAGTGCGGCACGAAAGCGAACTCCGCTTCCACACCCGTCGCGGCACGCGCGCAGGCCGCAACTTCCGGCGCGTGTCGATGCGCCAGCGCGTTGTAGGAATAGAGATCGCTGTGGCGCAGCGGATGATGAGTGCCTTCGACGGGCTTGCGGCCCGCGCCGGTGCTGCCGGTGATGCCCGTCACGTAAAGGACGGGCGGCGTGAGCCCCAGGGAAAGGAGCGGCATGCTCGCGAGCAGTGTCGCCGTGGCGAAGCAGCCTGGATGCGCGACATGCGGGGTCTTAAGCTCCCGCAGGTGCTCCGGCACGGCGCAGGTAAACTCCGCCAGGCGCGCCGGAGCAGCGTGCGCGTGCCGGTAGACCGACTCGTACTCCGCCGCGGAGCGGAAGCGGAAGTCGGCGGAGATATCGACCACCCGGAGCCTGGTTCCGGCTTGCGAAGCGGCCTTCAACAGGGAGTCGATCAGCGCGGCGGAGACACCGTGCGGCGCCGCGGAGAAGACGGCGCATTCCGGTACGCGGGTCACGAGCGCCTCCACGTCCGCCTGAGACTTGAAGCGCGTCTCGCCGTAGGCGGCTGCAAGATGAGGGAACGCCTTGGCGACCGGCTCCCCCGGCTGGCTGTCGGACATCACCGCCGCCAGCTCGAATCGCGGATGCGCTGCGAGCAGGCGCAGCAGCTCACCGGCGACATAGCCCGTGCCCCCCAGCACCACTGTCGGGACAAAACCGCTCATGCAGCGGATTCCCGGACGAGGCCGATGGCTTCCATGACGCGATCGCCGAGGGCCGCGCCCGCACTCATCGCATTGAAAGCCGGCACGCCCATCTGCGAGGCGATGATCTCGACTCCCACCTGATTGTCAGTGGCCGGACCGGTGACCACGCAGGGCTCGATCCCGAACCGCTCCCGCAGCAGCTTCACCCCGCCCCAGGCCGCGACGGGATCGTTGGCCGAGAGGACGACGCCGGTGAGCGCGGCGCGGATATCCGCACACTCCAGAATCGCATCGACACCGTAAGTGCCGAGAATACCGTCGCCGAGCTCGAATACGATCGCATCGGGCTTGCCGGCGGCGAGCTCCGTCAGCATGGTGCGGGTGAGCGCAGGCCCGTTTATGCGGGTGGTGGTGACGACTCCCAGGTCGGTGAAGATGAGAGAGCGGCGCGCACCCGCATCCTCCATCGCCAGAATGTCGCGGCGCAATGACACGCCGGTCGCCTTGAAGGCGTCGATCATGCGACCGCGGTGGCGCATCCGGCTGATGATGGCGCACGCGGCAGCGGTCTTGCCCGCCTCCATGCAGGTTCCCGCGAGCGCCACAACGGGCACCTGGCGGGACTCGAGCTTCGCCGCGAGATCGAGGCGGCGGAGTCCGGCGCGCGCCGGCACGCCGATGCGCTCGCCGAGATAGGGAAAATGCAGCGCCACGCCGAGCACCCGACAGTCGAACGGCTTGCCCTTGTCGGGATTGATCGAGTCGCAGACCCCGAGCACACCGCCGATGTTGAGCATCTGGATGATGTCGCCCGCCTGTAGCGAGGGTGGCACGTGTCCCGAGTAGCCGAAGAGCGCCTTGCGGTGGCCGAGAGCGCCCACCACGATATCGCCCTTGCCCACCTTGGCCATGCGCCCGCTGGTGAGCTCCAGGGTGTTGTAGTTCGACTTGTTGGTCAGCACCTCGACGACGACCACGACGCCCTCATCGGAGGGGATGTCGGTCGAGATCCGCACCTCGTGCGACAGGCCGCAGGCCTGCGCCACGGAAGCGATCTTATCGACGACGACGCTTCTCATGCCGCTCACCACCTCAGGCATCCGTTTTGACGCGCTCGCCGGCGCGCCGGTGAAAGACGCCCGTGAGGGCGACGATCTTGGAGAAGCCGAGCGCATCGATGGGAGTCCACTCGCCCGCCGCCTCGCCGTACACGCCCTTGGAGGCGGCCATGAGCGAGTAGGGAGACTCGATGCCCTCGACGAAGAGGTTGCCGGGACGAAGCTGAACGTGGACCTGACCGGTCACCCGCTCCTGAGAGGAGAGGAGCAGCGCCTCGATATCGCGGCAGACGGGGTCCAGGAGCTGGCCCTCGTGCACGAGATCGCCGTAAGGTTGCGCGACCGTCTCCTTGATGCGCTGCTGGCGGCCTGTCAGCACGAGCTTCTCGAGCTCCCGGTGCGCGGTAAGCAGCACCTCCGCGGCAGGCGCCTCGAACGCAACGCGTCCCTTGGTGCCGATGATGGTGTCGCCGAGATGGATGCCGCGCCCGATGCCGAACGGCGCGGCGAGGGCCTCCAGCGCCTCGATGAGCGCGACGGGCGAGAGCACCCGGCCGTCGAGTCCCACAGGGCGGCCCTGCCTGAACTCGATGACATGAGACTCGGCGGCCCGCGGGCGGCTGAACGCATCGCGCGTCAGCACCCATGCATGATCGGGGATGCTGCCGGAGGACGTCAGCGTCTCCTTGCCCCCGATCGTGACACCCCAGAGGCCGCGGTTGACCGAATAGGCCGCTCCGAAGGGCGGGACCGGCAGCCCGCGCGACTCAAGGTAATCGAGCTCTTCCTGGCGCTTGAACGCGCGGTCGCGGACCGGCGCCAGCACCTCGAGCTCCGGCGCCAGCGTGCGCATCGCCACCTCGAAGCGCACCTGATCGTTGCCCGCCGCGGTGCAGCCGTGGGCGATCATGTTGGTGCCGAGCTTGCGCGCCATGTGTGCGATGGTCTGCGCCTGCATGACGCGCTCCGCGCCGACGCAGAGCGGATACATCTGGCCGCGCTTGACGTTGCCCATGACGAGGAACCGCAGCACCTGCTCGAAGTAATCCGCGCGCGCGTCGATCTGGTGGTGCTGCACGGCACCGAGCGTGCGTGCGCGCTCCGCCAGCGTGCGTGCCGCGGCTTCATCGATTCCGCCGGTGTCGACCGTCACGGTGATGATGGGCCGGCCGTAGTTCTCCTTCAGCCAGGGCACGAGAAAGGAGGTATCGAGACCGCCGGAATAGGCGAGAACGATGGGCTGGTCGCCCTTCAGGGGGACGGTATTGGGCATGATTCAGACTCGAAAGATGGCCTGCAGGCGGGCGATGAGGTCGTCCTGCGCGCGGGCGTTGGCGGTTGCGATGAAGATGGTGTCGTCGCCGGAGAGGGTGCCGGCGACCTCGGGCCACTCCGCCCGGTCGATGGCCACGGCGACGCTCTGCGCCGCGCCGATGGTGGTTCTGAGCACAGTGAGCGAGGGCCCGGCTCGCCTGAGCCCGCGCACGAACTGCGCGAGCATGGCGAAATCGCCGTTGGTCCGCGAGACCTCGTCGGGAGGCAGCACGTAGCCGCCGCTCGCCTTGAGGACGCCGAGATCGCGCAGATCGCGGCTGACGGACGACTGCGTCACCTCGTAGCCCTCGGTCTTGAGCAGGCGCGCCAGGTCTTCCTGCCGGCGAACGTGTCCGCCGCGCAGGATGCGCATGATCGCTTGGCGGCGCTCGAGCTGCTGGGCGTCCATCGGTGGATCAAGCGTGAAGGGTTTGATGCATAAAATTGCGTCAATTATGAATATTAATGCGCAGGTGTCAAGGGCAGATCGGGTCGAGGGGCTCTTCGCCTGCCTATTTCTCCACGCTGAACACCAAGTCCGCTCCCCTGACCTGCCCGGCCTCGGTGCGGATCGTCCAGTGATCGCCCAGGCTGTAGCGCAGGCGGATAGCGTTCAACTGCTGCGTGAGGCCGACGCCGTAGCTCACGTACAGGCGCGGTGACAGGTATTTCCCGAGAACGAGCGAGGTCTCGTTGTTGAGATCGGTCTGCAGGCTGATGTCGGGCAGGCCGATGCGTGAGCCGAGCTCCTGGGCGAGGATGGCGCCGCCCTGGGTCAGGAGCTCGTTGGCGGCGGTCGCCTGCTGGCTCTGCGGCGTGTTCGCCGCCTGCATCATCTGCAGCGAGCCGCCGCCACCGCCGCCGGAGAGGATCAGGGAGACGATCTGCGACTGCGGCAGGGAGGGATCGGAGAAGAAGGACATCTGCGGCTGTTGCAGGGTGCCGCGCACGTTGATGCCGGCGGTGACGTCGGGGTAGCGCTTGATGGCGCGGATCTCGATGCCGGGATTCTCGATCGGGCCGCCGGTGAAAATGAGGCGCCCGCGCTGGATCTCGAGCTGGCGAGCGTAGGCCGCGTACTTGCCCTTCTCGACCGAGAGCTCCCCCGTGGCGCGGGTGATCGCGTCATAGCCGCTGCGCACCGTGATGCTGCCCACGAGCTGACCGGTCAGGCCCATGGTATCGATGTTGACGTCGGGCCCCAGGGTCATCGTGATCTGAGTCTTCACCTTGAAGCGATTGGCCGGGCTCTGCGACTCCTGGCCGACGATGACCTCGTCGGAGGAGGAGGTCACCGCCCCGGTGAGATTGGTCGGGACGATCCTGGCGTGCGGAACGGCAACCGTGCCCGTGATATCGATCTCATGGGCGGCCACCTTGAAATCGAGGTTGGGAGAGGCATCGATCTGCGCTTCCGGAATGTCCACCACGCGGAGGTTGGAGCCATCGATGTGCAGCTGACCATAGGGCAGTGCACCACGCCAGTGAAGCGTGCCCACGGCATGCACCGATCCCCGGCCCGCCTGCGCGGTGCCGTTGAATATCAGGCCGTCGTCCGTCAGGCGCGCGGTCAAGCCGATCTGCCGCAAGCGCAAGTTGGTCCGGTACGCATCGACCTGCCCGTTGGAGATGCCGATCGTGCCGCTGAGCTGTGGTGTGCCCACTGTGCCCGCGATCCGTGCATCCGCCGTCAAGTCTCCGGCGGCACGGTCGATATTGGGCGCGTACACGGAAATGAGGTCGAGCTTGGAGGTCTGGGCCCGTAACTCGCCCCGGACCGGCATGTCCTGCCAATGTCGCGCCCCCCGCTCGATCTTGAGAGTCCCCGCCAACGTGCCGATCTCTCCCGAAGTCAAAGACGCTTCGGCATCGACCGCACTCGGCGTGGCGACCGCCGTGAGTACGCCCGACCCGATGGAAGTGCGCTCGACCCGTCCGCTCTCGAGTCGCCGCGACAGCACGGCGTGGCTCAGCGCGATGCGCAGCACCCCCTGCGCCGGGCTGCTCCCGCCGCCGAAGAGCCGTGCGCCGACGTTGACGCTGCCCAGGTATTCGACGGCCGGCGTGCGTCCCGCGGTCAGTGTGGCCAGAGGTAACTCGCTGGCGGTCAGTGTCGTAGACCAGGTCGCGGGCGTCCAGCTTCCCTGCGCGCACAGATCGCCCGGTGTGCCGACCAGGCAGAACCGCTCGATGCTGCTCGCAGCGGGCGACAGCTCCAGGGCGACCGGCTGCTGCAGATGCAACCGCAGCGACTCCTCGCCTGACAGGCTGAGCGACTCCAGCGTGCCGTCGAAGTTACTCTTGTTGAAAGCGCCACGGGCCGTCGCGGTCAGATGCAGACCGGGCGCCTGTGCGTCGAGATGAGCGGTTGCCCCCGACGCCGGCCCGTCGAGCGTGAAGTCCAGGCTCCGCAACGTGCGGCGATGAAACCGGAGCTCTCGGAGGCGCGCCTCGATTGACGAGCGCCGCCGCGAGCTCGGGTCGAAATCCACCTTGGCATCGAAGCGCGCCAATGACACTCCATCGTAGAGGATGCCGGCTCCGTGAGCGGTGGCGAGAATGTCGGGACTGTCGAGCGGTCCGCGGATCGTGCCGCTCGCTTGCAAGCGGCCGCGGGTGCCCGGCGAGAGGAGGCTCAGGTCTTCGGCGGTCACCGCGAATGTCAGGTCCACCGCGTGATCGATCCGTCCATCGAGCGCCAGGCGGGTGCGGCCGAGGCCCACACGAACGCGCTGGAAGGTCCACGTGTTCCCTGCATGCGTGAGCTTGCCGCCGCCGCTCGCTGTGACGCCCCGCAGCCGGCCGTCGAGGCCGTCGACGGCCAGGCTGATCGGATCGCCGGCCTTGAAGCCGCGGCCCGCCATCGTCAGCCCGAAGTCGAGACTGCCGGGCAGGTCGGGCCGCCACCGGCCCGGGTCGATGCCCGTCGCCCGTCCGCTGACGGTCCAACGCTGCACGGGCGCCCAGGTCACTTCGGCCTGCAGTACGGCATGGCCGTGCAGCAGATCGACGCTTCCTCGGCTGATGCTGACGCCGTC
The DNA here is from genome assembly GCA_021807675.1 of Pseudomonadota bacterium. Lineage (GTDB taxonomy): Bacteria > Pseudomonadota > Gammaproteobacteria > Steroidobacterales > Steroidobacteraceae > 13-2-20CM-66-19. Next base: position 54,186 of record JAKBCR010000001.1, read on the forward strand.
GCCCGCCAACCTGCCCGCGGCATCCGCAGGCACTGCGGGGTATCCGTCAAGCTGCACCAGCCCCTTCGTGCGGAAATCGTACGGGCGCACGCCTGAGAGCTCGAAGGTTCCCTCGGCGCTGCGAAACGGCACCTTCGGTCCCACGAGCGGCCAGCGGAGGTTGCGCCAGCTGCCTCGCAGATCGAGACGCGGTCCGCCCGCGACGATCCCGATCGTGCCGGAGGCCGTCGTGTTCGCGCCCGAGCCCGGATGGGTGATGTCGATCCGCCGTGCGGTGATGACGTGCTGGGAATAGGCCCCGTCGAACCGCACCTTGAATGGACCTGCCTTCAGTCCGGCCGGGTCCAGCATGCCACGCGCGCTGAATCCGCGCCCGGCGCCGCTCAGTGCGAGCTCGCCGCTGATGGCGCCCAGCGGGCCGGCGAGATGCCAGGCGCGCAGGTCGAAGTCCTGCACCACGGCATGGCCCCGCCAATGCCAGTCGTGAGTCAGATCGAGCATCTCTCCGCTGAGCTCGCTCTGGAAAGGTGCGAGGATCTTGCCGCTGACCGCCACCTTGTCGAGATCGCCGGCAGCGCTGGCGGTGAGCCGCCAGTCCGGCTGGTCGCGTGGCCGCCAGGTGATCCGTCCTTGCGCCGTAAGCTGCAGCGGATCGCTGGCATGGAGCGTACCCGTGGCGGCGAAATGCAGTTCGCCCATTTGCAACTGTGTCTGATAGAAACGGATGTCTCGATGGCGCAGCAGCGCGGAGCCCGCGATCGCGCTGCCCTCCAGTCGGGTGCGGTCCGGGTCCACCAACACCGCCTTCCCGATGCTGGCATGTCCGATCTCGATGGTCAGCCAGCGTGGCAGGAATTGAGGCGCTCGGGCGGGCACCGGTGGGGGGCTCGCCGGGTGCTTGACCTCGATATAGACGCTGTCGACGGTTGTATCGGGCGCGCGAAGGGTTTGCCAGAGGAGCGGCTCGAGCAGCACTCGAGTGCAGATGCCACGGATCTCGAGGTGCACCCGCTCCTGGTCTATCTCCACCAGGCCTGCGCGGACGCCGCCCGCGATCGTTCCGCTGACATCCTCGATCCGGATCCCGACGTGACCGAACCGATGCGGCAGGTGGCTCACCACGAACCGCAGACCGCTCTGGGTGAAGAGGACGGAGTAGAGTGCGGCGCAGGGCAGCGCGATCGCGATCAGAACGAAGAGGGCGGTGGCGAGCAGCAGGAATCGGCGCATCGCGCTACCGTGCTCTCAGAGCTTCGGAGAGAAGTTGATGTAGAGGCGCGGGCTGCCGGACTGCGAGAGGGGCTGCCCGATGTCGATGCCGAGCGTCAGGACGGGCAACCGGACACGAAATCCGAGGCCGGCGCCGTACTGAAGCGGGGTGCCGAAGTGATTGAAGGCATTGCCGTAGTCGAAGAAGGCGGCCACCCCGAAGTCTCTCGGCAGGTCGCGGTCGAACTCCACCGACCCGGTGATCAGGTCCTTGCCGCCGGCTTTGGCCGCGACGCACTCCTGCCGGGCGCTGGCGCCCGAGCCCACGGTCTCGCAGAAGTTCTGAGTGGGTGAGAGGTCGTTGTAGGCGAAGCCGCGCACGCTGCCCTCGCCGCCCGCGAAGAACCTCATCACGGACGGCATCTCGTCGAAATGCGAGGCGAAGGTGACCCCGAGCTCGTCGCGAAGGAGCAGGTGCCACTTGGGCGCGAGCGTGAACACCCGCTCGAGCTGCACGTGGATCTGCAGGAAGCTCGCCTTCGATCCGAACGCGCCCTGCGAGCCGCGGATCTCGGCGTAGATCCCGTGCTCGAACATCGGCTCGCCGAGATAGCCCTTCGGTACGGAGGCGATATCGACCCCTGGCACCAGCAGGTCGTCGGTCGCCGTGCCTGCCGTTATGCTCGGAATCGGCTGTCCGGCTGACGTCGTGCACTGCGTGTAGGTCGTGGTCCCGCTCGTCGTCCCTACAGGGCACTCCGGGGTGCCCTGCACCGTCCCGGTGGAGTGTACGCCATTGATGAACCACACCGTCTGCCAGCGACCCGTCACGCGGGTCACGCTCGGGCCGAAGGACATGGTGCGCGCGTCGACGTCCGCGAGCTGACGCTGCTCGACGGTGCCGGCCAGAGTCAGATTCTCGACCGCCGGATCGCCGATCGGAATGATGTAGCGGCTCTGCAGGCTATACTTGGTTACCTGCGCGGCCTCGATGTCGATACTCATCTTGTGGCCGTAGGAATTGACCCTCCGGTCCTGCCAGCTGATGATGCCGCGGGCGCCGGTATCGGTGGCATAGCCCCCGGCGAAGGAGTAAACGTTCGGCCGGTTCGGATCGGCGCGGATGCTGACCGGGACGGTGTGATGAACGTGGTCGGGCGTTCCCGTCAGCACTTCGAGGTTGGTGAAGTACTCCGTGTCGTCGAGCGCGAACTGCGTGCGCAGGACCTCCGTCAGGTCGAACGGGGCGCCCGGCCGGTAGCGCAGGAATCTGCGCACCAGCTTTTCATTCACCGCATTCTGCTTGATGGTAGTGGCCCCGAAGCGGTAGCGCACGCCCGTTTGAAGCTCCAGCGCGATGCTGGCCGTATGCGCGCTCGGGTTGACCAGCAGCTCGTGACGGGTCAGCGTCGCATCGAGGAATCCGTAGGTGGCGGCGGTCCGCAGCAGGTCGCTCTTGACTCTCTCGTACTTCGCCTGGTCGAGCTGCTCGCCGGTATGAAACGGCAGGTTGGAGGTGATGCGCATGAAGAGCGGGCTGGCGGCGCCCGGTCCCACGACGCGGACGTCCACCTTCGTCAGGATCACCGGCTGACCGGGGTCGATCGCGATCGTGACCTGCCAGTTGCCCGAGCCGGTGGATGTCACGCTCGAGCGCACGTTGGGCTCGAAGTACCCGAACGGGCGCAGGGCCGCTCGCACTTCCCGGCTGACGCGGTTTTGCAGTCTGTCGACGGTATCGGGGGTCAGGTGCTTGCTGCGCTGGTAGCGGGCGAAGCTGAGGTATGCGAGCACATTCTTGCGCAGCGGATCGCTCACGCCTTTGATCGTGATGGTGACGCCGGCCCGCGCCAGCGGCGCGGCGAGGACCCAGACGAGGAGCAATGCGAGGACGCCCGAGGCGCGCCATTGCGGCCGAGCCCCGTGTAACGAGATTCGCTGCCCCATCGATGCGTACGACCCAAGCCCCGGCTGGCGGATGAAAGGCGGATTGTAGACGTGACCCTCGCACAGGGCGCGGGTTCCGTTGCCCAAAAGCAAGTGAGCCAGCGGCCGTTTCCCGAGGCCCGTCGTTTCGCATTGGCGGGTCTCGGAGAGGCCGCTCCCTGGGCCGCGCGATCAAAAGCGGTAAATGGGCTGGCCGCGTAATGCGGCAGGATGCCGGCTTTGCGCCGGTAGACTTACAGCCACTCCTCGCGCTCGAGGTGATATTCGGTTTGGCCGGTGGGGGTGCCGGTCGGGTCGAAGCGCCGTTCGGCGAGGTAACAGCGGCCCGTGGGCTCGATGGCGAGGATGGTGGAGCAGCGGGTGCCGTAGCCGTCGTGCACGACGAAGGGAGAGGACAGGGTTCGCTCCCATTCCGGTGCAAGCCCGGTGCGCGGCAGGCCCTCCTCTTCGCTGGCCGGCCTGCGATCGTCGAGGAGCGAGAACAGCCCTTCATCGCCGGCGCCACCGGCTCGAAGCCATGCCTCGAAGCTCTGCCGTACCCGCCGTAATTTGGGCCATGGCGTGTCGAGCCGCTCATTCGAGAGCCCGTAGACCCCTGGCCGCAGCTCTCGCGCGAAGGGAGTGCCGCGGTTCGAGGCATACCAGAGAGACCGACCGTCGGCCAACAGCAGATTGAAGCCGCGGTAATCGGCAGCCTCATTCTCCAGGGAGGCCAGGTAGTCGGCCGGATCGGCTGGACTGCCGAGGTATCGCGGGATCAGAGCGCCGCGTGAGGGCGCTGCGCGGGCGCTCGCCTCCTGACTCGGCTCACCCTCCATTGGAGGATCTCTGAAATTGGTGATCACCCCGAATCGGCGGCGCGCGTCGATCCCCAGCCACGTGCCGCCTGCGCGTAGATCCCGTCCAGCCAGGATGTCAATCGGAGAGCGCCAGCAGGCGAGCGGCGCGGCGGGGCGGTCGTGGTACTCGTCGCGATTGGCGGCGACTACCAGGCGATAGCGGGGGTGCGTGTTCCACGCGAGCACTAGCAGGCACATGCCGCTTACTTACCGTCCATCCAGGCGCCGATCAGGCGGTGGGAGATCGAGTGCGCGGGCGGCAGGACGATTGCACCGGCCTGGATCTCCTCGCGCGAGAACCAGCGGGCGTCCTCGAGCTCGCCGTGACCCCGGGCGGGGCTGCCCGCCGGGGCCCGGGCGCTGAAGCCAATCATGATGGAGGCCGGGAAGGGCCAGGGCTGGGAGGAATCGTAGCGGGTGCCGATGACCGGCACGCCGGTCTCCTCCATGACCTCGCGAGCGACGGCATCTTCCAGGCTCTCGCCCGGCTCCACGAAACCGGCGATGGTCGAGTAGCGTCCCGGCGGCCACATCGCCTGCCGGCCGAGGAGGGCGCGCTCCCCATCGGTGACCAGCACGATGATGGCGGGGTCCAGCCGGGGGAAGAACTCCTGGGCGCAGCCCTCTCTGGAGCAGCGCATGCAGTGGCCCGCACGCTCGGGAACCGTCGGGGCCCCGCACGCCCCACAGTACCGCTGGCGCGCTCGCCAGATCGAGAGCGCCCGGGCATAGGCAAGGAGGCCGGCCTCCTCGCCGGCAAGAAGCGGCGAGAGTGGACGCAGCTCTTCGAAGGAGGCATTTCGGGGCAACTCCAGCGGCGGCTCGTCCCCGACGTCCACCAGAACGCAGCGCCGCTCCCGGAACCAGCCCAGGAGGATCAAGCGACTCGGCTCGACGGAGGCGAGGGTCTCGCCTTGCTCCCCGTCGAGAAAGGCGATGCGCGGCTCCGGCCGGGTGTAGACCAGCTGATGGGTGCCGCTGCCCAAGAGGTAGAGCGTCTGCGGATCCTCGAGCGCCGCTTGCGCCCAGCCGGCGTCCTCGCGCTCCTCGGCACGACGATCGATGTAAGGTCCTGCGAAGAAATTCGGTCGATCCGGGTCCATGGCCCGATTGTAGTATGTATGGCGCCGGATCCGGGCGTCCGCTGCCCGGTCCGGCGCGCATCGAGCCCACGCCATGCCCGCCCTCGGGGCGGCGAGGCATGTCCGCGGGTGCGAGCTCGTCGCTCAGCCGCGCTGCGCGGCGACGGAGCAGTGGTGGCAACGCTTCTCCCGGACGGGGAACCGCTCGACGACGATGATGCCCCCGCATTCGCAGCATCTACCGAGGCGAAGCTGGTCGCCGCGCGCCAGGCAGTTCGCCAGGAAGACCCCATACTCGAACGAGATCGCGGCCGTAGGGACCATGATGGTGTAGGTCTCGAACGCGGTGCAGAGCGAGTCGCCCCGGGCGATGTCCGGGAGGGCGGCGGCGGCGGCGGGCGAGGGCTCCGCCGGCACCAGCCCCCCTAGAGCGAAAAAGCTCGCCAGAACGGCGGTTTCCTGTTGGATCCTCAGCGATCGCGTGAAGTAGGCGGCCTGGTGGGGCGACTTGCCGCGATGGCGCGGCACATAACAGGCGGCGCGGCCCAGGTAGGACCGGTAGAGCTTGCGGATGCGGTCGTCGCTGAGCCCCGTCCAGACGCGGATCGTCTGGGTACGCGCCTCATGTGTCAGGAAACGCAACGCCAGATCCAGGCGCTGCCGATCGCGGTCATAGCGGTCTTCCGAGATGCGCATGGCTGATTTCCCCTGCTGTGTGATTTTTTGACGGACGTGACCCGTCCGTATTGTTAGGTAGTTTTCGAAAAAATACAACCCGTCTTTAAGTGGGTCAAAAATCCCACTTTCATCCGTTGCCTCCGGCGGCCCCGCGGGTACCATGCGGAAAGTTTCCTGGGAAGGAGTTGTCGTCATGTTGCATGATGAGAAAATCGTGGGGTTGAAAGGTCGAGCCCTGAGCCGGGCCTGCTGGCTGCGGCGGGAGATGCTGGAGGGCCTGGCGGAGGTCAATCACCGTTGCCTGGGATTGCTCGCGGAGCAGGCCCTCGCCCCGGGGTCGCAGGGGCAGCCGGGTCTGCGGCAGGTGGGCGAGCTGTGGCGGGCGCTCGATGAGCGCGCCCGCTGGCAGCTGGCTGCCTGCCCGTACCTGCTGGTGGATGCCTGGTTCGGAGAGCCTCAGCGCTGGCAGTGGCTTACCGGCTCGCAGGTCGCCGATGGGCCCCGCGTCCCGCGCGCCTCATTCTTCACCGTGCCCCAGACGGTCGCGGTAGCGCGCACGGTATTCGTGTACGCCTGGTCTATGGCCGTCAACTATCCGGACGGCGCGCGGCTGGTTCTCGGAATTCACCCGCATTGCGCGAGCCTGCTCGCCGCCTGCAACGTATCGCAAGTGCACGAGCTGGCGGAGCGCAATGCCGGATGGCTGCGGCCGCGGTGGCTCAAGCGCGTACTGCTGTGGCGGCAGATGCTGAGGGCCGCGGCGGAGGATGACGGAGTGATGCTGGAGCGCTCGCGCATGCAAGGGCTGCAAATGCTCGCGGCAGAGGCCTGGGATGCCGCTCACCACGGCCGTTCGGCCGCGTGGAGCGCCGCCTCTTCAGTGGAGCTGCAGCGAGTCGATGAGGCTCCGTAGCGCATCGGGTGAAACCGGCTTGACCAGATGATGGTCGATGCCTGCGCGGCGGGATCGCAGGCGATCGTCTTCCTGTCCGTAGCCGGTGATCGCGATGAGCACGGCGTCCTTGGCCTGCGGCAGCTCACGGAGCCGCTCGGCCACTTCGTAGCCGTCCATCCCTGGCAGCCCGATGTCGAGGAAAACCGCCTCGGGCTGCCATTGCTCCGCGGTCTCCAGCGCGGTCGGGCCGTCGTATGCGCATGCGACCTCGTGGCCCCACATCTCGAGAAGCATCGACATGCTCTCGGCGGCGTCCTTGTTGTCGTCGACGACCAGCAATCGACGCTTCGGCGCTGGTCCTCCGCTCCCGTGCCGCGTGAGTGCCATAGGGTGTCCCCCTCTCAGTAGATATCGATTTGCCGCAGGCCGCTGGAATCGCGGATCCCACGAAACATGCCTTCGGTGCTGAATTCCGTGACCATTCGTCCGCCGCGGTCGATGGCGATGACCCCGCCGCTGCCGCCCAGCTCACGGATCCTCTGATGCAGCAATTCACATACCGCCTGCCGTAAGGGCAGACCGCGAAACTCCATGGCGGCACAGATGTGGTGGGCGGCAACCGCACGGATGAAATATTCTCCCTGCCCGGTAGCGGAGACGGCACATACTCCATTCTTCGCGTAAGTTCCGGCCCCTATGATCGGTGAGTCGCCCACGCGACCCTGGCGCTTGCTCGTCATCCCACCCGTGGAGGTCGCGGCGGCGAGATCGCCCGCCGCATCGAGCGCGACCGCGCCAACGGTCCCTTGCGAGGAGGGAACGAGTTCCGAGATCACCCTGCCGGTGCGCTCGCTCTCGAGCTGGGCTTGTCGTTCCTCAGTGCGGAAGTAGGCATTCGGCACGAGCGCCAGCCCCTCCTCGAGCGCGAATTCCTCCGCACCCGCCCCGACCAGCAGCACGTGCCGGGATTTCTCCATCACTCGCCGCGCGAGCTCGATCGGATTGCGCACGTGCCGCACGGCCGCCACGGCGCCCGCCCGCTGCTCTCGCCCTTCCATGATGGCGGCATCGAGCTCGGCGGCCCCTTCGCGGCTGAGCGCGGCGCCCCGTCCGGCATTGAACAGCGGATCGTCCTCCAGCGTGCGGACCGCGGTGGTGACCGCATCGAGGCTCGAGCCGCCCTTCTCGAGCGCGGCGTAACCCAGGTCGAGGGCGGCTGCGAGCCCGGCGCGGTATTGCCGCTCGCGCTGCGCCGAAAGCGTGTCTCGCGGTACCGCGCCGGCGCCGCCGTGGATCGCGATCGAGTACATGGAAGAGTCCCGGAAGACGATATGATCCCAGTAGATATTACCGGTGAAAAGGGTGAAGGTTCTCATGCCGCAGCGGATCCGAAGCATCCTGGTCGCCAACCGGGGCGAGATCGCCATTCGTGTCATGCGGGCTGCGAACGAGCTCGGCCTGCGAACGGTGGCCATCTACTCGCAGGAGGACCGCTTCTCGCTCCATCGCACCAAGGCGGACGAGGCGTACCTGGTCGGGCGCGGCAAGGGGCCCGTCGAGGCGTACCTCGACATCGAGGACATCCTGCGCATCGCGCACGAGGCCCGGGTGGATGCCATTCATCCCGGGTACGGGTTCCTCTCCGAGAACCCGCAGTTCGCGCAGGGCTGCCTGGCTGCCGGAATCCTCTTCGTCGGGCCGAGGCCCGAGACCATGCGCACGCTCGGCAACAAGGTGGCGGCGCGCAATCTCGCCAGCGCCGCCGGGGTGCCGGTGATGCCTGCGACTGCACCGCTGCCTGAGAGTCTGGAAGAGTGCTTGCGGCGTGCGCACGAGATCGGCTACCCGGTGATGCTCAAGGCGAGTTGGGGAGGCGGCGGGCGGGGGATGCGAGTCGTCGAGAGCGACGCGCAGCTCTCGGAGCTGCTGCCCGTAGCGCGCCGGGAAGCGAAGGCGGCGTTCGGGAACGATGAGGTCTATCTCGAGAAGCTCGTGCTTCGCGCGCGGCACGTGGAGGTACAGATCCTGGGTGATGCGCATGGCGGGCTGGTGCATCTTTATGAGCGCGACTGCACGGTGCAGCGGCGCAACCAGAAGGTGGTGGAGCGCGCGCCCGCGGTGTTTTTGAGCGATGGGCAGCGGGCGCAGCTTTGCGAGGCGGCGCTTGCCATCGGCCGGGCCGCCAATTACCTCAATGCCGGCACGGTGGAGTTCCTGCAGGACGCCGATTCCGGCAAGTTCTATTTCATCGAGGTCAACCCGCGCATCCAGGTCGAGCACACGGTCACCGAGTGCGCGACCGGGATCGACATCGTGAAGGCGCAGATCCACATCGCCGAGGGCGCCCGGCTCGGCACGGCCGAAAGCGGCGTGCCGCCGCAGGGAGAGATCCGGATCGGGGCGCACGCACTGCAGTGCCGCGTGACCACCGAAGACCCGGAAAACAACTTCATTCCCGATTACGGCAAGATCACGGCCTACCGCAGCCCCGCAGGGTTCGGCGTGCGCCTGGATGCCGGCACCGCGTATACCGGGGCGATCATCACCCGATCCTATGATTCCCTGCTGGTGAAGGTCACCGTCTGGGCTCCGACCGCGGAGGAGTCCATCGCCCGCATGCACCGGGCGCTGTGGGAGTTTCGCATCCGCGGGGTGGTCACCAACCTGCGCTTTCTCGATCAGGTCATCACCCACCCGCGGTTTGCGCAGGGCGAGTACACCACCCGCTTCATCGATGAGACCCCCGAGCTCTTCCGCTGGCCGCGCAAGCGCGACCGGGCCACGCGTATCCTCACCTACATCGGCGAGACGATCGTCAATGGCAACCCGGAGACCCGCGGCCGCCCGCGCCCGGTGAGACTCGAGACGCCGAAGCTCCCGCAGGTGGCGCTCAGCGATCCGCCGCCCGGTACCCGGCAGAAGCTCAAGGAGCTGGGGCCCGAGCGCTTCGCGCAATGGATGCTGGCGCAGGAGCGGGTGCTGCTCACGGACACGACCTTGCGTGATGCGCACCAGTCGCTGCTCGCGACGCGCATGCGCACCATCGACATGACCGCCATCGCGCCTTACTACGCGAGCCTCGCGCCTGAGCTCTTCTCGCTCGAGTGCTGGGGCGGGGCGACCTTCGATGTGGCCATGCGGTTTTTGAAGGAAGACCCCTGGCACCGCCTGACCCTGCTGCGCGAGCGGGTACCGAATCTACTGCTTCAGATGCTGCTGCGGTCGGCCAATGCCGTCGGCTACGCCAACTATCCCGACAACGTGGTGCAGTTCTTCATCGCGCGCGCCGCGGAGCGCGGGATCGATGTCTTTCGCATCTTCGACTCGCTGAATTGGGTCGAGAACATGGCTCTGCCCATCGAGGCGGTGCTCAAGTCGGGCAAGCTCTGCGAGGCTGCGATCTGCTACACCGGGAACCTGAGCGATCCACGGGAGAGAAAATACACGCTGGATTACTACCTGAAGCTCGCGCGCGAGCTCAAGGCGGCAGGGACCCACGTGCTCGGCATCAAGGACATGGCGGGATTGTGCCGTCCGCGCGCCGCGTTCACGCTGGTGAAGGCGCTGAAGGACGAGATAGGCCTCCCGGTGCATTTTCATACCCACGACACCAGCGGTATCGCCGCCGCCAGCGTTCTCGCCGCGGTCGAGGCCGGCGCCGATGCGGTCGATGGGGCCATCGATGCGATGAGCGGGCTGACATCCCAGCCCAATCTCGGCTCGCTCGTCGAGGCGCTGCGCCATGGGCCGCGAGACGCCGGCCTCGACCCGGCGAAGCTGCGGCTGCTCTCCTCCTACTGGGAGCAGGTGCGTACGCTCTATGCGGCATTCGAGAGCGACATCCGCTCCGGCGCGTCGGAGGTCTACGTACACGGGATGCCTGGCGGGCAGTACACCAATCTGCGCGAGCAGGCGCGCTCGTTGGGGATTGACAACGCACACTGGCCGGACGTCGCCCAGGCGTACGCGGACGTCAATGAGATGTTTGGCGACATCGTCAAAGTGACTCCGACGTCGAAGGTCGTAGGGGACCTGGCGCTCCTCATGGTGACGAGTGGGCTCACGCGCAAGCAGGTGCTCGATCCCCAAGTGGACGTGCCGTTCCCGCAGTCCGTGGTGCAGCTCTTTCGCGGTGACCTCGGCCAACCCTACGGCGGCTTTCCCGAGGCGCTGCAAAGAAAGGTGCTGAAAGGCACCGCGCCGCTCACGGAGCGACCGGGTGCGCAGATGCCGCCGGTCGACCTCGCGGCCGAGCGCGCCAAGATCCAACAGAAACTCTCCCGCCCGGTCACCGACGACGATCTGGCCTCATACCTGATGTATCCGCGTGTGTGGCTCGATTACGCCGCTGAGCGAGCACAGTATGGTGACGTCGGCATTCTGCCGAGCGCGGTGTTCTTCTACGGCATGGAGCCAGGCCAGGAAGTGACCGTGGAGCTCGAGCGTGGAAAGACGCTCATTGTGCGCTATGTGACCTCCAGCGAGACTCACGAGGACGGTACCCGGACCGTTTTCTTCGAGCTCAACGGTCAGCCGCGCTCGGTGCGCGTTCCCGACCGCAGCCAGATCGCCAAGCGCCCGCCGCAGCGCAAGGCGGAGGCCGGGAACCCCAAGCAGGTCGGCGCGCCGATGCCGGGGACTCTCGCCACGATCGCCGTGGCGGTCGGCCGCAAGGTGGCTCGCGGTGACCTGCTCGCCACGCTCGAGGCGATGAAGATGGAGACCGCCGTGCGCGCGGAGGTCGACGGAGAGGTGACGGAGGTGCTGGTCGCCCCGGGACAGCAGGTGGATGCGAAGGATCTGCTGATCGTGTTGGGTTGATGCGCTGCCCTCTCAAGCTCCCAGGAACATACGGTAGGCCGGATTGTCCGTTTCCTCCGCGTATGCGTAGTGCAGCTCGTTGAGATGCTGCAGGAAATCCGGGCGCTCGGCCGAAGGCACCTGGATCCCCGCCAGTACGCGGCCGTAGTCCGAGCCGTGGTTGCGATAGTGGAAGAGGCTGATGTTCCAGCGGCCGCCCACGGCCTGAAGGAACCTGAGCAGCGCCCCCGGACGCTCCGGAAATTCGAAGCGATAGAGCAGCTCGTCGCGGATGCCGCGGGCATGCCCACCGACCATGTAGCGTACGTGGAGCTTCGCCATCTCGTTGTCGGTCATGTCGGTGACCGTGTAGCCGGCGGCGCGCAGGGCGTGTACCACCGCGTCCTTCTCCGGCCGGCCCTGAGCGAGCCCGAAGCTCACGAATATCCGCGCAGCCTGATCGCTCTCGTAGCGGTAGTTGAATTCGGTGACGCTGCGGTTGCCCAGCGCTTCGCAGAAGCGCAGGAAGCTGCCCGGCCGCTCCGGAATGGCGACCGCGAGCAGGGCCTCCCGCTCTCCACCGAGATCGGCGCGCTCGGCCACGTGCCGCAGGCGGTCGAAGTTGATGTTGGCGCCACTGTTGATCGCCACGACACGCTTGTCCCGCCAGCCCTCGCGGGCGATGTATTTCTTCAGCCCCGCCACCGCCAGCGCGCCGGCGGGCTCCACGATGGAGCGGGTGTCCTCGAAGACGTCCTGAATGGCAGCGCAGATCTCGTCCGTGTCGAGCAGCACGATCTCATCGACATGGGCGCGGCATAGGGAGAACGTCTCCTCCCCCACCCGTTTGACCGCGACGCCGTCGGCGAATACTCCGACTCTGTCCAGGGTGACACGCCGTCCCGCCTTGAGGGACTCGTACATACCGGCGGCATCCTCCGGCTCCACCCCGATGATGCGGATGTTGGGATAGAGATACTTCACGTACACCGCGATCCCGGAGATGAGGCCGCCGCCCCCCACCGGCACGAAGATCGCATCGAGATTGCCGCCCGTCTGACGCAGCAGCTCGACGCCGATCGTGCCCTGGCCCGCGATGACGTCCGGATCGTCGAAGGGATGCACGAAAACGAGATTGCGCTCCCGAGCGAGCTCCAGTGCGCGCTCGAGCGCCGTGTCGTAGTCGTCCCCGTGCAGCACGACCTCGCCGCCGAGGTCGATGACGGCCTGCACCTTGATCCGAGGCGTCGTGCTCGGCATTACGATCGCCGCCGCAATGCCCCGCCGCCGGGCGGACAACGCCACGCCTTGCGCATGATTGCCCGCCGAGGCGCAGACCACTCCGCGCTTTGCCGCCGAGTCCGACAGATGCGCGATGCGGTTGTAGGCGCCGCGCAGCTTGAACGAGAACACCGGCTGCAGGTCTTCGCGCTTCAGCAGTATGTGGTTGCCCAATCGCCGGGAGAGGCGCGGCGCCTCCTCCAGAGGCGACTCGATCGCGACGTCGTAAACGCGAGCCTTGAGAATCCGCTCGATGTAAGGACTGGCCATGGCGCCAGCTTAACGAATTCCCTCGAGTAGTTCCCCATCGACCGGCGGTCGACCCCGAAACATGAAGCGGTACACGAAATCGCACCCAGGCACAGGGGTTCGCCGCATGCGGCGAACGGGTGGCCAGGGAGGGACACCCTGGGCTTGCGCGGAGCATGGAATGCGCAGCGCAATGTGCCCCGCCGCCGCAGGTGGTGGAGCCTCGAGCAAAAAACCGCGCTTTTTGCTCGAGGCGCGCTGGGCCGGCCACGATGGCCGGATCCAGCGCTCGAACATGATCAATGATGATCGGATACGGGCCTCTCCACGATCGGCGGCCGCGTGCTGCCCGCCCTCTGCCGCGCGTGGATCTGCGCGGCCTCCGTCTGCGAAGGCGGCGCCTCGGGCAGCTCACGACCCGAAAGGGCGGCCGATCCGGATACTTCTGCAGCAGATGACGGTGGACGAGGTCGCGCACTGGACGCGAGCCATCGAAGATGGCCGATAGGCTCCGGCTAACGAAGGAAAGCTTCCACAGCCCGGGCGGCAGCCTCGGGTGCCGTCTCGAAGAGCGAAGCGCCATGCTCGGGCAGCTCGACCAGTCTGGCGCGCGCAGGCAAGTCACGGCCCTGGCTATTGTTGGTTGCGACTTCTCCGCGCAGACGCAGCACGAGGAGCGGTACGCTGAGCTGCGCCAGTCGTGGGAGCAGGGGATAGACGCGCTCCGCCGCGGCAGCCGCCGCGGCCTGAGTGCCGTTGCGCAGTCGCTCCACCAGAGTGGCAGTGACGACTTGCGGCGAGGCACCCGCCCCGGAGTATGCCGCCGCCCGACGCCATTCCTCCAGCAAGTGGCTGCCGTCCGCTGCCGGAGCCTTCTGCGGCTCTGTCTCGACGATCTCCGGGGGAGGTGAGACCAGCACCAGACGCCGCGCTTGGGCGGGTCGCGTGGCCGCCAGCTCGGCGGCTACGAGAGCGCCAAACCCCTGGCCGAGCAGATCGATGTGGCGCAACCTCATGGCATCGAGAAAGTCACCCAGGGCAGCCGCATGCTCGGTCACCCCCCCTCGTGTGGAGGGCGGATCGGACGCGCCGAAGCCGGGCAGGTCGGGGGCAAAAACCGAGCGCCCGATCCCAGCGACCGCAAGGAAGCCCTCGAATATCCGCCCGGAGAGCGGGCTTGGATGCAAACAGAGAAGGGGGGTGCCTTCCTCGAAGCCGCCTCCGGAGGGGATCGCGTTGAGAACGTGCAGCTGCCCGTAGCGGCATTCGAAGTAGCCGCGGCGCAGGCGTGGGGCTCCCGTTGCGCTCGATTTCGCGCTGCCGGGTCGTCGGGAGGGCATCGCCGGGGGGCGGGAGGAGGGTGCTTTAGGCATGGTGGCAAGCCAGATTGTGCCGCAGCGGTGGTTAGGGGTTAAGCTATTCGCATAATGCGCGCCATGGTGAAGCCGCTGGCTCTGCTGGTTACTCTCCTCTCGCTGGCCGGTTGCGGCCTGGCCGAGACCGGTGCTACGGCCGCCGCCAGTGCCGCCTCTGCCGCGCAGCAGGCGAAGCAGGCGCGCGCGACCGAGGCGCGGATCCAGCAGCAGATCAATGCCGCGTACCAGGAGGATGCGGCACGGCGCAAGGCGGCCGAGGCGCAGGCCGAGGGTCAGTAAGCGAATAGACCAATGCGCAACCTCGAAGTCAGAATCAAGCCGACCGCGGCGGGCGCCGAAGACCTCGAGGTGGTCCCGGGCGAAATACCTCGTCTCACCAACGGCGGCATGCTCTGCCGCGCGCGCTGGCTCGCGGTCGATCCATTCACATGCATACCGTCCGGTACCGCGCCGCGCTTGAGCACGGGTCCCCGGCCTGGTGATGTCGTGCCGGCGCTCGGCGTATGCGAAGTGCTGGAATCGCGCAACGATGTCTTCACGGTCGGACAACAGGTCGTTCTCGATTGCGGCATGCGCGAGCTCTGTGTATCCGACGGCCGCCACGCCTGCGCGCTGCATCCCGGGCAGTCGCCCGCATCGACGGCACTGGGTCTGCTCGGTCCACCAGGCATGGGGGCGTATTTCGGGCTGCTCGCCCTCGCCGGGCTGCGGGCGGGCGAGACGGTGCTGGTGTCCTCGGCGGCGAATGTGGCCGGCGCGATGGCCGGCCAAGTTGCGAGGATCAAGGGTGCACGCGCGATCGGAATCGGCGGCTCGCGCGAGAAGTGCGACTGGGCGGTCCGGCACGCGCGCTTTTCCGGCTGTATCGACCGGAACACCGAGAATCTGGGCAGCCGGCTACGGCAGCTTGCGCCTCAAGGATTCGATATCTACTTCGACAACTCGGGGGGTGAGGTGCTCGAGGCCGTGCTCGCGGGCCATCACCTCGCTCCTGGCGGCCGGATCGTTCTCAACAGTGTCCGTCAGGACGATCCGGCTGAGCTGCTGCGGCGGGCGGCCTACGCGCCTAACGAGGTCAGTCTGCTGCGGCTGCGAGTGGTGGAATACCAGCACCGCCGCGGCGAGTTCCTGAAGGATGCGATCGCCTGGTACGGGGCGGACCGGCTGGCTTGCCGGGAGGACGTGGTGGAAGGACTCGAGAATGCGCCTGCGCACCTGCTCAAGGCGATGCGCGGTGAGAATTTTGGACGTCCGCTGATCAGACTTGGCTCGTGAGCCGCCTGCGGCGGGTCGCTCGGCCCATCATGGCCTCGTCTGCCTCCGCGACCGGCTGACGCCGTCCAATATCCCCCCGGCAATTTAGCGAGGGCCAGCCCATTGGCCGCGGCCTCGCTACTCGAGGACGCGCTGCGAGGCCCATCCCGGGCCTCGCCTTTCGGGCCGGTTACCGCGGTCCGTGCAGTGACGCTACTTGCGCCTGGCCGATTTTCGAGCCGGGCGTCTGACCGACTTCTTGCCGGCGGGTTTGCGTGCCGTCGCGCGCCTCCCGGTCGCCTGCTTGGCCGGTGCTTTTCGGGCCGCGCGCTTGGCGGCCACGGGCCGCTTCTTCGCCTGAGTAGCCGCTCGTTTGGCTACCCGGGCAGGTGACTTCCGGGCGGAGCCCCGCTTGGCCGGGCTCTTGCGGGACGCCGGCCGGCTCTTGGCAGCCGCCCGCTTGGCCGTGCCGGTCGAGCTTCTCGTGGGCTTCCTCCCCGACCCAGCCTGTCGGCCCGGCTCGTGTACCGCGAATGCGCCACCCTGCGGATCCAGGATCTGGGCGATGCGCCCGCCTCCCGGCACCTCCATCGGCTCTTGTGTCACTCGTCCGCCGGCCTCCTTGGCCGCGGCGGCTGCGCGGTCGACGCTGGCGACTCGGAGGTAGGTCAGCCATTGCGGCGGCTTGGACGCGTCCATGACCTTGTAAATGCCCCCAATCGGCGTGCCACGGTGCTCGATGAGCTGATAGGCTCCCGCCGGGCCCATGTCATGGACTGGCCCGCGGCTCCAGCCGAAGAGCTCCGAGTAGAAAGCCAGCGCACCCTGCTGATCGCTCGTGGCGAGCTCGTGCCAGGAGAAGTCGTGCGGGGGCGAGCCGCCGTCGGCCGAGCCGCCCGGGTTGAAGATTGCGAACGCGGCGCCCTGCGGGTCCGCCAGCACGGCGAAGCGGCCCACGCCGGGAATGTCGGCCGGAGACTTCAGCACCCTGCCTCCCAGGCGCTCCGCAGCCACCGAAGTGCCGTCGACATCGGGCGTGCCGACGTAGACGAGCCAGCTCGGCGGGGCGTTGGACTGGCGGGCGGATTCCGGCTGCGCCATGAGTCCGCCGATTTGCGAGTTGCCGGCGGTCCACAGCGTGTAGTCGGGCATGCCGGAATGCTGGGTCTTCCACGGGAGGACTTTGGAATAGAAGTCGGCCGCGGCCTGCGGGTCGGTCGTCATCAGCTCGTGCCAGACGAATCGCCCCCGAATCTCAGCGTTGCTCATACGAGGTTGCCTCTTCTTGACGAGCGGCGTCGTTTCCAACTCCTCCATTCTGCGCTCATGTCCTTTGCAGTTCCATGTCGCCGTGATGCGTCGCTCGTCGCGCCTCCGCTGACCGGTCGAAAGCAAGCCGGTGGCCGGCACCGAGGGCACTGTGTCGCGGTGCAGTCCCCGTGTCGTGCGAAAGCAAGTGAATGCGCGGCCCAGGGCCGTTCCCTGGGCCGCGAGGTCAAAGGCGGTACCATGGCCGCGGAGAGCGGTATCTGCTGGTGCAGATAGCGCTCGAGGGCCGCTTCCGGCGCATCGGACGATATCGTGCTCATGGTCCGGCGCCGCGCGAGGAGCACTCTTCGGGTGCTACCACGTTCCTGTGTTCGGCATCGACATCCACGGCTCGGCCGGCGCGAGGGGCTCTCCGCGCTGCAGCAGCTCGATCGAGATCTGATCGGGGGAGCGCACGAATGCCATGTGCCCGTCGCGCGGCGGGCGGTTGATGGTCACGCCGTGGTCTCTCAAACGCTGGCAGGCGGCGTAGATGTCTTCGACCGCGTACGCAAGATGGCCGAAATTGCGCCCGCCGGTGTAGCTCTCAGGATCCCAGTTGAACGTCAGCTCGATCTGAGCCGACTCATCGTCGGGCGCCGCCAGGAACAGCAGGGTATACCGGCCTTGAGGATGTTCCTTGCGCCGCACCTCCACGAGACCCAGCGCGTCGCGATAGAAGCGCAGGGACGCCTCGAGATTGGTCACGCGTACCATGGTGTGCAGGTACTTCACGGCGCGCCCGCCTCAAAACATTTCCGACGGACCGGGGGGCTTGATGCTCACCTTGTAACGCGAGGCGATGAACTCGCCGGTGATCATCTCCTCGTAGCTCTGGCCCGGACCCACCATCGGGTAGACGCCCGCATCGGGGTCGATCATGACCTCGAGGAATGCCGGTCCCTCGAAGCGGATGAACTCGTCGATGACGCGCGGCACGTCCTCTTTGCGGTCGAGCCGCACCGCATAGCGGAACCCGTCGGCCTGAGCGGCGCGAATGAAGTCCTTCTTGTGCAGCGACTTGTCGCTCGCCGACAAGCGCCCCTTGAAGAAGAGCTTCTGCCACTGCTTGACCATGCCGTCGCCGCAATTGTTGAGCACGACGATCTTGATGGGCAGGTCGTAGGTGGTCACGGTCTCGAGCTCGCCGATGTTCATGCGGATGCTCGAATCCCCGTCGATGTCCACGACGAGGCGTCGCGGATGCGCAAGCTGTGCGCCGATGGCCGCGGGGAGCCCGAAGCCCATGGTCCCCATGCTGCCCGACGTCAGCCAGAGCCGAGGCCGGCGAAAATCGCAGTACTGCGCCGCCCACATCTGGTGCTGGCCGACGCCGGTGGTGATGATCGCCTCGCCGCGGGTGTGTCTGTTGATTTCCTCGATGACGTAGTAGGGCTGTATGAGTGGGCTCTCGCGGTCGTAGCCCATCGCGTGGACGCGCTTGAGCTCCGCGAGGGCCGCGTGCCACTCGCCATAATCGCGCTTGAATCCGGTGCGGCGGCCGTGCTCCGTGAGCACGCTCAGCGCCTCGCCGAGGAGGCCCACGTGGCCCCATTGCACCCGCTTGACCTTGTTGATTTCCGCCCGATCGATGTCGAGATGCGCGATCCGCTTCGCGCCACGAGCGAACTTGGCGGGTACGCCGGCCACCCGGTCGTCGAACCTGGCGCCGGTGGCGATGAGGAAGTCGCAGTCATCAACGGCGTAGTTGGCGAAGGCGGCGCCATGCATCCCGAGCATCCGCATCGAGAGCCGGTGCGTGGTGTCGATCGCGCCGATGCCCATCAGCGTCGTCACGACGGGAATATCGAAAGTCGCGGCAAAATCCGTGAGCGCGCCGGCGGCGTCGGCGTTGATCACACCGCCGCCCGCGTAGATGAGGGGCCGATGCGCCTCACCGAGCATCTGGAAGAACCGCTCGGCGTCGCGAGGCTCGACAACCTGGTCGGCCAGCTCCTTCATCCGGCGGCGATAGCCGGGCAGGGACAGGGTGCCGGTGCCCTGAAAGACTCCTTCCCAGTTCTGCACGTCCTTCGGGATATCGATGACCACCGGGCCGGGCCGGCCGGTGCGCGCCAGCTCAAAGGCCGAGCGCACCGTCTCCTCGAGCCGCGCCGGATCGGTGATGAGGAAAACGTGCTTGGCGACGGAGCCCATCAAAGCCGCGACGGGTGCTTCCTGGAAAGCGTCCGTCCCGATCGAGGCGCGCGCGACCTGCCCACAGATCACCACGATCGGCACCGAGTCCGCCATGCAGTCGCGGATGGGCGTGACGGTATTGGTCGCGCCGGGGCCCGAGGTGACGAGGCATACCCCGACCCGGCCGGTGGCGCGTGCGAACCCCGCGGCCATGAAGCCCGCCCCCTGCTCGTTCGCCGGTACGATCAGCGGAATTTGAGAGCCGCCGCGCTGCCTCTGCTCCTCGTTGTACAGGAACACGGCGTCGTACGTCGGCAGAATGGCTCCTCCGCTATAGCCGAAGATGGTCTCGACGCCCTCATCGGCCAGCACCTGAACGATCATCCGCGCCCCGGACATGGTCTGGCCGGCGAGCGGATGCCCGATGGGTCGGGGCTGGATGACGGTGTCGCTCATGCGGAGCTCTTGCTATCGGCTTGGACGTATTGGGGCGATCTTGCGAGACTAGCAGGTCGGTCTGCGGCACGAAAGCCGGTGCGCAATGGCCGCTGGCCCCCTCAATCCTTTATCCTTCCCCTGCCGATTCCTGCCTATCCGGGCCCGCCAGGGCCATCCGAGCGAGCATGCGTCATATCATTGCCATTCTGCTGCAGAACGAGGCCGGTGCGCTGAGCCGGGTCGCGGGCCTCTTCTCCACCCGCGGCTACAACATCGAGTCGCTCTCCGTCGCGCCGACGGACGATCCGACCGTCTCGCGGCTCACGTTGGTCACCACCGGCTCGGATGCGGTCATGCAACAGATCGTCAATCAGCTCAACAAGCTGGTGGACGTGGTGAATGTCGAGGATATGACCACCGGGGAGCACCTCGAGCGCGAGCTCGTCCTGCTGAAGCTGCGGGTCAGGCCGACGGATACCGATGCCATCCGCGGCTACGTCGTGCGCACGGGCGGTCGCGTGCTCGATCCGGCGCCCGACGGCTTCATCGTGGAGCTCACGGCCAGCGAGGCGGAGATCGAAAGCTTCACGGCCGATCTCACCCACGGCGCGGAGCTCCTCGAGGTGGTGCGCAGCGGCGCCCTCGGGATCGGACGCAACGCGCGCCCGCTGCGCGTCGTGCGCTGAGGGGCGCACGAATCAGGACCGGCCGTGTCACCCATCAGCGATACGGACCCGGGCGCGGATCCGCGCGCTGCCTCGCCGCCGCGCGCGCGGATCCTGATCGTCGATGACCTGCCCGAGAAGCGCTTGGCCTACGGCGCGATCCTCGAGGGCCTGCAGGCCGAGGTGATCATGGCCAGCTCCGGGGAGGAAGCGCTGAGGCGCGTGCTCGAGGGGGAGTTCGCCGTGATCCTCCTCGATGTGAACATGCCGGGGATGGACGGGATCGAGACCGCCGAGCTGCTGCGCCAACATCGCAACGGCCGGCATACCCCGATCATCCTGGTGACCGCCTACGCCGATGACGTGCAACGCGCCCGTGGCTACGAGCTGGGCGTCGTCGATTACGTTCAGGTGCCTGTCGTCGGCCCCGCCATGCGGGCCAAGGTGGGGGTATTCCTCGATCTTTATCTGACCCGCATGGCGCTCGCGCGTGCCAACCGGGATCTGGAATCCCGCGTTGCTGAGCGCACCGCGGAGCTTCTAAGAAGCAACCAGCGGCTGCGGGCCGAGATCGAGGACCGCCTGCGGGCGGAGAATGAGCGCGAGGAGCTGCTCGGCCGCGAGAGGCTGCTGCGCGGCCAGGCCGAGGAGCTCAGCCGCCTGAAAGACGAGTTCCTGGCCACCATGTCGCACGAGTTGCGCACTCCTCTCAATGCAATCTTCGGGTGGATCACGCTGCTGCGCACTCGCCGCCTGGATGAGGCGACTCAGGCCCGGGCGCTCGAGACCATAGAGCGCAACGCACGCGCGCAGAAGCGCCTCATCGAAGATCTGCTCGATGTCTCGCGCATCGTGACCGGCAAGATCGCCCTCGAGCTGGCCGACGTCGTGCCACGGCACGCCATCGAAGGAGCGATCGCCACGATGCAGCCGGCGGCTCAGGCCAAGGAAGTCATGATCGTGCCGGTGCTGGGCGAGGTGACCGGCGTAGTGCGCGGCGATTTCGCGCGCCTGCAGCAGGTCGTCTGCAACCTTCTCTCCAACGCCATCAAGTTCACCCCGCCCGGCGGACGGATCGACGTAGAGCTTGCGATGAGCGGCGATCAGGTCCTGATCAGCGTTGCGGATACCGGCCAGGGCATCAAGCCGGAATTCCTGCCCCATGTATTCGAGCGGTTCCGGCAGGAGGACGGCTCGATCAGCCGGCGCCACGGCGGGCTAGGTCTTGGGCTTGCGATCGTCCGTCACCTCGTAGAGTTGCATTCCGGGGCGGTGGAGGCCCAAAGCGAAGGTGAGGGCCGCGGGGCGCGCTTCATCGTAGGTTTGCCTATTGGCTCAAAGTCGCCTGCGGCGCTTTGAGCGGCCAACCCGGTGGCTTTTTCGATCCCGCGGCCCTGGGAGCGGCCCTGGGCCGCTCATTCCTTTGCGTTCGGTCTACGGCACCAATACCGTGGACCCGGTCGTGCGGCGTCCTTCGAGGTCCCGATGAGCCTCCGCCGCATCCGTCAGCGCGTATCGCTGCCCGATCCTGACGCGCATCGCGCGACTCTTGACCGCCGCGAAGAGCTCGCGCGCGGCGCCAGCCAGCGCCTCCCGCGTGGCGATGTAGTCGAAGAGCGTGGGACGTGTCAGGAAGAGCGAGCCGCGCTTGCTGAGCTCCAGCGGGCTTACCGGGGGAGGTGGACCCGATGCGTTGCCATAGGTCACCATCATGCCGAGTGGGCGCAGGCAGTCGAGCGAGTCCGTGAACGTATCCTTGCCGACTGAATCGTAGACGACCGCCACGCCTTCGCCCTTGGTGAGCTTCCTGACTTCACTCGGCAGCGGGTCGCGGCCGAGAATCAACACGTGCTTGCAGCCGTTGCGGCGAGCCAGCTCCGCTTTCGCATCGCTGCCGACCACCCCGATGACCTTTGCGCCGAGCGTCTTGGCCCACTGGCAGAGAAGCAGGCCCACGCCGCCCGCCGCAGCGTGCACGAGAACGGCGTCGCCGCGGGCGACACGATACACTCGGCGCAGCAAGTAATGCGCTGTGAGACCTTTCAGCATCAGCGCGGCCGCTTCCTCGTCGGAAATGCCACGCGGTACTTTCACCAGCCGATCCGCCGGCAGATTGCGCACCTCACAGTAAGCGCCCGGCCGCGAGTGCACATAGGCAACGCGGTCACCTACCTTGAAGCCGTGGACCTTGCGCCCGAGCGCCGTGATGACGCCCGCGGCCTCGCGTCCCAAGCCGCTCGGCAGCTCCCCCGCGTAAAGCCCCGTCCGATCATAGACATCGATGTAGTTGAGCCCAATGGCCGTGTGCCGTACCTGCGCCTCGCCAGGCTCCGGCCGGCCAGGGTCGAGGTCCTCCATCCGAAGGACCTCAGGCCCGCCGTACTCGTGAAAGCGAATAGCTCTCGCCATGCGCCTGAATTACCCGCCTGCCGTCAGCACGTCAAGCTCACATCGTGCGCCGCCACTCGGCCCCAGAATCGCCTCTGCACCCCTTCGGCCAGTCCCCCGTACCAAAGCACGTGATTGAGCGGGCCAGGACCTCCCGCACCCCCTCGGCGAGCCCCCGTACCAAAGCACGTGATTGAGCGGGCCAGGGCCTCCCGCACCCCTTCGGCGAGCCCCGTACAAAAGCAACTGATTGAGCGGGCCAGGGCCGTTCCTGGCCCGCGAGCGCAAAAGAGTTATTCGGCTGGCCGCGCAAATCGCCGGGAGCGATTTGCGCCAATGTCTAAAGCGCCGCGTCGTCCGTCTCGCCGGTGCGGATACGGATGACGCGCTGGATGTCGGTGATGAAGATCTTGCCGTCGCCAACTTTACCGGTCTTGGCCGATTTCAAGATGGCTTCGACGACCTGATCCACCAGATCGCCGCGCACGGCTACCTCGATGTGTGTCTTCGGCACGAAGTCCACCACGTACTCCGCGCCGCGATACAACTCTGTGTGCCCGCGTTGTCGTCCGAACCCCTTGACCTCCGTCACCGTCATACCCGAGACGCCGATATCGGACAGCGCAGCGCGCACGTCGTCGAGCTTGAACGGTTTAATGATGGCGGTGACCAGTTTCATGTGCGAGCTCTCCGTCGAGTGTCTGTGCTTAGTCTTTAAAAGGCCGGCTGCCGAGTTCGCGGCAGGTGCGATTTTGCAGCTTTCATGCCAGCAGGGGAATACTCAGCGCCCGAGTTCCAGCAGCCCGGCGCGATGGCTGGCACCCACTGCGCACCATTATGGCGCAATGGAGCCGGCCTCGCGTGCGCAGCTGGTGCAGGATGCGAGGCGGGGGAGCAATACGTTAAGCTTCGCGCCGATGTACGAGCGAATTGTCATTGCAGGTGCCGGCCAGGCGGCCGTGCAAACCATAGATACATTGCGACGCAAAGGCTTCGAAGGCAAGATCGTCCTCATCGGCGAGGAGCCGTGGCTGCCGTATCAGCGCCCGCCGCTCTCCAAGAAGTACCTGGCTGGCGCGATGGAGCGGGATCGGCTGCTTCTGCGGCCGCAAAATTTCTACGAGTCCCATTCGGTCGAGACCCGGCTGGGACGCCGAGTCGAGGAGATTTCGCGTGGCGATCAGCGTTTGCGGCTCGACGACGGCTCAAGCGTCGCGTACGACGCCCTGCTTGTCGCCACCGGTAGCCGGCCGCGGCCGCTTGCCGCGCCGGGTGGTGGCCTTGAAGGCGTACACTTTTTACGGACCATCGCGGATGTAGAGCGTATCCGTGCCGACTGGGCGCCTGGCAAGCGCCTGGTCATCGTGGGGGGCGGGTATATCGGGCTCGAGGTGGCAGCCACTGCACGGGAGCTTGGCTTGGAGGTTACCGTCCTCGAGATGGCGGACCGCGTCATGAACCGGGTCGTCTGCCCGCAGGTCTCCTCGTTTTACGAGGCCGAGCATGCGCGCCACGGGGTGCGGATCCTATGTAACTCGAAGGTGCGCGCCTTGGCGGCGGCACCGGGCTGCGGACGCGTGGGCGCGGTTGTCACGGATGACGGCGAGGAGCATGCCGCGGACTGCGTAGTCGTAGGCTGCGGAGTCCTTCCGGCCGACGGGCTGGCTGTCGCGTCCGGGCTCGTGTGTGAGAACGGGGTAGTCGTCGACGACCACTGCCGGACCTCCGATCCAGAGATCTATGCTGCCGGAGATTGCACGAGCCATCCCAGCGTGCATTACGGCAGACGGCTGCGGCTGGAGTCGGTCGACAATGCCTTCGAGCAGGGCGCGAGCGTGGCTCTCAACATGCTCGGCATCGACACCGTGCACCACAAGGTGCCTTGGTTCTGGTCGGATCAGTACGACCTCAAGCTGATCATCATCGGCGTCGGCCAGGGGTATGACACGGTCGTGATGCGCGGTGACCCTGCGACCCGGGCCTTTTGCGCGTGTTACCTGCGTGGCGGCGAGCTGATCGCTGTCGATACCGTCAACAGCCCCAAGGATCAGATGGCGGCACGCAAGCTGATCGCGGCGCGCGCGCGGCCGAATCTCGAGAAGCTGGCCAATCCCGCCGTGCAGTTGAAGGATGCGGTCTGAGCGGGACCGTGACTATCCCAGGGGCTGTCAGGCCAGTCCCCGGGGCCTCACGCGATTTTAATTCACTAGCCTCAGCGCGAAGCGGTGGCGGAAGTGCTGGCCTTCGGCGGCACGCACCGCGCCCAGGATCGTGCCGACGAACCAGCCGATGGCCAGGAGCACGCTGAGAAGGATGCCGATGCCGACGAAGATCAGTACGCCGCAAACGATCCCGGCGAGCACCACCGTGATGTTGAAATTGAGCGCTTCCCGCGACTGCTCGGCGACGAAAGCGGATTTCTCGCGCTGAACCGCCCAAACGATGAGTGGCCCGCCAATGTGGCCGAGAATCGGCACGATGAGACCGGCGAAGGCGGATAGATGCGCGAGCATCGCCATGTTGCGCTCGTCCTTCGTTGCGGCTCCGCCGTAGCCTGACTGCTCTCCTGATAAGCTCACGTTCTCCTCCCGCGCGGGCTCGGACCCGCGTTTCCGATCATTATGGTCCGGCACGCACCGCTTTACCGCCAACCTGGATGGATGTACAGTCCACGGATGGCCCCTTCGCGCGACAGGAACCCGCCGCTCAAAGGTCACGGCGCGCTCTCGAATCCCGCCGGGCGCTTCGAGCGCCATCAGCGCGAAACCGTCGACGACGGCTGGTACCGGGAGGAGACCCCGGAGCTCGTCCCGACCTCCATCGAGCCCGACCGCGCGCGCTCGGTCATCGCGCGCAACGATTCACCCGACATCCCGTTCGAGCAGTCGATCAATCCGTACCGGGGATGTTCTCACGCGTGCCCCTATTGCCTCAGAGGAGATACGCCGATCCTGATGGGCGATGGAAGCGCGAGGCCGATCGCAAAGGTCACCGTGGGTAGCGAGATTTATGGGACGGCGCGGCAAGGCTCCTTGAGGCGGTACGTGAAGACCCGGGTGCTGGACCATTGGAGCGTCATCAAACCCGCCTATCGGGTCGTGCTCGAGGACGCCACGGAGATCGTGGCTGGGGCCGATCACAGATTCCTAACCGACCGAGGGTGGAAGTTCGTCATCAGCGCAATGGGAGGCGGTCTTCAGCGGCCATATCTGACAGAAGACCATAAGCTCATCGGGACTGGAAAGTTTGCCGAGGGAATGCAGCAGGATATCGAAGGCGACGCGGTCAAGAGCGAAGCGCCGCTGAGAGTGAAATCCGTCGAGCCCGTCGGGACTATGCGGCTCTATGACATCACGACGGGAACGGGAGACTTCATCGCGAACGGGGTCATCAGTCACAACTGTTACGCGCGGCCGAGTCACGCCTATGTGGGTCTATCGGCGGGTTTGGACTTCGAGACCCGGCTGTTCTACAAGAGAGATGCGGGCCTCGTTTTGGAGGAAGAGCTGGCGAAGCCGGGGTACGTCTGCAAGCCGATCACTCTGGGAGCCAACACGGATCCGTATCAGCCGATCGAGCGGCGGATGCGGGTGACACGCGAGATTTTGGAAGTCCTCGCCCGCTGCCGGCACCCGGTGACCATCATTACCAAGAGCGCGCTCGTGCTGCGGGATCTCGATTTGTTGGCTGCCATGGCCAAGGACGGGCTCGCGGGGGTGGGTGTAAGCATTACGACGCTCGACGTTGAGCTGAAGCGAGTCATGGAGCCACAGGCGGCCTCGCCTCGCGCCAGGCTGGAGACGGTGAGGCGGCTGAATGACGCGGGCATTCCAACAGGGGTGATGGTCGCGCCGGTCATTCCGGCGCTCACCGACCACGAAATGGAGGCCATTCTGGAATCGGCGGCCGCCGCGGGCGCCCGTTGGGCAGGGTATGTGCTGCTACGCCTTCCCTTTGAGGTAAAGGACGTTTTTCGGGAGTGGCTGGCGGCGCATCGTCCCGATCGCGCCGAGCATGTGATGTCGCTCGTGCGGCAGATGCGTGGCGGCAAGGACTATGACTCGAGCTTCGGCAGGCGCATGTGCGGCAGCGGGCCGCTGGCGGAGCTGCTTCGCAGTCGATTCCAGGTCGCCTGCCGCCGGCTCGGCCTCGGGAGTGGAAGGCACCAGCCTGCGGACACCGGGCTCTTCCGGCCACCGCCTCCGAAGCGCGAGGGCCCGCAGCTCGTGCTGGACCTCTAGCGAGTTCGGGCAGGATTCTTGCTCCGCAGCAGGCCAAGCCCGCTCTTCGGTTCACGGCCAAGATGCGCGCAGGGACTGAGCCTTGCGAGGGTTCCTCGGAGATAGGGCAGCCAGCGCGGGCGGGATCTCAAGGGCTTGCGGAGAGTCGCCTGCGGGAGCCGAGGGCGTCCCGCAGGTGTGCCGCGAAAAAGGAACCAGAAGCGGCACTGCTGCATCGCGCGCAGGTCCGAGTACATTACTCGCGAGAGATCGAGCGAGACCAGCTAAGGTGGAGGTCATGCCACAGCTTCGTGCAGCCCCTCGGCCGACTACGCTCGGCCACTACGCCCTGATAGAGCGTCTCGGTGCGGGAGGCCAGGGCGAGGTCTGGAGGGCGCATGACGAGTCGCGTGGCGTCGACATCGCTCTCAAGATCCTGGCCGCTTCCGTGGCGCGCAACCCAGCAGCCTGGGAGGCGCTCGAGAGAGAGCACGCCATTTCCTGCCGTCTGCAGCATCCCGGAATTCTGCAAGTCCTCCAGCCCGAGCGAGTCGGAGATGTCGTGCTGCTGCCGATGGAGCTTGCGGCGGGCGGGGACCTGCGCCGGCTTCTGGGCGCAGGGTATCTGGAGATCGTGCCGGTGCTGCTCGAAGTGGCTGAAGCCCTCGAGTACGCACATGCCCGCGGCGTGGTGCACCGGGATCTGAAGCCAGGGAATGTGCTCTTCGACGGCCGCGGCCGCGTGAAGCTCGCCGACTTCGGCATCGCTGCCCTGTTGCCGCTAGCCGGTGCCGGCGCCGCGGAGCTGCGCGGCGCGGGGCATTCGCCCTTCACGGCCAGCCCCGAGCAGCTTCGAGGGGAGCCTGCGAGCGCCGCAGACGACATTTATGGTCTCGGCGCGCTCGCGTACGAGCTGCTCTCGGGTCACCCTCCGTACTACCCCAACTTCGACCTCAGGCGAGCGCTGACCCAGCCCGTCCCGGAGCTCGTGCCCACCCGCCAGATCCCGCCTGAGCTCGGCGAGCTGGTGATGCGCATGCTCGCCAAGCGGTCCGCCGAGCGCCCCGCTTCCATGCAGCAGGCCATGGATGAGCTCGATTCGACGTTGAACGCAACGCTGTCTTTCGCGCCGGAGGGCGTGGAGGGGGCTGGAGCTGATGCCCCTGAATCTGTTGGCCCTCCTGCAAGAGGGGGCAGCGTTGAAGGAGCGAGCGACGCTGAAGGAGCGGGCAGCCCTCAGCCGGTCACAGCCCGACCCTCCGCCTACCTGCCATCGGAGCCGCGGACCGCCGCCTCCGCGGCTCCGGTCAAGGCCCCGCCGGTCGGCCGCTCCGAGATTCGCCCGACTTCGAAGCATGCGGCGGATGAAAGGGCTGAGCGGCGCCCCGTACCCGCGGCAGCACCCGCGCCGGCTCCGGCGGCCCGCCGAAAATGTGAGCCCTCTCCGGCACCCGCGCCCAGCGGGATGCCACCGGAGTCGCCAGCCGCGAGCGTCGGTCGGGTCGATCCGCCCGCTGGGCCCCCCGCGGGTACGCGAATGCCTGCCCCGCCCGCGTACCCTGCGTCGACGCGTCAGCGTGCTGCCCAACAGCTTACCCAGCCTGTCCGATTACCTGTCGAGCCCATCACGCCGGGCACTCCCTTCGAGTTGGGAATGTCCCAGCCGCCCCTCCGGGCGACCCCTCCGCCGGGGCGCCGGCAAGCGACTCCGCGGCCGAGCGGCGGGCGCGCGCGCCACTGGCCGTACCTCGTATCGGGGCTTCTCTGCGGAGCGGCGCTGATCTGCGGCGCCACGGCGGCCGCGCTCTTCTGGCTGCCACGGCACGATCGCGTCGAACTGCAAAAGCTGTTGGCGAGCATCGCCGCGGTAGCCGTGCCGCGGCCGGCAACTGCGCCGGCATTGGCCGCTCACGCTCCAAAGCCGCAGGCCGATCCCGCCGCGCTTGCCCGACTGAGCGCCGATCGCGCGGACTTCCAGAGGCGGGCGGCCGCCCTCGAGGCGCGTGGGGCCGCCGCATGGGATGGGGCGGAATTCTCGGCGGCGCAGATGCAGGCCGCTGAATCGAGCGGCGCGGCCGCGGCCGGCGGCATCCCGATCGCTCTGCAGCACATGAAGCGGGCGGAGCAGCTTCTGGCGAGCGTCGCCGCGAAGGCGCCGCAGGCGCTGGCCGCGGAGCTCGAATCGGGAGGCGCCGCGATGGTCGCGGGTCATCAGGAGCGGGCGAGTCAGGCATTCGCGCTCGCTCGGCGCATCGATCCCAACAGCCGGCGTGCCATCGATGGCGCGCGGCGGGCGCGCCTGCTCAACGGGCTGCTGCCGCTCTTCGCCGATGCGCGCAGAGCGGAGGCGGCGCAAGACTACTCGCGAGCCGCGCAGGATTTCAGTCAGGCGCTGGCGCTCGATCCCGACGACCCCGTGGCGAAGCAGGGATTGGCGCGCGTCAACGCCGCCTTCGGCGATGACAGTTACGCGCGCGCGGTCGGGGCGGGGTTTGCCGCGCTCGGCGGTGGCAGGCTGAGGGAAGCGCAGGGGGATTTCAAACAGGCGCTCGCCTTCCGGCCCGGGGGAGCAGAGGCCACCGAGGGACTGCAGCGGGTCAGGGCGGCGATGCAGGCGAGCCGGGTCGCGGCACTGGGTCAGCGTGCCGCGAATCTCGAAGCGCAGGAGCACTGGAACCAGGCCGTCGCGGCATACGATGCCATTCTGCGCGTGGACCCGTCGCTGGCCTTTGCCGAGCGGGGGAAAACCCGGGACGAGGCGCGGGCGCGGCTCTCCGCATCGCTGCAGCGGATCATCGATCATCCTAGCCGGATCGCCCTGCAGTCCGTGCGGGACGAGGCCATGGCACTCCTGCAGGAGGCACGCGAGCAGACCCCGTCCGGCCCGGTGCTGCAATCGCAAGTCGAGCGGGTCGGGGAGCTTCTGCCGCAGCTCGATCGGCCGGTGTTGCTCAACCTGATCTCGGACAAAGCCACGCAAGTGACCATTCCGAGCATCGGTGTATTCGGCAAGTTCGGCAGACGGCAGATACGGCTAAAACCCGGGACCTACACGGTCATCGGCACTCGTGACGGCTATCGCGCAGTGCATCAGGAATTCACGGTCGAGCCGGGCCAACAGAGCGTCACGATCACCGTGAGCTGCTCGGAGCACATTTGATCCTCACCTGCCATGGCGGGGCACCTCGTGTGCCTGGCATCACGATTCGCCGCCTTGGGGCGTGACCGGTCTCACGTCGTCCGAACGAGGCGGGGCCGGAAGCTTGTGTGCCGCCGGGCATCGGAGCTAAGAAGGCCGGATGGCCGATACGGATTCCGTCGTAGTGCTCCTCGCCGGCGCGAGCGGCTTCGTGGGTGCGCGCGTCCTCGAGGCATTGCTCGATGCGCCAGAGGTTGCACGCGTGCTCGCCGTCACTCGTAGACCGCTGCGGCGCGAGCACCCGCGCCTGGCCAACCGGATCGTGCGGTTCGATCATCTGGAGCGGCAATTGGCCGGATCGCGGTGTCAGGTGGCCATCTGCTGTCTGGGCGCGAGCCTCGCCGAGCGAGAAAACGGCGAGGAGGAAGCGATTCGTCGAGTCGATCTCGGCTACACGTTGGCTTTTGCACGCGCGGCGAAGGCTGCGGGGGCGGCGCGGTTCGTCGTCGTTTCCGCCGCGGGGGCGGATAGCGCGGCAAACACGGGATATCTTCGCGCCAAAGGCGAGCTCGAGAAGACATTGGCCGCGATCGGATTCGGCGCGCTCGACATCCTGCAGCCCGCGATGGTGCTCGGCTGGCCGCGCGCGATGCGGCCGACCGATCTAATGAGACGCGCCGTGATGCCGCTCATCAATCCATTCCTCGTCGGCGCGCGCGCGGTGCGCCGTGGCATCCCGGTCGGGACTGCGGCGGCCGCCATGGTCGGGACGTTACGATCGGGGCGCCGAGGGACGCAGCGTTACACGTATGCGGGAATCTGTGCTCTCGGGCAACTGAAGCCGCGCAGGCCCGCCGCAATGGCTCCAGCCACACCGTAGCGGCATTACATATCCCGCTCCGAGTCATTACATAAGCGGGGACGTGGCCGTAAAAGATCTCCGCGCGCCCAGGTAGAAATACCAGCTGAGAGCCGCGCCACACTTGCGGCTCTTGACTCGGCGAGGCGTCGCTTCGACACTTGGGGGCAGTGACAAGGGCAAACCCGTCGAAAGGCGGGGACGCAAAGCCACCGGTCTAAAGGACGGTTCCTAAGACGGCGGGGCTGCCACGATCGCGCGTCAGCGCGGTCGATCGCATTCCCCTCGGTTCTTCGAGCCGCGCCTGCTCGCCGGTGGCCGACGGACTGTCCGGGGAATTTATGACACCAACGGCAAATCTGGCGCCCGCCGTGGCGGACGCAGACCATCCGGCGGCACCCGCCGCAGAGACAGACTCGTTCGTCCTCAATTTGTGCTCCTCGACGACGCCGATGGCGCTGGCACAGACGGATCTGCCCGAGCTCAAGCGCTTCACCTTCTTCGTAAGCCGCCGCTTCGAGGAGGGACGCGAGCGCTTCCGTCTTCACATGGGATTCTTCGCCAGCCTGGCGGAAGCGGAGGAATGGCTGAGCCTCGTACGGGATATCTATCCTGGCGCGTGGGCAGGCGAAGCGCCCGGAAAGAAGCTGCGGGCCCGCGCGAGCGCGGCAGCCGCGGCGCAAGCGCGTCATGCGGTCGGTCCGCAAAAGAACGTCGATTCCGCGGCGGCGCCGAATCCAACATCCACGGTGCCGCCTGAAGCCAGGCCGCAGAGTCTCCCGTCCGCGGTGGAGCCCAAAGTCCCCAGGGTGGTTCCCACCCTGCATCCGCCTGCAGCCGAGCCCGCGGATCCCCCGACGTCTTCGGTCATGGCGGGAACCGCACAGGCCACCGCCGCTCCACATCCGGTGAAGGCTGTGGGACAACAGGCTGCCAAGCGCACTGCGGTGGCCGCCGGGGTAGCGCGCGCCGTGGCGCCCGCGGCCGCCCGCGCTCCCACGCAAAGTCCGGTTGCTTTGCGAACGGCGAAGGCTACCGGATCACCGCCTCCGAAGCCTCAGACCGCCGCCCCTCCAGCGAGCGGCCTGCGCCCGGGCACAAAGGCCGCTGGTGCCAAACCCGTGGCTCCGACCTCGTTGGCCGCACCGCTCACGCATGGGAGAGCCGCGACGGTGACGGCAGCGGCCAAACCGCCACTGCGGGCCGCGTCCTCCGTCGCTCAGCGTCCCGAGAAGAAGCCGATCTTTGCCGATTCCAACGTGAAGGAAGTGCTGGCCGCGCTCGATGCGCCCGAGGATGCTACGGGCGAGACGCGTCTCATGCCCGTCATTGTCGGCGCGAGTGAGGGAGTCGATGAGAGCGCACTTACGGACACCCAGGTGCTGCGATTTCTGGAGACGCGGCGGAACGAGGATGGGGCAGCTCGCGCCCGGCCAGCGCCGCAGGTCGAAGCCGCCGTCGAGTCGGGCATTTCGCTGCTCAAGCCCGACGATACGGGCACACGGCGCGCGCTCAAGGAAGCGGTTTCCCACGATGAGCCGGTCTCCTTCGCGGTACAGCTGCAGTGGTCCGTGCAGCCGGTGGAGCTCGACAAGGTGCCGCCGCTCGCGATCTTCAGCGCCTATACCCTTTACTGCGTCGAGGGTAGTCGGGAGGGACGCAAGTGGTACGGCTTGCGACTCGGGTTTTTCACCGATGCGATCTCGGCCAAGCAGGTGGCCTACTACGTGCGCTCGGAGTTCAACTCCGTCGCCGTGGTGCCGGTGAGCCCGCAGGAGCGCGAGCGCGCTACCGAGGACAACCGGCGATTTTCCGGCCTCGGCTCGCCGCCCAAGCGGCGCGAGCGGGAAGACAGCGAATTCAAGCTCATCGATTCCGAGGAGACGCCGCGCGCCGCCCCCTCGCCCGAGCCGCTCGCGCCCGCACGCAACGTCCGCAAGGGCGGCGCCAAAGTCGGCGCGCGCGAGCGCCGCACCCCGCAGACACTGGAGGAGACTCTCGAGATCCTCGGCGCGAACGATCTGGCCATCGAGAATGCCAATGGCGATACGCTGAGCGATACCGGCGTGCGGCATCTGCGCGTCGAGATCCAGAAAAACACCCCGTTCTCACGGCTGCTCGAGCGGCTGAGCGAGCGGGTCCGCAAGTCCTGACCGGGCTCGTCAACAAGCACTGATCGAGCGGCCCGAGGCCGCCGCTTCGAGCCCGGCGGATCAGGAGGAGCCGACCCGCTGGCGGCCGCGGGGTCGAGTCTCGCAAGAAGGCTGGCCGATCTACTTGAACAGCTTCTCGAGCTCCGCCCGGGTGCGATCCACCTCGGCGGTGTTGGGCGCGACGTAGGCGCCTGGCCGCGGCTTGAAGAAATCACAGAAATTCGCGCGCGTCTTATCGCGGACTTCCTCGGCCGTGGGCTCGCGGCAATGCTTGGCGACCCCGATATCGTAGTCGACGCACATCCGGCACACGTGCAGCTCCGCCCGGCACTTGGGACATTCCTCCAGCCGGCGCAGCGGCAGCGTCAGCGGGGCCAGCGAGGTGCCGCACTTCCAGCAGCTGAGATCGGAGGATCGCATGGCGGCGAATTATGCCCCTCTCAGCCGACCCGGTCCTTGAGAAATGACTCCAGCGCGCGGCCGGTATGAGAATCGCGCTTGCGCCGCGCCACTTCGCCGGGGGTGCCCTGCGCCACGATGCGTCCGCCTCCCTCGCCGGCCTCGGGTCCCATGTCCATGATCCAGTCCGCCTCCGCCATGACGTCGAGGTTGTGCTCGACCACGACTGCTGTATTGCCAGCCGCGACCAGCCGGTGCAGCACGTGGATCAGCTTCTCGACATCGGCCATGTGCAGACCGACGGTCGGCTCATCCAGCACGTACAGCGTGTGCTTTGGGCTTTGAGCCTCCGTCCGAACTTTGGCGAGCTCGGCGACCAGCTTGATGCGCTGCGCCTCGCCACCCGAGAGCGTAGGGCTCTGCTGGCCGAGGGTGAGGTACCCGAGCCCGACGTCCTGGAGCAGCTTCAGAGCGTGGTGAAGCCGGGAGTGAGAACTGAAGAACCCGACCGCCTCGTCCACGTCCATCCCGAGGACGTCGCCGATGCTCTTCTCTCGCCACAAAACCGACAGCGTCTCGGAGTTGAACCGCCGGCCGCCGCAGACGTCGCACAGCACCTTCACATCCGGCAGAAAGCTCATTTCGATGGTCTTTACTCCCTGGCCCTCACAGGCCTCGCAGCGGCCGCCCGCGGTGTTGAAGGAAAAACGGCTCGCGGTATAGCCACGCAACCGTGCCTCGGTAGTGGCGGCGAAGATGCGCCGGATGTCGTCCCAGAGGCCGATGTAGGTGGCAGGGCACGACCGTGGAGTCTTGCCGATCGGCGTCTGGTCCACCTCCAGCACGCGGTCCACGTGATCGAGCCCCCGCAGGCCGGAGCAGCCGATGAGCTCCGGTACGCTCGCCCGGCGCCTGCGCGGAGCCTGCCTGCGGTTCCCGCGGGAGGAGCGCCTGAGATCGCCTTTTGCCGCGGCGGGCTGCGCCCGGGACGCATCGCCGAGCTGCCGGCGCAGGTTGGCGAAGAGCACGTCGCGCGCCACGGTCGACTTCCCGGAACCTGAGACTCCGGTGATCACCACCAGCCTGCCGAGCGGAATGCGCACGTCGGCGCCCCTGACATTGTGCAGGAATACGTGCTCCAGCTTCAGACACGGCGTGCGCGCATCGACGGGTCGATGCGGCTGCGCCGGGTGTCGCAGCGGCTGGCGCAGGAAGCGCCCGGTGATCGATCGCGGGTTGGCGATGAGATCCTTCACCGTGCCCTCGGCCACCACCTCGCCGCCGAGCACCCCCGCGCCCGGGCCGAGATCGAGCACGTGGTCGGCCCGGCGAATCGTCTCCTCGTCGTGCTCCACCACGACGAGCGTGTTGCGATGGCTCGAGAGCTCCGCAAGCGAGTCGAGCAGAATCGCGTTGTCGCGCGGGTGCAGCCCGATCGTCGGCTCGTCGAGGACGTAACACACCCCCTGCAGGTTGGAGCCGAGCTGCGCGGCGAGCCGGATGCGTTGAGCCTCGCCGCCCGAGAGCGTGGGCGCGGCGCGATCGAGTTGCAGGTAACCGAGCCCGACCCGATCGAGGAACTTCAGACGCGCCCGTAGCTCCGCGAGCAGGTCGCGCGCGATCTGCTGCTCCCGGGGAGCGAGCTTCAGCCGGCGGAAGAACTCCGCCGCCTGCGCGACCGAATCGGCCCCCAGATCGGCGATGGAACGCTCGCGGAAGCGCACGCTCAGGGCGACCGGATTCAACCGCTTGCCGGCGCAGCTGTGGCAGATCTCGGGAGCCTCATCGTCCCAATCGCCCGAATCCTCGCCTTCGGCCGAGCCCTCCTCGGCCGCGGGGACTTCCAGGCCGATCCCATGGCAGCTCTCGCACCAGCCGTGCTTGGAGTTGTACGAGAAAAAACGCGGATCGAGCTCGGCGAAGCTGCGCCCGCAGGAGGGGCAGGCGCGCTTCGTCGAGAAGACCGTCGGCCGGTCCGACTTCGCTCCCAACACATGAACCAGGCCCTTGCCGAAGTCGAGCGCACGGGCGAGCGCCTGGTGCAGCGCGGTGTCGGTCCTTACACCGACATCGATCTGCGCGACCGGGAGCTCGATCGTATGCTCCTTGAAACGCGAGAGCCGCGGCCACTGGGCCGTGGACAGACTGGCACCATCGACGCGCAGTGTCTTGAAGCCCTTCTTCGCGGCCCATTTGGCAAGGTCGGTGTAGTAGCCCTTGCGCGCAATGACCAGGGGAGCGAGGAGTGCGATCCGCGAGCCCCGATGCTCACGCAGCAGCCGGGCGGCGATCGAGGCGGCGCCCTGCGTCTCGATCGCGATGTTGCAATCGGGGCAGAACTGGGTCGCCAGCTTCACGTAGAGAAGCCGCAGGAAATGATGGATCTCCGTCAGGGTGGCCACGGTGCTCTTGCGGCCGCCCCGGCTCGTGCGCTGCTCTATCGCGACTGTCGGTGGAATTCCGAATATCGCATCCACGTCAGGCCGCGCGGCGGGCTGGACGAATTGGCGCGCGTACGCGTTCAACGACTCGAGGTACCGTCGCTGGCCTTCGTTGAAGAGAATGTCGAACGCGAGAGTCGACTTTCCGGAGCCCGACACCCCGGTAACGACCGTGAGCCGGTCCCTCGGGATCCGCACGTCGATGCTCTTCAGGTTGTGCTCGCGCGCGTTGTGAATGACCACCGAGTCACCCGCTCGGCTGTTGCTGTTCTTCCATTGGGCCGAAGTCGCCTGCGGCGGTTGCTCGGCGCATCCAGCGCCGAGCCCTCCGGGCCGGCTTCGCCGTCCAAAATCGCTCCCGGCGATTGTGTCGGCCGGCCAGCCCCTTGACTGCCTTTTATCCCGCGGCCCAGGGAGCGGCCCTGGGCCGCTCAATGATTTGCTTTCGCACGCCGCATGACGATACGCCTCGGGAAGCTCCGCGACCCCCGCGGGTTCGGCGCCGGTCAGTGCGCGGTCGTATTCCGCCAGCGCACGGCCCGTGTGCGAGTCCGTGCGCGCGCGCACCTCCTCCGGCGTGCCGACGCAGACGATGCTCCCGCCGTGCTCGCCACCCTCGGGGCCGAGGTCGATGATCCAGTCGGAGGCGTGGATGACATCGAGGTTGTGCTCGATGACGAGCAGGGAATGGCCGGCCGCGAGGAGCTTGCGGAAGGCGGTGAGCAGCTTCGCCACGTCCTGGAAGTGCAATCCGGTGGTAGGCTCGTCGAAGAGAAAGAGCTTGCCTTTGTGAGTGGTGCTCGAGAGCACCGAGCCTGCCTCGGCGAGGTGTCCTGCCAGCTTCAGGCGCTGTGCCTCGCCGCCCGAGAGCGTAGGCACCGGTTGTCCGAGCGTTACGTACTCGAGGCCCACGTCGGAGAGAGGCGCAAGGCGCGCCCCGACCTCACGGGAGTCGCGAAAGAACTCGAGTGCCTCGGTGACGGTCATCTCCAGGACATCGGCGATGCTGGCGCGTCGGCCGTTCGGTCCCTCACGCTTGATTTCAAGAACTTCGTCGCGATAACGCCGGCCGTTGCAATCGGGGCAGCGCAGGTAGACGTCCGAGAGGAACTGCATCTCGACGCGCTCGAAGCCGTTGCCGTTGCAGGTCGGGCAGCGGCCGTTGCCGGAGTTGAAACTGAAGGTGCCGGCGGTGTACTTGCGCTCCTGCGCGGCGGGCTCGGCCGCGAAGAGGTTGCGAATGGCATCGAAGGCGCCGACGTAACTTGCCGGGTTGGATCGGGTGGTGCGGCCGATGGCGCTCTGATCGACCATGACTACATCGTCGAGGAGCTCCGCGCCCGCGAGCCCGGAGAGGAGGCCCGGGGCCCCGGTCGGCAGGCCGGGTCGGACCCCGGACGTACCGTGATACTTGAGGAGCGCCGGGTACAGCACATCCTCGATCAGTGTGGATTTGCCGGAGCCGGAGACACCGGTGACGCAGACGAGGCGCTTCAGCGGTATGCGGACATCGATGCCCTTCAGGTTGTGCTGCTGCGCTCCGCGCAGCTCCAGCCAGCGATTGGAGCGGGCTTCGGCGATCACCTCGCCGCGGGACGCAGGAGCCGCGGCACCGAACGCCTCTGATTCGCGCCCTGACGAAGGCGCGAGACGCGCCGGGGGCTGATCGGTTCCGACGCGCCGCTTGCCGCTGAGGTACTCTCCGGTGACCGAATGAGGGTCCCGGCGAATCTCCCTCGGAGTGCCGAAGAAGACCACCTCTCCGCCGCGCTCCCCCGCGCCCGGTCCCATATCGAGGATGCGGTCCGCCTCCAGCATGATCTGCGGATCGTGCTCCACGACCAGCAGGGAGTTGCCGGCGTCCCGGAGGCGCTTCATCACGGTAATGACGCGCTGCATGTCGCGTGGATGCAGTCCGATCGAAGGTTCATCCAGCACGAAGAGCGTGTTAACGAGCGAGGTGCCGAGCGCGGTCGTCAGGTTGATCCGCTGCACCTCGCCACCCGAGAGGGTGCGCGACTGGCGATCGAGGGTGAGATAACCGAGCCCGACATCGGCAAGGTAGCTGAAGCGGCCGCGGATCTCCCCGAGGAGAAGATCCGTCGCCTCATCGAGCGGCGGCGGCAGCTCGAGCCGGCGGAAGAACTCGCACGCGCGCTCGAGGGGCAGCAGCATCACATCGTGAATGGAGAGGCCCGGGAGGCCGCGCAAGGTCTGCTCGCTCCATTCGACCCCGCGGGGCTGGAATCGCGCGGTGTCGCCCAGCGCCATGTCCGCGAGCACGCGATCACCGACGCGCCAGAGCAGTCCCTGGGTCTTCAACCGCGCGCCGCCGCAGGCCTCGCAGGGCGTATAGGCACGGTAACGGGAAAGGAGCACTCGCACGTGCATTTTGTAGGATCGGCTCTCGAGCCAGGCGAAGAAGCGCTTCGCGCCGTACCAGACGCCCTTGTTCCAGCCGCCTTCGCCCTCGATCACCCAGCGGCGATGCTCGGCCTTGAGCTCGCGCCAGGGGACGTCGAGCGGTATGCCGCGCTTTCTCGCGAACTTCTCCATGTCCTCCTGACACTCCACATACGACTTGGTCTGCCAGGGCTTCACGGCGCCGCCCCGAAGGGAGCGGGTCTCATCAGGAATCACGAGCCCATAGTCGATTCCGATGGTTCGGCCGAAACCGCGGCAGGCGTCGCAGGCGCCGACCGGCGAGTTGAACGAGAAGAGGCTGGGGGTGGGCTCCTGGTATGCGCGGTCGCACTCCGCACAGTGCAGCGCACTGGAGTAGCGCCACGTCGCGAGCGGCCGCGGCGGGTCGCTGTCGTCGACGACCTGCACGTCGGCGCGCCCACGGCCTACCCGCAACGCGGTCTCGAGCGATTCGAGCACGCGTCCTCGCTCCGTCTGGCCGGCGCGGAACCGATCCTGAACGACCTCCAGCACGATTGCGGTGCCCGCAGAGGAGCGCGCCGGCCGGCCTCGCTTGCCGCGCGCAGCGGAGCCTCCGTGCCTCGACGCGGGGCGCTGCGCATCAGCGGTCACGTTGGATGACCGCTCGGAAGGAGGGTTGGGCACGGATGAGCCGCCCGGGCGCTCGAAAAATCTGGTGTAGCCCTGCCGCTCGAGGAGCGCCCGGATCTCGCCTTCCTGGAAACTCTCGGGTACGGCAACGGGAAAGGTGAGCAGCAGCCTTGGATCGCCCGCGGCCTCCCGGCTCCCGCCCCAGGCCGCCGCGCGCTCCCGCAGGTCGCTGTAAATGCTCTCGGGGGTGTCACGCTTCACAGGGCGGCCGCAACACGCGCAGTAAAGGCTCGCCGCACGCGCGAACAACAGCTTCAGATGATCGTTGAGCTCTGTCATCGTGCCCACGGTGGAGCGCGACGTGCGCACGGGGTTGGTTTGATCGATGGCGATAGCCGGTGGAATGCCGGCTATCGAATCCACCTGCGGCTTGTCCATGCGGTCGAGAAACTGCCGCGCGTAGGGGGAGAAAGTCTCGACGTAACGCCGCTGACCTTCGGCATACAGCGTATCGAAGACGAGCGAGGACTTCCCGGAGCCTGATACGCCTGTCACCACGAGGAGCTGGCCGAGCGGAATGTCGAGGTCGAGGTTCTTCAGGTTGTTCTGGCGCGCGCCGCGCACGAGAATGGCATTGGGGGAGGCGTCGGTCATTCCGTCACCGGTGTCGACATGGAGTCTCGAGAGGGGGTGAGTGGGGCGAGCGGGATCCACTCGCGGACAAGCCGATTTTATCGGAAATATGGTTACGCGGCGACGTTCGAGCGCGCTCTGCCGCGATACAGCACCCGCAACCGGGAGTCACGGATGGCTTGGGTCGGCACAGGTGTGGCGTACAATCGGCGATTGACCGAAAGCCAGCCAGTAAGCGGGCCAAAGCCGCCTTTGGCCCGCGAGGTCGACCAGGCAAGGCAGATGGCCGCTCGCAAAATCGCCGGGAGCGATTTTGGACGCGAAGCGGCCCCGAAGGGGCGAGGCCCTAGTATGAAGCGCTGGATCCGGGCACCCTGCCCGGCCCAGCGCCGTTGAGGCAAAAAGCGCGGTTTTTTGCCTCAACGCCCGCCACCTGCGGCGGCGGGGCACGTCCGTGTGCCTGGTCACCGGGGTCGTGCCGCTTCATCGT
This sequence comes from Pseudomonadota bacterium, assembly GCA_021807675.1. Taxonomy (GTDB): domain Bacteria; phylum Pseudomonadota; class Gammaproteobacteria; order Steroidobacterales; family Steroidobacteraceae; genus 13-2-20CM-66-19. The sequence continues at coordinate 94,083 of JAKBCR010000001.1, forward strand.
TTCGGGGTCGACCGCTGGTCGATGGGGAACTAGGATGGGCCGAGCAACGCGCCGCAGGCGTCTTTGAGCCAGTAGACGAGGGTTCCCATGTCGCCGCAGTCCTACAGCAATATCCTGCAGCTGATCGGCCATACGCCGCTCGTCGCCGTCTCCCGCCTCGAGACCGGCCCGTGCCGGCTCTTTCTCAAGCTCGAGAACCAGAACCCCGGCGGCTCGATCAAGGATCGCGTCGGCCTCTATCTCATCGAGGCCGCCGAGCGCGACGGCCGGCTGCCTCCCGGCGGTACGCTGATCGAGGCGACGGCGGGCAACACCGGCCTCGGCCTCGCTCTGGTGGCAGCACAGAAAGGCTACCGGCTGCTGCTCGTCATTCCCGACAAGATGAGCCAGGAGAAGATCTTCCACCTGAAGGCGATGGGCGCCGAGGTGATGCTCACCCGCTCCGATGTCAGCAAAGGTCACCCGGAATACTACCGTGATGTGGCGGAGCGTCTCGCGCGTGAGACACCCAACTCATTCTTCGTCGATCAGTTCGGCAATCCCGCCAATCCCCGGGCGCACGAGGAGACCACCGCGCCGGAGATCTGGAAGCAGATGCAGCATCGCGTCGATGCCGTCGTCTGCGGCGTCGGGACGGGCGGCACGCTTACCGGAATATCACGGTATTTCGCCCGTGTGGCGCCGCAAGTCGAGGTCGTGTTGGCCGACCCGGCGGGATCGGTGCTCGCCGAGTACGCGAAGACCGGTAAGATGCCGAAGGACCACGGCAGCTGGCTCGTCGAGGGCATTGGCGGCGACTACGTGCCGCCTGTGGCCGATTTCGCCCGTGTCAGGTCGGCATATACGATTCCCGATGCGGAGTCGTTCAAGACCTGCCGGGAGCTGCTGGCCAAAGAGGGCATACTCGCGGGGACGTCCACCGGCACACTGCTCGCGGCGGCTCTGCGCTATTGTCGCGAGCAGACGAAGCCGAAGCGCGTCGTCACGCTGGTCTGCGACAGCGGCAACAAATATCTATCCAAGGTCTACAACGACTACTGGATGCTGGACCAGGGGTTCCTCGAGCGCGAGCGCCTCGGCGACTTGCGGGATCTCATTGCCCGGCGGCACTGGGAGCGCGCGGCGGTGACGGTGGATGCCTCGGAGCCTGTCATGGCGGCGTACCGCCGTATGAAGCTCTACGACGTCTCGCAGGTGCCCGTGATGCAGAACGGCCGCATCGTCGGCATCGTCGACGAGGAAGACATCCTTCTCGAGGTGTTCTCGAACCCCAAGCATTTCAACGAGCCGGTCACCGCCGCCATGGAAAGCCACCTGGTCACCGTGCCCGTCGATGCTCCGGTGCAACAGCTCATGGAGATCTTCAACCGCGGCATGGTGGCGATCGTGATGATGAATGGCGAGTTCCAGGGGCTGGTCACCCGTATCGATCTGCTCAATTGGCTGCGCCGCAGAACCTGAGGGTCCGATGACCGACAAGCAACTTCGTTTCGCCACCCGAGCCGTTCATGGGGGCCAGCGGCCCGATCCCCTGACCGGCGCCGTGATGCCCCCGATCTACGCCACCTCGACGTATGTGCAATCGAGCCCGGGCGTGCACAAGGGCTATGATTATTCGCGTACTCGCAACCCTACGCGCGATGCGCTGCAGGCCGCGCTCCGCAACCTCGAGGGCGGCGGCTCGGCGCTCGCGTTCGCGAGCGGAATGGCGGCCAGCTCCACCGTGCTGGAGCTGCTCGATGCCGGCTCGCACATCATTGCCATGCACGACCTTTATGGCGGCACCTACCGGCTGCTCGAGAACGTGCGCAAGCGCTCGGCCGGGCACGAGATCTCGTTCGTCGACCTGACCCGGCCGGAAGCGCTGGAGGGGGCGATTCGACCCAATACCCGCCTCGTGTGGGTGGAGACGCCCACCAACCCCCTGCTGAAGCTCGTCGATCTGGCGGCAGTGGCCGAGATCGCCCGCCGAAAGGGACTGATCAGCGTGTGCGACAACACTTTTGCCACTCCTTTCGTGCAGCGGCCGCTCGAGCATGGCTTCGACATCGTCGTGCACTCGACCACGAAGTACCTCAACGGCCACTCGGATTGCCTCGGCGGCGCGGCCGTCGTGCGCGCGGACAGCCCCCTGGCGGAGCGGCTCGCGTACCTGCAGAACGCGCTCGGGAGTGTCCCGGGGCCGTTCGACTCCTTTCTGACTCTGCGCGGCATCAAGACCCTCGCGCTGCGGATGGAGCGGCACTGCGCCAACGCGCTCGCCGTCGCGCAGTTCCTGGAATGTCACCCGAAACTCGCCCGTGTGCACTATCCGGGACTACCGAGCCATCCCCAACATGCTCTCGCGCGCCGGCAGATGACGGGCGGCTACGGCGGGATCGTGACCGCCGTGTTGAAAGGACCTCTCGAGGAGGCGCGGCGCATGCTCGAGCGCTGCCATCTGTTCTCCCTGGCGGAAAGCCTGGGTGGCGTCGAGAGCCTGATCGAGCATCCGGCGCTCATGACTCATGCGTCCCTACCCCCCGCCATGCGCGCCTCGCTCGGCATCGGCGATGGGCTCATCCGTCTCTCGGTTGGCATCGAGGACGTGGGGGACCTCATCGAGGAGCTGAAGGAGGCCCTGGGCTGATCCAGCTCGAGACTCAGGGGCCCCGGGCAAGGTGCCGGCTCGCCTCCATGGCGGCTCGCGCTCCGCTGCGCAGCGCACCGGTGACGGTGGCGGCTTCGCCTGTCGTGTCCGTCGCCTCGCCAGCGAAGAAGAGCGTGCCGTCGAGCGGTGCTGCCAGCGTCTCGCGGGCATGACCGCCGCCCACCGCAACGTAGCTGTATGCGCCGCATGCCAAAGGGTCACGGCTCCAATTGTGGAGATGGGCGGACTGCATCTCGGCGTGCACGTCGGCTCCCGGGAAGACCGTGCCGATACAGTCCATCGCCTCCCGGACGATCTTTTCCTCGGACGACTCACAGAGCCGCGCGGCGGCGGGCCCTCCGACCCAGGCGGTGAGCAAGGGGGCACGAACCGGCAGCGCCGTCCAGAGCGTCGGAAAGAGACTGCCGGACGCGTGGAAGAATGCGGCGTCGGCGTAACGACCGCCGTCCCGCTCTTCCCAGAACGGCCGCCGGAAGCGCAGCATGACTTTCAGCACAGAGCCGCAGATCAGGCGCTCGAGCGCCGGTTGCTTCGAGTCGAGCGCGGGCATGAACCGAATCGCGCCGGGCGCGTCCGCGGGAGCCTGCAGCACCCCGACCGGAACGGTGACGATGGCGCTGCGCGCGCGCATTCGGCAAGGTCTCCCCAGCCACCTGGCCTCGGCCTCCACCGAGCCCCTGCTCCAGTGAAGGGCGGTCACGAGGGTCCCGAGGCGCACGTGAACGCGGGTCCGGTCGAGCGCGGCGGAGAGCGCCTGCAGGGCGGTGTGATAACCTCTCGAGGGCCGCGACTGCGAGGAATCCAACATGCCGCCCGAGCGCCATTCCTCTGCGATGGAGTGGAGGCTGACGAGCCGCGGATCGGCGGCATCGAAGCCGGACGCGAAGGATCGTGCCAGTGCTTTGGCCTCCTCGGAAAGCCCGCGGGCGGCGCCGCCTGTCAGAAAACTCTCCAGCGACGCATCGGGCTTGGAGAGAACATCGGCGGACTCGAAAGCCGCCCGCACTTGCCCCAGCAGGCTGTCCGCGCGGCGCTGGAGCCTGCCGTGGATCAGTGACCAATGCTCCCCCGACGCGTCGACCGCGGCGGCACCCACCTGGGCCAGCATCTCGGGCGTTTCCGGCGAATCGCCGTGAATGAATTCCGCGCCGAGCTCCATCGGGGCGGTGAGCCCGGGCTCGAGCCGCGTCCAGATGCGGCCTCCGATGCGATCGCGGGCATCGAGGAGGAGCACGGTGTGGCCGGACCGGCCGAGGGCGGCCGCGGCCGCGAGGCCCGCGGCTCCGGCGCCGATCACGATGACATCCTGGCGATCCGCCATGGCTTGCGCTCCGACCTGGCTCATTGGGGAAGTAAATAATGCGCGGGCGGCGATGACAGCTCCAGGATCTGCGGGAGCATCCATCGGGCAGCGGGCGCGCCGCTGTGGACGCTCAGCGCTTCGGGGACTCTCCCGCCGCGATGATGATGCGCGCCCCGCGCCGGTAGCTCCAGTAGGCTTCCGCCCAGTCTATGAGCACGACCAGCCGGTTGCGAAAGCCGATCAGGAAATAGACGTGAGCCGTGAGCCAGACCCACCAGGCGAGGAGTCCCGAGAGACGAATGCGACCGAAGTCGGCGACCGCGGCCATACGGCCGATGGTCGCGAGGGAACCGCGAGCCCGATAGCGAAATGGAGCCAACTCCCGGCCCGCGTGCAATGCCATTATCGCTCTCGCCGCGTGCCGCCCCATCTGCTTCGCAGCCGGAGCGATCGCCGGCACCGCGGCGACGTCCCGCGGGACGGCAAGGTCGCCGACGACGAAGATCTCGGGATGACCGGCGAGGTTGAGGCATGCGGTGACAGGCACGCGGCCGGCGCGATCGACAGGCACCCCGAGCGTCGCCCCCAGCGGCGAAGCGGCCACTCCCGCGGCCCACAGCACCGTTCGCGCCGCAATCCGCTGGCCGCCGATCGACACGCCACGCTCGTCCACGTCCGTGACCGGGTGGCCCGTGCGCACGAGGACACCGAGGCGCTCGAGTTGGTGTCGGGCCTTGGCGGAGAGGGACGGGGGGAATGCCGGCAGGACATGCGCGCCTGCCTCTACCAACAGCACTCTCGCCGCAGCCGGATCGATGCGACGGAACTCTCGCTTCAAGGTGTGGCGCGAGATCTCCGCGAGCGTACCGGCCAGCTCCACCCCGGTGGCTCCGGCTCCGACGATGAGAAAGGTGAGCCATTCGGCCTGCTCGATGGGATCGTCCGTAGCCTCGGCCCGCTCGAAGGCAGTCAGGATCCGGGCTCTGATGCGCAACGCATCCTCGAGGGTCTTCAAGCCCGGCGCATACCGCGCCCAGGCCTCATGGCCGAAATACGCGTGGGTGCTTCCAGTTGCGACAACAAGGTAGTCATAGGGATGCGAAACCCCATCGATATCGATGGTCCTGCCCTTGATGTCGATGCAGCGCACCTCTCCCAGTATTACCGTCGCATTGCGTTGCATGCGCAGGATGTGCCGCAGCGGAGCCGCAATGGACGGTGCCGCGAGACCGGCGGTTGCGACCTGGTAAAGAAGCGGCTGAAACGTATGGTGATTGACACGGTCGACCAGCAGAACATCGACCGCGGTCGAGCGCAGGGTGTGGACCGCGGCGAGTCCCCCGAAGCCGCCGCCGACGACGATGACTCTTGGCCGGTGCTGCATCGCGATTTCCAGGCGAAGGCCGAAGCGCTTCGCCGGGAATCTTACGCCTGCGCCGGGCGCGCTGCATGCAGCCGCGCTCCGCGATCAGCACTGGCGCAGCAGCGCATCATCCTCCGCCTCGCCATTCCAATCGGTCGCGATCCCCTCGGGCTCTTCATCACCGGGAACCTCGATCCGCTCGTTGGCCCCGAGATCGCGAGTCCAATCGGTCGAAGGCTCGAAGGCGTTGAATACAGGCTCTGTTCGCATCCGCGGCTGCCATGGCGTGTGCGTGCTCATGATCGAGACTCCATGGTAGTAGTTGCTCTTTGCTCCTGGACGAGTGTTCATCCGAGCGCGCACGAAGAACATACGCACATGCCGCAGAGAGGCGCGGCAGACGATAATGGACGCATGCCGAAGAACCGTGACCGGGTAGGCCATGCCTCGGGACCCTGAGGCCATCGGGACGATCCTGCTCATCGCCCTCACGGCGCTCTGTGCGGTGTCGGGCGCCATGCACGCGCTTCTGACCAAGCCCGATCCGCGCAGCGCGCTCGGCTGGATCGTCACGTGCTGGCTGCTGCCCATTGCCGGACCGGTGCTCTATGTGCTGTTCGGCGTCAACCGGGTCCGTACGCGAGCCAGGCAACTTCGCGTCCGCCCGCAGTCCATTGGTGGCCCGGAGGAAGGCCAGCCTCCGGAGGATTTTGCGATACAGCTGACGCGCATCGGGGACGCGGTGACACGGCGCCCGACGCTGGGCGGCAACGATGTGGTGCGGCTGGAAAACGGCGAGAACGCCTTTCCGGTCATGTTGGCCGCGATTGCAGGCGCGCGTCGCTCGATCTGGTTGTCGACCTACATCTTCGAAACGGATCCGGTCGGACGGGATTTCATTGCGGCGCTCGCCGCGGCTGCCGCGAGGGGCGTGCAGGTCCGCGTGCTGGTGGACGGCATCGGCGAGTGGTACAGCTGGCCGCGTGCCGTCAGCCTGTTGCGGCGCAGCGGAGTGCGCGCCGCTCGATTCCTGCCGCCGCGGCTCGCGCCGCCGGTCCTGTCCCTCAACCTGCGCAATCACCGCAAGCTCCTCATCGTCGACGGCGAAACCGGTTTCGCGGGTGGGATGAACATCGGCGGCAGGGAGGTCGGCAAGGCCCACCATCGGCGCATGGCGGACCTGCACTTCCGGCTCCGCGGACCGGTGGTGGCTCAGCTCGCGGAATGCTTCGCCGCCGACTGGGTCTTCGCCACCGGCGAATCACTGAACCCGCCGCCGCGCGGAGAACACCTCGGCAAGAGCGCCTGCCGTGTCATCACCGAGGGTCCGGACGAAGACAACGACAAGCTGCTGTTCGTGATTCTCGGGGCCATCTCGGTCGCGCACCGGCAGGTGCTCATCATGACTCCCTACTTCATCCCGCCTCCGGAGCTGACCGCGGCCCTGCAGACGGCTGCCCTGCGCGGTGTCGAGGTATGTCTGGTGCTGCCCGCACGCAGCAATCTGCGCTACGTGGACTGGGCCACACGGCGTTGGCTGCCGGCGCTTCTCGACCGGGGCGTGCGCGTCTTTCTGCAGCCCCCGCCGTTCTCGCACACCAAGCTCATCGTCATCGACGGAAGCTACGCGCAGATCGGCTCGGCCAACCTCGATCCGAGGAGCCTGCGATTGAATTTCGAGATTGCCGTCGAACTCTACGATGCGAATGTGTCTACGGAGCTCGCGGCCTACATTCTTTCCGCCCGCGATCACGCCTGGCAGATTTCCGCGCGGGAGTCCTGGATGCAGGGCGTGGCGGCCCGTGTTCGCGACAGCCTCTGCTGGCTGTTCTCACCCTACCTGTAGCGGCGCTGTCCGGATCCCGGGCTTCGCTCGATGAGCGCGCCGATCAGGCGCAGCAGCTCGTCGGCCCGGATGGGCTTGCTGGCGACTCGCAGGCGCTCATCGGGCTCGAGGTTGCGGAGCGTCGATGAGGTGTCGCCGCTCACGAGCACGGCGCCGAGGCTCTCGCCCGCCAGCTTGCGTACCGCCGCGATCACGTCGATGCCCGTCTCGCCCTTCTGCAGGTGATAGTCCGCGATGACGAGATCGATGTTGATCCCGCGGCGGGCTTCGTGGATCGCCTCGGCGAGCGAGGCGGCGCGCGCCACCTCGAATCCTTCCACCTCGAGCAGCATGGCCGTGGCGTTCCTGACGCCCGCATCGTCGTCGACGAGCAGAATGCGCGCGGTGGCGGGCATTGCCGGCGGCCGCGACACGGAGTCGGCCACGCGTCCGATGTCGTCCGACCGGGCGGCCGCGGGCAGCTCGAGGGAAAAGGTCGAGCCGGCGCCGACCTCCGAGCGCACCTCGAGCTTCAATCCGAGGAGCTTCACGAGGCGCTGCACGATGGCGAGGCCGAGCCCGTAACCCTCGCGGGTGGTGTTGCTGGCGACCCCGACCTGAAAAAACTCATCGTAAATGTAGGGCAACTGATCGGCGGGGATGCCGACGCCCGTGTCCGCCACTTCCAGGCGGATGCCCGCGGCCGCTCGCGCGGCGCGCAGCTCGACCCGGCCCCGGCTCGTGTACTTGATGGCATTGGAGACGAGGTTGCGCAGAATTTGTCCGACGAGGGACGCATCGGAATGGGCGGAGGGAGCGGCCGCCTCGATGCGCAGCTCCAGGCCTTTGCTGGCGGCGAGGCTGGTGAACTCGTTGCGCATCTCTTCGAAAAGGGCCGCGACGGCGAAGTCGGCCGGATCCGGCCGGATGGCGCCCGATTCGAGCTTGCTGATGTCGAGCAGCGCATTGGTGAGGCGCGACATCGCCTCGATCGCCTGTCCCTGCTGGAGCACGGCTTCGGCGGCGATCGGGTTGCGCACGGTCCGCCGCATCGTCCCGTTCAGCAGGGAAAGCGTCTGCAGTGGCTGGCGCAGATCATGGCTCGCCGTGGCGAGAAACCGGCTCTTGGCGAGATTGGCTCGATCGGCGGCTTCCCTTGCGTGGCGCAGCTCCGTCTGGATGCGCTTGCGCTCGGTAGCATCCCGGATGGAGGCGGCAATGAGCAGCCGGGCGCCCTCGCGGATCGGACTCAGGCTGATCTCGACGGGAAGCTCCCTGCCATCCTTGTGCAGCGCGAGCAGCTCGAGATCCAGACCCATCGGACGGGTATGGGCATTGCGGTTGTAGTCACTGCGATGAGCCGGGTGGCCCTTCCTGAAGCGCTCGGGCATCAGGCGCTCCATCGGCTGTCCCACGACCTCCTCGGGAAGATAACCGGTGAGCGTCGTGATCTGGCGGTTGGCGAAGAGCACCACCCCTCCGGCATCGACGATCACAACCGCGTCGGGCGCGGATTCGAGGACTTTGCCGAGCAGTTCGGGTGAGAGCATTCGGGGCGGCGGGCGGCTATGACGCGCATCATACGCGTGGCCCAGATGAAGCCGAAGAGAGAGCGACCGTCACCCGGCCCCGGTCTCCGGCGGCAGCCGGATATAGAAGCATGCTCCCCGCGGCTGGTTGGGCCGGTGGCTGAGCGAGCCTTCGTGGGCGCGTACCACCGTGTTGCTGATGGCGAGGCCGAGGCCCGTGCCGTCGGGCTTCGTGGAGAAGAAGGGATCGAATAGCCGCTCGAGCGCCTGGGGCGAGAGGCCAGGCCCGTTGTCGCGGATCGCGATCTCGATCTGACCGTCCGCGGAAAGCCCCGTGCCGAGGAACAGCTCCCGCGCCTCCGAGGCGGTTTGCGACTGCGCTTCGAGCCCGTTGCGGACGAGGTTCACGATTACGTGCTGAAGCTGCGCGGCGTCGATCAGGACCGGCGGCAGCACGGAGGCGAGGTCGAGCTTCAGGGACGCCTGGTGACAGTGAGCATCGGCGGTGAGCAGGTCCCGGATTTCCTCGATCACGGCGTTGATGTCGGCACGCTCCCGCCGCATGGGTTGCGAGCGGGCGAGGCTGCGCAGGCGGCGCAGAATATCCCCGGCCCGCACCGCCTGGGCGGCAATCTCCCGCAGGGCGGTATGGATGTCGTCCAGATTCGCCGCGGGGCGGGCGAGCAGCCGGTCGCAGGCCTGGGCGTAGTTGGCGATCGCGGTCAAGGGCTGGTTGAGCTCATGCGCGACGCCGGCGGCCATCTCGCCGATGGTGGCAAGTCGGGAGACCTGCAGCATGCGCCCATGAAGGGCGCCCGTGGGTCTGGCGGCCGGTTCCTCGGGCGCCATGCCCGACGGCGAAGTTTGCGTGGTTTGAGCGGAAGGCATGCGGGCTACATTTGGACGTTAGATAGGAAAAGTATCCACCCTCGCGGCAGCTCCGTCTGTAGGTATGTTCCGTATTTTCGGCAGGCGAGGAACCGTCCACGGGGACGGCTCCTTGGGGAGCTCGGGACAGAGTCTGTCCTCCGGCATCCTGTCCCTCGGCGCATAGCCGCACATCAGGGTATCTCCCCGCCCCTCACTACGGCCTCGACCAGCGATCAGGCATCGCCTGACTCGCCAAACGACCGCGTCGTCCGAGCTTCTTGCAGTCATGGCGCGAGCCTGATTGCCCGATCGGGCGAGAGGAATACGTATTTGGCGCAGGGCGGGCGTCAGCCTCAGTAGTTGCCCATGTACCCCCGTTCACCCCGAAATCATGAAGCGGCACGAGCGCCACCCCAGGCACAGGATGTGCCCCGCCGCCAAGTGGCGGAGCTTCGGGCAAAAACCACGCTTTTTGCCCAAAGCAGCGCTCCGTTCGCGCAGGAGCCCGGATCCAGCGCTTCTTACCAGGTGCGGACTAGGCGTATTCACGTATTGTTGGTTCCGAGTGTCGGGACCAGACTTTCAGCCAAGGACCTCCGTTGCTTACTCGCGGTATGGCCGCAGCTGCTCGGTACGCTCTCTCGCTACCCCCAGCTCAGGGCGTCGAATGAACGGTTGCACGATGCGCCATATCGCGAGCTTTTTTATTCAGCGCCTGCCGCCAGTGCCTCCAACGCAGCGGAGCGGATGACGGAAAAGGCGGCCGAGCCTCCGTCGTCCAACTGCAGCACGTACTTGGGCAAAGCCCGGATGTGCCGGCTGCAGTCTCTCCGGATCGTCTCCAGGGACGGCGATGTGGCGCTGGGTCGGCCGCTCTTCATGACTTCGGCGAGAAGGGGTGTGCCGGCGGCTCTCTCACCGTCGAGCACGATCCGGTCGCGCAGCGCGACGCCGTCCGGGCCGTATTCGCGGAAGACCTGCTTGGCGCCAGGCCACGTCGCCTTGCCGGGCGAGCGCTTGCGACGCGGTCGGCCGGCGTACATCTGCAGCTTATACGCCATGTCGAGAGCCGGTGCGTCCGCCGAGACATCCAGCGAGGTTCCAACACCGAAGGCATCCGCCGGCGCCCCGGAGGAGACGAGCGCCGCGATCCGAAGCTCATCGAGCCCGCCGCTCAACACGATCCGGATGTCCTGACAGCCGTGCTCATCGAGGATCCGCCGCACGTCCTTTGCCAGGACCTCGAGATCGCCGCTGTCGATCCGCACCGAATCGATGCCGTGCGTCGAGCGCTGTGCCCTGAGCTCGCTCTGCAGACGCGCCACTCTTTCGGCGGCGTGCCCCGTGTCGTAGGTATCGATGAGCAGTGTCGTGTGCGCAGGCCTGCCCATCGTGAAGTTGCGGAACGCGCGATCCTCGTCATCGTGCGCCTCGATGTAGGAATGCGCCACGGTGCCGGAAATTGGAATTCCCCACCGGCGCCCGGCTTCCACGGTCGCCGTCGCATCGAAGCCCGCCAGATAAGCGGCGCGCGCCGCAAAGAGTGCCGCATCTCCCTCATGCGCGCGCCGCATGCCGAAATCGATCAGCCGGCGACCGCCGGCGGCCAGCACACAGCGGGCCGCCTTGCTCGCGATCAGCGTCTGAAAATGGATGATGTTGATGATCCGGCTCTCGAGCAGCTGCGCCTCGATGATGGGCGCCGTGACTCGCAGAATCGGCTCCTCGGCGAAGAAAGGGCTCCCCTCCGGCATGGCGTGCACCGTGCCCGTGAAGCGAAACGCGCCCAGGTAGTCGAGGAATGGCTGGGAGAACGAGCCTTGCCGGGCGAGGAACTCGAGCTGCGTCGCCGTGAAGCGCAGCGCCCCGATGAACTCCAGAGCCCGCTCGAGACCCGCGGCGATGAGGAAGCGGCGGGTCGGCGGGAGCCTGCGCACGAAGAGCTCGAACACGGCGGTCTCGCGCATGTCCTCGCCGAAATACGCGGCGGCCATGGTGAGCTGGTACAGATCCGTGAGCAGGGCGTCGGCGCTGCCCGGGATGCGAGTCATGTGTGGCATGGGTCGGATAGGTAGAAAAGCGAATGCGGCGGGCCTGGCGGATACCGACAATACTCCTCGATGCGGCACAAGATCAGCGGCAGCGGATCGTCAGCGAGCATTCCGGTCGGCTGTGCAGCAATGCTGCTGCTCGCCGTGCTGGTTGCGTGCGCGGGATCGGGGCATCCCGCGACTGCAGCAAGACCCTCGTGCGCGGCTCCCACCCGGTCCTCGCTCACGTCCGCCGCTTTGAGCCTGGCGATGCGCGAGACCTGGAGCGCGCGCTTCCGGCAAGACGATCATGGCGCCCGAGGAGCGCTCCGCAACGCCTATGCCGCCGCGCAGGGGCCGCTGTGGCTCACCCACGGGCGTCCGACCCGAGAGGCGCTGGCGCTCCTGGCGATCCTTCGGGGGGCGGCAGCCTACGGACTGCAGCCGAAGGACTACGATGCGGCGCGCCTGTCGGCTCTCGCGACGGCGATGAGCGACGACGATGTTTCCGACATCCGACGGACCTCGACCGCCTCCGGCGGTGATTCTTGCGACGTCGCGGCCGAAGCGCGATTCGACCTGGAACTTTCCGCGGCCGCGGTTGCCCTTGTCGCGGACCTGCACTACGGCCGGATCGACCCGCGCGCCGCGGGCTTCAATCTCGGCGAGCCCCGGCAGGAGGATCTCGATCTCCTCGCGGCGCTGCGGACCCTGGCCTCGTCCGACGATGTCGCTCGCTCGCTCGCGACCTACGAGCCGCAGTTCGAGCACTACCGGCTTCTCGAACGGGCGCTCGCGCACTACCGCCGGCTTGCCGCCGGGAGCCCCGGAGACGCGCTGCTCGCCGCCCGCGTGCGCAAGATCGATCTCACCCTGGAGCGCTGGCGCTGGCTGCCCGCCTTTCGAACACCGCCGATCATCGTGAACATTCCCGATTTCCGGCTGTTCGCCTTCCGCCAGGTCGCGGACCGGGCCGCCGACATCCTGCAGATGAAGGTGATCGTCGGCCGTGCGTTTCCGCGGACACGCACGCCGGTGTTCGTCGCCGCCATGACATCGGTGATCTTTCGCCCCTATTGGAACGTTCCCAGGGACATCATGCTGAGGGAGATGCTGCCCAAGATGCGCGCGAGCCCCGATTACCTGACATCCAACCATCTCGAGATCGTCAGCACCGGACCGGGGACGGCCGTGCTGCCTCCGACGCAGGCGAGCCTCGCGGCACTCGAGGACGGCACGGCGCGGCTGCGACAGCGCCCTGGACCGGACAATGCGCTCGGACTCATCAAGTTCGATCTGCCCAACTCCCACGAGGTCTACCTGCATTCGACGCCGGCGCAGGAGCTCTTCCTGCGCTCCCGCCGCGCGTTCAGCCACGGCTGCATCCGGGTGAGCGATCCGGTGGCGCTCGCGGCCTATGTGCTGCGCGATACGCCCGGAGACTGGACGCCGGCCAGGATCGAGGCGGCCATGCACGGAACCGAGACCCGGCGGGTGCGGCTCGCCAAGCCGATCCGAGTGATGATCCTGTACGCCACCGTGCTCGCCAAGGAGAACGGTGAGGTACTCTTCTTCCACGATCTATACGGCCAGGACAGGCGGCTCGAGCAGTTGCTGGGCCTCGCCCCGGTGGCGAGCACGGTGAAACACACTCCCTTGCACGGATCGCCCTGAAGTGCGTGGCTCGGCGCGGCCCGGGCGAGCGGCCGCGCGGGCGCGGATCTCCACGCTTTAGCCGCCGACCTTCTCCGGCTCCTGGTCCATGACCATGCGCACGAGCTGGGCGAGTGACGTGGCGCCGCTCTTTTCCATGACCCGCGCCCGGTGAATCTCCACGGTGCGCTGGCTCACCCCGAGCTCGTGAGCCATGATCTTGTTGGGCTTGCCCTGGGTCATGAGCGAGAGCACCTCCCGCTCGCGCGGGGTGAGCGACTCCAGCCGCTCGCGGATGCACTCGCGCTCCTTCAGCGCCGAGCGTGTCGTGCCGTCCTTGGCCAGTGCGCGCTGGACCCGGTCGATCAGCTCCTGGTCGCGGAAGGGCTTGGCGAGGAAGTCGAACGCGCCCTGCTGCATGGCTTCCACCGCCATCGGGATGTCGCCGTGGCCGGTGATGAAGATGACCGGAATGGTCGCGCCCCGCAGATTGAGCTCCCGCTGCAGCTCGAGACCGCTCATGCCCGGCATGCGCACATCGAGCACCAGACATCCCGGCTGGCTCGGCCGGTAGGTCTCGAGGAACTCGGCGGCGGAGCCGAGTGGCTGGGATGCAAGGCCGACCGATTTCAGCAGCAGACGCAGGGAGTTGCGGACCGCGTTGTCATCGTCGACAACGAAGACGGTGGGGGTGGGCTCTTGCATGGCGGGACTACCTACAACGGGGTCTGCTGCCGTCATTCTCGCTGCTTCGGCGGGTGGGCGGAAGGGCTGTAGTGTGGCCCGCCGCCCCGGCCGTGTCCCTAGGTATGTTCCGCAGAGGTCCCCGGCAGGGTACATAGGCAGTTCTACGCATTCCGGCCTCCGGCCTGCGGCCCTAGCTTCTGACAAGCGCGGCGGTGGTCCGCGCAGAGCGTCCAGGCGATAGAAGGCGGTCCGCAGTGCCGGAACACAACCCACTCCCCGAGCTGGCGTACGAGCATCGGGCGTTCATCGAGAGCGATGAGGCGAGACCGCTGCGGATCCTGGCCGAGTATCTCGAGCCGCTGCATCGCTTTCAGCACGCCGGCATCCACGACACCATCGTGTTCTTCGGCTCGGCACGGCTCGCGCCCGGCGGGCCCCTGGGTCGCTACTACCAGGAGGCGCGTGAGCTCGCCAGGCTCATCACCGCATGGTCGAAATCGCTGCCATCCCATGCGCATCGTTATGTCATCTGCTCCGGAGGCGGCGGTGGCATCATGGAGGCGGCCAACCGCGGCGCCTCGGACGCGGGCGGCAAGACCGTCGGCCTTAACATCAGCCTCCCCAGTGAGCAGCTCCCAAATCCTTACATCACGCGCGAGCTCACGTTCGAATTCCACTACTTCTTCATGCGCAAGCTCTGGTTCGCGCACCTGGCCAGGGCGCTCGTCGCTTTCCCCGGCGGTTTCGGCACTTTGGATGAGCTGATGGAGATCTTGACGCTCGCCCAAACACGCAAACTCTCCCGACGGATTCCAGTGATCCTCTACGGCTCGGCCTACTGGCAGGAGATCCTCAATTTCGAGGCGCTGCGGCGGCACGGCATGATCGCCGATGAGGATCTGGGACTGTTCGAGTACGCCGAGGACCCGGAGGGTGCCTTGCGTAGCCTGCAGAAGCGACTCGCGCAGGAGGCGAAGGAGGAGCCTTCGCCGGCGTTCGCTCACTCCCACCACGTATCCAAGCCGGATCAAATGAGGCCATAGCCCATGCGCATGACTTTCCTCGGTGCCGCGGGAGCCGTCACCGGCTCGAAGTACCTGCTCGAGCTCGGCTCGCGGCGCGTGCTCGTCGACTGCGGTCTCTTTCAGGGAGTGAAGCGCCTGCGCGAGCGCAACTGGCAGCCGCTGCCGCTCGATCCGCGATCACTGGATGCGGTGCTGCTCACCCACGCGCACATCGATCACTCCGGTTATCTGCCGGTGATCGCCCGGGAGGGCTACCGCGGCCCGGTGTACTGCACCGACGCGACCCGAAGGCTCCTCTCGATCATGCTGCCCGATGCCGCGCGGCTACAGGAAGAGGAGGCGGAGTTTGCCAACCGGCACGGCTTCTCCAAGCACGCCCCGGCACGGCCGCTCTACACCGAGGCCGATGCGCGCGCGGCGCTCGCGCTGCTGCACCCGGTAGCGCCGCATTCCGACCTTGCCATATGCGCCGAGGCTCGCGCGAGCTATTCGCATGCGGGGCATCTCCTCGGCGCCGCCTCGATCCGGATCGAGGCGCAGGGGGAGAGCATTCTCTTCTCCGGTGATCTCGGGCGCATGCGCGACCCGCTGATGCGGGCGCCCGATCCGCCTCCCGCGGCCGACTGGGTCGTGATCGAATCGACGTATGGCAACCGGCTGCACTCGGGTGTCGATCCGGAAGCGGAGCTCGCCCCACCGCTCGATCGGGCGCTCGCGCGCGGCGGCGTGGTCGTCGTTCCGACCTTTGCCGTCGGGCGCGCGCAGCTTCTCCTGCATCTGATCGCGCGCCTGAAAGCCAGGGGGGCGATTCCCGACGCGCCCGTTTACCTCAACAGTCCCATGGCCGAAGACGCAACGCCGCTCTACCAGGATTATCCGGACGAGCACCGGCTGGGCGCCGCGGAGCTCGCGGCAATGTCGCGCGTAGCGCACTTCGTCAAAAGCGTCGAGGAATCGAAGGCGCTCAACACCCGCGTGGGCCCTATGATCATCCTGTCGGCGAGCGGCATGGCGACGGGCGGGCGTGTGCTGCATCACCTCAAGGCCTTCGCTCCCGATGAGCGAACGCTCATTCTCTTCACGGGTTTCCAGGCCGCCGGCACTCGGGGCGCGGCGCTCCTCGCCGGCGCCGATACCATCAAGATCCACGGCGAGTGGGTTCCGGTTCGCGCGCAGGTGCTGCAGCTTCATGGCACCTCGAGCCACGCCGATTATCGTGAGCTCGTCGCCTGGCTGGCCGGCTCGCCGCGAGTGCCTCGGCGGGTCTTTGTCACCCACGGTGAGCCCGCCGCATCCGACGCGCTGCGTCAGCACTTGCGCCGGGCGCTCGACGCCGAGGTGACGGTGCCTGAGCAGGGAGAGCGCTTCTCCACTCTTTGACGGCCGCCGCAGGGCGAGGCGGTGCTTTGCTCGGCCCGTCCTGGGGCTCGCCCCTTCGGGGCCGTCAAGCGCTGAGGCGCTTGACGTTGCAGATCGCTTCAGGCGATCTGCTCGGGGCCGACGCTGCGCGTCGTCATGAATCGCTCCAGGCGATTCATTCAGCGAAGCACTGCTTCGCTCCGCCGAGCGAGCCTCGGGCAAAAAGCCGCGCTTTTTGCCCGAGGCTCGCGTGGATCGCGCAGGGCGCGACGCAGGCGTCGCACGGCTGGCCATGGCGGGACACCCCGGGCAGGCCCGGTCGGACCCGGGACGTGCGCGGAGCAGGGACTGCGCAGCGCAATGCCCGGATGCAGCGCGTCATAACTAAATGACTTTGGAGAACCGGGGCGGCTCGGCAGCGTCGGCGCGCGGGCCGATGTAATGATCGAAGCACATCGCCAGGAGCCGCAGCAACAGCTGACCGCGATCGGTCGCCCTGATCTCACGCGCGCCTATCGTGACGAGGCCGTCGGCCCCCAGTGGGCCGAGCTTCGCGAGCGCTTCGGCGAAATACTCGCCAAATACGATATGGTGGCGCTCTTCCACGGCGCGGACGTCGACGACGCCCTGGCACATGATGCGCTGGATCACATCCGCCCGCACGATGTCATCGAAGCTCGCGACGAGTCCGCGCCAGATCGGCAGCCGTCCGTCATCCAGGGCTCCTTCCCAATGCTGCAGGTCGCGATGGTTCTGGCTGAAGCAGTCACTCACGTGACTGATGGCGCTGACGCCGAGGCCGATCAGGTCGCAATCGGCGTGGGTGGTGTAGCCCATGAAGTTGCGGTGCAGGTCGCCGCGCTCGCGCGCGCGTGCAAGGTCGTCCTCGGGCAGCGCGAAGTGATCGAGCCCGATGTAACGGTAGCCCGCGGCACCGAGTGCTTCGATGGCCAGGCGCAGCAAAGCGAGGCGCGTCTCGGCATTCGGCAGTGCGGCGGCGTCGAGCTGCCGCTGCGCTTTGAAGAGCTGGGGCAGATGCGCATATCCGTACACTGCCACCCGGTCCGGCCGCGCGCCGATCACCGCGCTCAGCGTGCGACCGAACCCCTCGACCGTCTGCCGGGGGAGCCCGTAGAGCAGGTCGACGTTGATCGACTGGAAGCCGCGCTCGCGGCACTGCGCGATCGCCTCGAGTGTCTGTGCCTCGCTCTGGATGCGGTTGACGGCGCGCTGCACCTGCGGATCGAAGTCCTGCACGCCGAAGCTTGCGCGGTTGAAGCCGAGTCGCGCCAGGGTATCGATGAACTCGACCGTGAGAAAGCGCGGATCCAGCTCGACCGAATAGTCTCTCTCGGCGCTCGAGGTCAGGAAGAAACCGCGGCCAAGCCCGTCGACGAGCCGTGAAAGTTGCTCGGGGCGGAGAAAGTTCGGCGTGCCGCCACCGAGGTGCAGCTGGCGCACGGGGCGGTTCTTGCCGAACAGCGACGCGACGAGCGCGATCTCGCGCGCGAGAGGGTCCAGGTACCGATCCGCCGCGGCGTGATCGCGCGTGATGAGGCGGTTGCAGCCGCAGTAGAAGCAGGGATTCTCGCAAAATGGAATATGGACATAAAGGGAGAGGGGCGCCTCGGCCCCAGAGTGACCGGACAGGACGTGACGCCGGTACTCGGCTTCGCCGAAATCGGGCCTGAACTCGCGCGCCGTGGGATAGGACGTGTAACGCGGACCTGCCATGTCGTAACGCCGCAGCAGGTCGGCATCGAGCTGCGCGAAGGGTCTCATTGATGAACCGTAACGCCCTCCTGGCGGCGGCGAATCAGGAATTGTGCCTATCGGTCGCCGCCGGATTTGGATCAAGATACGAGCTCGATGCTGCCAAATTCTCTCCGGGGCCTGCTCGCGCCGCAGGCGTATCCGCATGCGGTCCAGGAGGTCGAGCTCATCGAGACGCACGTCTCCTGGGTGCTGCTCGCGGGCGAGTTCGCCTACAAGATCAAGCGGCCAGTTCAGTATGCCTTCATCGACCTGCGCGATCCCGCGCGGCGCAATCTCCTCTGCGAGGAGGAGTTGCGACTCAACCGCCGATTCGCGCCGCAGCTGTATCTCGAGGTCTGCCGTGTGGCCGACGATGGCGGGGCGGCGAGAATCGCCTGTGGGGGCGGGGTCGGTGCCACTCTCGAATACGCGGTCCGCATGCGCCGCTTCCAGGCTCGGGACGAGCTCGATCGGGTGCTCGCGCGCGGGGAGGTCGAGCCGCGCGAGCTGGAAGCTTTCGGACGGCATCTTGCCATCCTCCATGCGGGCTTGCCCACCGCCGCCGCGCAATCGCCCTGGGGACGTCCGGCGGACGTGCAGGCGCTCATCGTCCGAAACCTTCTCGAGTGCGCGGAGTCCTCCGCGGTCTTTGGCGCGGCCGAATCGGTGCTCGCTCTGCGCGATGGGTTGGAGCGGAGTCTGCGCAGCGCCGCGGCTTCGATGGTGATGCGCCGGGCGAGCGGGCATGTTCGCGAATGCCATGGCGACCTGCACGCGCGCAACATCGTGCGACTCGAGGGTCGTCTGGTCGCCTTCGATTGCCTGGAGTACGAGCCGGCTTTCCGCTGGATCGATGTGGCGGACGAGGTGGCCTTCCTGTCGAGCGATCTGGCCGCGCGCGGCTGCCCCCTGCACGCCCACGCGTTCGTGAGTGGGTATCTCGCTCGGAGCGGCGATTACGCCCTCTGTCGGGTCTCGAGGCTCTATGAGGCCCATCGAGCGCTCGTGCGCGCGAAGATCGCGGCCCTCAGCGCTGCGTCGGCCCCGGAGCGGGAGCGCGGACCGCTGCGCCGCGAGCACGAGCGGCTCATCGACCACGCTTCCCGATCGCTGGCCTCCCATGCTGCCGTCCTGCTGCTCATGTGTGGACTGTCGGGATCAGGCAAGACATGGCTTGCGCAAAGACTCGCCGAGCGCCTCCAGGCGGTGCACGTGCGCTCCGATCTCGAGCGCAAGCGCCGGGCGGGGCTCGACGAGCTGGCACGTACGCAGTCCGGCATCGCCTCAGGTCTGTACTCGATTGCGATGAGCGCGGCTGTCTACGCGGATCTCGAGCGGGCGGCGGAGGACATCCTCGCCGGCGGCTACCCTGTGATCATCGATGCGGCGCTCCTGCGGCGCGAGCAGCGCGCCCGATTCGCCGAGCTCGGTATCCGGCGAGGGATGCGGAGCCGGCTCGTGTACTGCGAGGCGCCCGTAGAGACCCTGCGGGCGCGCATCGCCGCCCGGGCCCTGAGCGGGCGCGATCCCTCCGAAGCCGACGCGGCGGTCCTTGACTGGCAGCTGGCGCATTTCGAGCAACCCCAACCGGACGAGCCGTTGGAGGTCATCCGCGTCGAGACCGCGGAGCCGGAAGCGCTCGAGAGGGTACTGCGCCGCATTCGCTAACGGCGGATCCGACGCTCCCGGTCCTGCTCGCGTGAGATGATGTCCGCGAGTGCGCCGGCATCTGCGGCAAGCAGCTTGAGCAGGTCATCGAGACAGACGATCCCGGAGAGCTTGCCCTGCTCGTCCATCACCGGAATGCGACGTACGCCATGAGCCCGCATCCGCTCGATCGCCTGCGCGGCATCCTCGGTCGTGCGCGCGATCACGACGGGCTTGCGCATGATCTCGCGCGCGGAGATCTTCGCGGGGTCGCGCTCCCGGCCGAGCACCTCGACCACGATGTCCCGGTCGGTCACCACACCGATCGGTGTCCGATCGCCCTGCGCATCCTCGACGACGACCACATCGCCCACATGCCGCTCCCGCATGAGTCGGGCCAGCGCGAGCGCGGTGGTCTCAGGGGTGCACTGGACGACATCCGGTGTGCAGATCTCTTTCAATAGCATGGCATTGCTTCCTCGAGGCTCTGTTGGGGTGTGATCGCGCTCCGCTGTCGCCCGAGGGGTCAACGCGAAAGCACCTGCGCAAGCTCCATCAAATGCGCATCCAGGGGCTTTACGGCGTGAATGACATCCGCGAGCGCGCTGGCAGTCACGCGCCCGCCGGTGATTCCGAGCAGGACACCGTGCCGATCCGCGTTGAGGTGCTCGACGGCGGCAGCACCGAGCAGCGTCGCGCTCAGCCTATCGAACGCGCACGGCGCACCGCCGCGCTGCACATGGCCGAGCTTCGTGACGCGCAGCTCGAAGCCGAGCCGCTCGGCATGCTGGGTGAAGTAGTAAGAGAGGGCGTCCGCGTCATGCCTCGCGCCCTCGGCGACGATCACGATCGCGTGGCTCTTGCCTCGCCGGTAGGCCTCGCGGATCGCCATGGCGACGGCTTCGGGACTTTGCTCGGCTTCCGGGATCACGATGGCTTCGGCACCGCCGGCGATCCCGGCCATGAGCGCAAGGTATCCGCACCTGCGGCCCATGACCTCCACGAGGAAAACACGTCCATGGGCCGATGCCGTCACGCGCAGCCGGTCGATCGCCTCGAGCGCGATGTCGAGCGCCGTGGTTGCGCCAAGTGTCACGTCCGAGCCCACCAGGTCATTGTCGATCGTCGAGGCAACACCGGTAACGCATACACCGCGCTGCGAGAGTGCGTGTGCGCCGGACTGGGAGCCGTTGCCGCCAATCACGACCAGTCCTCCAACATCGCCTCGAGAGAGCTGCCGCACGGCCGCCACCTGTCCCTCTTCGGTCAGGAACGCCGGACAGCGGCTCGAGCCGAGCATGGTGCCCCCGCGCTCGATGATGCCCCCGACCTCGCGAGGACCGAGCGGCACGAAATCGCCCGCGATGAGCCCGGTATAGCCATGCCGCACGCCCAGCATCTCGAGACCGAGCGAAACGCCGGTGCGCACGGCCGCGCGGATCGCCGCATTCATGCCGGGCGCGTCACCGCCGCTCGTCAGGACCGCGATCCGCTTCATCAGGAGCGCAACACGCCTTCGATTCGCTGCTCGTTGCGGACCGCGCCGGAGAGGTCGCCGATCTCGGCCGCAAGCATATCGAGGACGTCATCGAGGGAGAGAACGCCGACGAGCATGCCTCTCGCTCCGACCACTGGCAGGCGGCGCAGTCCCATGCGCCGCATGGTCCGGAGGGCCGCTTCGACCGGGTCCGACTCGTCCACCATGACCGGCTCCCGGGTCATGACATCGCCGACGGTGAGCAGCGTCGGGTCCGCGCTTCGAGCCACGATCGAGATGACGATGTCGCGGTCCGTCAGCACGCCGATCGGCCTTCCAAATTGTACGCGCGGCTCCGGCTCGACGACGATGAGATAGCCAACATGCTTCTCGCGCATCAACTCCGCAGCCGCCACCAGGTCAGTTCGGGCCGTGACGGTGACGACCTGTCGCTTGCAAATCTTGCCGATGTTCATTGCGGAACCTCTGTTGTAACGGGCCTCGCCGAGAGCCGCTCCCGCCAGCTGCGAGCGCACGGGAAGCGCCTCCTCACATTTCCGGCTCCGCCGGCGCGCGCTCCGCCGGCTTTTGGGGCTTCTCGGTCATGGTGGCCTCGGTGAGCATGAGCACGCTCGCCACGGACACCGCGTTCTCGAGCGCGGTGCGCACCACCTTCACGGGATCCACGATGCCCGCCTCGAAGAGATCCACGAACTGCTTCCGGGCTGCATCGAAGCCGATGTTTCCCGCCCCGCTCAACATCCGATCGACTACGACTCCCCCGTCGGCCGCGGAATTCTCCGCGATCTGGCGCGTCGGCGCTTCGAGCGCACGATGCAGGATCTGGACACCCGTGCGCTCATCGCCGGTCGCTTGCGCTTCCAGCGCCGCTACGGCGGCGATCGCGCGCAGGAGCGCAAGCCCCCCGCCTGGGACGATGCCTTCGGCCACCGCGGCCTTGGTGGAGCTGATCGCATCGTCGAGCGCCTCCTTCTTGGCTTTCATTTCCGATTCCGAGGGCGCGCCGACCCGGATCACGGCGACGCCGCCCGCGAGCTTCGCCAAGCGCTCCTCGAGCTTCTCGCGGTCGTAATCGCTCTTGGTGTCCTCGATCTCCTTGCGGATCGCGCGGATGCGGGCCTCGATCCGGCCCTTATCGCCCGCGCCGCCGATGATGGTCGTGTTGTCCTTGTCGACGACGACGCGGTTGGCTCGGCCGAGCTGCGCAAGCTGCACGTCCTCCAGCTTGATGCCGAGCTCCTCGGAGATCACCTCGCCGCCGGTGAGCGTCGCGATATCCTGCAGCATCGCCTTGCGGCGGTCGCCGAACCCCGGCGCCTTCACCGCGGCGCTCTTCAGCACGCCGCGGATCTGATTGACGATGAGGGTCGCGAGGGCCTCCCCCTCGACGTCCTCGGCGATGAAGAGGATCGGCTTGCCGGCCTTGGCCACCTCCTCGAGGAGGCGCAGCAGGTCTTTCAAGATGTTGAGCTTGCGGTCGCAGATCAGGACGTAGGCGTTCTCCAGCACCGCCTCCATGCTCGTCGTGTCGGTGACGAAATAGGGAGAGAGATAGCCGCGATCGAACTGAAGGCCCTCCACCACCTCGAGCGCGGTCTCCGTCGTCTTGGATTCCTCCACGGTGATGACGCCGTCACCCCCCACCTTCTCCATGGCCCCGGCGACGAGCTCGCCGATGGCAGGATCGTTGTGGGCAGAGATCGTCGCGACCTGCGCCTTCTCCTTGCGGCTCTCGACCGGCTTCGCCATGGCCTTCAGCGCCCGCACCGCGGCCTCGAGCCCACGATCGAGGCCGCGCTTGATGTCGACGGCGCTGGCGCCCGCGGCGACATTCCGCACGCCGTCGGCATAGATGGCCTGCGCGAGCACGGTCGAAGTGCTGGTGCCGTCGCCGACGACATCGCCCGTCTTCTCCGCCGCCTGCCGCAGCATTTGCGCACCCAGGTTCTCCTCGGGATCCTCGAGCTCCATCTCCTTGGCAATGGTCACGCCGTCGTTGCAGACGACAGGCGCGCCCCACTTCCTCTGGATCAGCACGGACTTCGATTTCGGTCCGAGAGTGATGCGCACGGCGTCCGCGAGTTGCGTCGCTCCACGCAGCACCTTCTCGCGCGCGGCGGATCCAAACAGTACTTGCCTGGCCGTCATGGACGTCTCTGGATGACCTGCAGCGGCTCAGCCGACCTCGTTCAGACGCGGACAGTGATCTCGTTGTGCACGCTCGAGACGCCGGGCGCGGCCCAGGCGGTCTGTTGGGCCTGATCGCGCTCGGCCCACGAGCGCACCTCGCCGCGAAGCGTGATCTCGCCCCCATGGGCATCGATGGTGATGTTGTGGGCATCGATGACGGCGCTGCGGCGGAACGCCTCCTCGATCTTGTGCTTGATCTCGACAGGCGCAGTGCGGGGCTTCAGGCTGATGGAGTTGCGCACGCTCAGAACGCCGCGCACGTGCCTCACGGCCGCTTCCGCGCGCTCGCGCTCGTCATGCCACTCGACGGTGCCCTCCAGCGCCACGTGCCCTGCCTTGACGACGGGCCTGATGCCCTCCCAGAGGAAGGGTAGCTCGATCTTGAGAGCTGAGAGCGCTTCGCGCGCGATCTCGGGATCGGTCGGCTGCCCGCCGCCGAGCGGCCAGCGCACGGCGAGGTCGTTCGCCACCGCGGCCACGCCGGCGACTCGCTTCACCGCCGCCTCGGCGCGATATTTCTCGAAGGCGCTGGTGGCGTAGCCTGTGAGCGTCACGACCCCATTGCCGACCTTGACGGCGATGTCGGTATCGTTGACTTCGGGGGCCCACTTGAGCTCGGCCTCCACATCCCGCTCTATGTCGCTGTCCGCTCTCATGGTCCGCATCTCCAACAGTAGGTGACGCCATCGTGAACCGCGGAGCGGTGCGGGGAAATACGCGAAACTACATAGCCGGGGAGACTTCCTCTGCGGCGGCCGTGCGGCCGAGGATTCCTCAGTCGGTCCGGCGCGCGGGGCCGCGGTCGCGAGGAACCGGCTCTTCGCCTGGTTGGCATGATCGGCCGCCTCGCGGGCGGCGGGGAGCTCGGCCTCGGTGCGCCTGCGATCGGTGACGTCACGGATCACGGCAGCGACCAGATTGTGGTCGCCGTCGCGCATGGGGCTCAGGCTGATCTCGACGGGAAACTCCGTGCCGTCCTTGCGGCTGGCGGCGAGCTCCAGACCCGCGCCCACGGAGGGGCTAGTCAGAAGGTCTTATGTGAGTTGACCGGATCAACATGATCCACACCGCTGCGCCCACTGTGAAAAGGCGTGGGCAAGGCTCGGGCATCAAGATTGGCTGCGAGAGGCGGCGGCCGAGGTCATGACGGGCCCGGCACCCGATGCCAACGACCGCTCCAGCTCGAGGATCCGCAAGGTGGTCTTGACCACGACGTCCGGATTGAGGCTGATCGAATCGATGCCGAGGCCCACCAGGAACTCGGTCAGCTCCGGATAATCCGACGGCGCCTGGCCGCAGATGCCCGAATGGCGCCCGTTGCGCCGGGAGCCCTCCACCGCCATCCTGATCATCTCCTTGACGCCCGGGTCCCGCTCGTCGAAATCGAACGCCACCATGGCGGAGTCGCGGTCGACGCCCAGGGTGAGCTGCGTGAGGTCGTTCGAGCCGATGGAGAAGCCGTCGAAGAGCTTGCTGAACTCGTCGATCAGCAGCACGTTGTTCGGGATCTCACACATGACGTAGAGCTGAAGGCCGCCGCGGCCGCGCTCCAAGCCGAGTTCGGCCATGCGGGCCACGACCCGCGCGCCCTCCGCCACCCGCCGGCAGAACGGGATCATCAGGTGGATATTGGTGAGGCCCATGATCTCGCGGACATGCCTCATCGCCGCGCATTCGAGGGCGAAACCCTCGCCATACGCCGGATGCGCATAACGCGACGCTCCCCGAAATCCCAACATCGGGTTCGCCTCCTGCGGCTCGAACCAGCGGCCGCCCGGGAGACTCGCGTATTCGTTGGTCTTGAAGTCGGACATGCGCACGATCACCGGCTTCGGGTAGAACGCCGCGGCGATCGTGCCGACCCCTTCGGCGAGGCGCCGCACGAAGTAGTCGGCCGGATGCGGGTATTCCCGAGCCAGCTCGAGGAGCGCGCGGCGCTCCTGCTCGTCCGCGACGCGCTCGGGATGGAGCAGCGCCATCGGGTGCGCCTTGATGTACTCGGCGATGATGAACTCCATCCGCGCGAGGCCCACACCGTCGTTGGGCAGGAAGCTCATCTGGAAGGCGAGCTCCGGGTTGCCCAGGATGAGCATGACCTTCGTTCGCGGCCGCGGGAGACTCCCGACCTCGGTGCGCCGCACCGCGAAGGGTATCTTGCCGGCGTAGACTTTGCCGACATCGCCCTCCGCGCAGGAGACCGTGACGGTCTCGCCGGTCTTCAGCTTCTCGGTGGCGCCTTCCGCGCCGACCACGGCCGCGATGCCGAGCTCGCGCGCAACGATCGCCGCATGGCAGGTCCGCCCGCCCCGGTTGGTCACGATGGCGGCGGCCTGCTTCATGATGGGCTCCCAGTCGGGAGTCGTCACGTCGGTCACGAGAACCTCACCGGGCTTGAATTCCGCAATAAGCGCCGCGCTGGCGATGACACGCACGCCGCCGCTGCCGATGCGGGTGCCGACAGCGCGTCCCGTAACGAGCGCCGTGCCCGATCCCTCGAGCGTGAACTCCTCGAGGACCCCCGCCCGCTTCCGTGAGGCCACCGTCTCGGGCCGCGCCTGCACGATGTAGATGTCACCGTCGAGGCCGTCCTTCGCCCACTCGATGTCCATCGGAACCGGATGTCCCGCCTTGTCGCTGTAGTGCCGCTCGATCCGGATCGCATAGTCGGCAAGAGTCAACACATCGGCGTCGGTGACGCAGAAGCGCTCCCGGTCGGCTTGCGGCGTCGGGACGTTGCGGGTCGTTTCGCGCGTGCCGCCTTCCGCGTACACCAGCTTGATCTTCTTACTGCCCCTCGTTCGGCGCAGCACGGCACGATGGCCCTGCGCGAACGTCGGCTTGAAGACGAGGAGCTCATCCGGATCCACGGCGCCCTGGACGATGTTCTCGCCGAGCCCATAGGCCGCCGTGATCATGACGACGTCACGGAAGCCGGTCTCCGTGTCGATGGTGAACATGACACCGCTCGAGGCGAGATCGGAGCGCACCATCTTCATGACACAAACTGAGAGCGCGACCTTGAAGTGGTCGAAGCCCTGATCGATGCGATAGTGGATCGATCGATCGGTGAAGAGACTCGCAAAGCAGCGCCTGACGGCATCGAGCAGTCGCTCCTGCCCCCGCACGTTCAGAAAGGTCTCCTGCTGGCCGGCGAAGCTCGCGGTCGGCAGGTCTTCGGCGGTCGCGGAGCTGCGCACCGCGACGCTCACGTCCTCTCCATACTCGGCGCGCAAGGCCCCATACGCCTCGAGGATCTGCGCGCGCAGGTCTTCGGGCAGCGGGGCGCCGTAGACGATCTCGCGGGCGCGGCGGCCGCGACGGGCGAGGTCCTCCATATCGTCCGCGCGAAGCCCGTCGAGCGTCTCGTGGAGCGGCTCCCAGGCGAGCGCCCGTCCGACCATGTGCCGATACGCCTCGGCCGTGATCGCAAAGCCGTTGGGAACCTTCACGCCCTGCGGCGAGAGCCGGCGGTACATCTCCCCGAGCGATGCGGTCTTGCCGCCGACCCGTGCAACGTCCTCGGCGGAAATCTCTTCGAAGAAACGGATATAGCGGCTGTCAGGCATGGCTGCCTCCGGATCCCGTTCCGCGATGATGGTGGAGGCCGAGCGCCCGCGCCATACGCACTGTTGGCAATCCACCTCCGCTCGACTCGCCCTCTCGACGTCAATACGGAGTTGTACGCAGCCTCCTCCTCGAATCACCGAAGTGACCGGCACGCCAGGGCGAGGCAGCATCAACGGGCCATGAGCACTCACGGCCCGACCATTCACAACGCGGACGTTGCCGACGCCTTCGAGGAAATGGGAGACCTGCTCGCCATCGAGGGGGAGAATCCCTTCCGCATCCGCGCCTACCGGCGGGCCGGCCAGCTCGTGCGCAGCCTTCCCCGGGAGCTCTCCGCGATGGCGGGCGAGAGCGAGTACGAGGCGCTCCCGGGCATCGGCGAGGACCTCGCCGCAAAGATCACCGAGCTCATCACGACCGGACATCTGAGGGCGTTGGAGAGGCTGCGGCGACAGGTGCCGCCCGGCGTGCGCGAGCTTCTCAGCGTGCCCGGCATGGGGCCGGTGCGGGTGCGGGCGCTCATGACGGGGCTTCGGGTCAAAGACCGGCAGGACCTGCGACGGGCGCTCGCCTCGGGCCGCCTCGCAAGGCTCCGTGGCTTCGGTCCGGCCCTGCAGTCGCGCCTGCGGGCGGCGGTTGCCGTCGAGAAGGCGCATCCTGACTCCCAGAGGCCGCCGCTCGCGGTAGCGGCACAATACGCAGAGCCGTTGCGCCGCTACCTGGCCTCGATCCCCGGGATCACTCGGGTGGAAATCGCAGGCAGTTACCGGCGCGGCCGGGATACGGTGGGGGATCTCGATGTGCTGTTGTGCGCGCCCGCGGGGCTCGATGTGTTCGGACCGTTGAAGAATTACGCCGATCTGCGCGAGCTTTCCGCCTCCGGTACGACCAAGGCAGCCGGAGTTCTGCGCAACGGACTGCAAATCGATCTGCGCGTCGTGCCCGAGGAGAGCTTCGGGGCCGCGCTGCAATACTTCACGGGCAGCAAGGATCATGGCATCCGCCTGCGCCGCCTCGCCCAGCAGCACGGTTTGAAGTTGAGCGAGTACGGCCTCTTCCGCGCAGACAAGCGCGTCGCCGGCGAGACGGAGGCGAGCGTGTATCGGGCGCTCGGACTCGACTTCGTCTGCCCGGAGCTGCGCGAGGATCGAGGCGAGATCGATGCCGCCGCACGGCACACTCTGCCCGTGCTCATCGAGCGCTCCGATCTCAGGGGCGACCTGCACGTGCACACGGATGCCTCCGACGGGCTCGATTCATTCGAGAGGATGGTCGCCGCAGCGCGTGCGCGGAAGCTCCGCTACATCGCGATCGCCGACCACGCCAAGCACCTCGGGATCGTGCACGGTCTAGATGCCGGCAGGCTCGCGCGCCAGGGCGAGGCGATCGATGAGCTCAACGACAAGCTCCGGGACTTCAGGGTGTTGAAAGGCGCCGAGATCGACATCCTGGAGGACGGCAGGCTGGCTCTCGCGGATGCGGTGCTGGCGAAGCTCGATGTCGTCGTCATCGCGGTCCACGGTCATTTCGGTTTGACCGCCGCGAAGCAGACCACGCGGGTATTGCGCGCGCTCGACCGGCCTCACGTCTCCATCCTGGCACACCCCACCGGGCGCCTGTTGGGCGAGCGCGAGCCGTACGCCTTGGATTTCGAGCGCGTGCTCGATGCGGCGAGCGCCCGCGGCTGCTTCCTCGAAGTGAACGGCCAGCCCCTGCGGCTGGATCTCGACGACATCCACATCAAGGCCGCACGCGATCGGGGTGTGTTGCTGTCGGTCGCGAGCGATGCGCATTCGGCGGATCAGCTTGCCAACCTCGACGGAGGAGTTCGGCAGGCGCGGCGCGGCTGGGCACGGCGGCAGGATGTTCTCAACACGCGCTCCCTCGCTGAGCTCGGCAGGTTGCTGGGGCGGGCGAGTCTCTCGGCCTGACCAACGGGTTCGTTTGCCAGGCGCGGATCCGCAGTTGTTCGTATATCGGCGGCTGCCGCCCTCGTGCAGGCTCGACGCCAGATGAACGCGTCATCGTCGCGGGAGCAGTATCATGAACATGGCTGTCGGCCGCGCGCGGATAGGCCAGTGGTATGCGCGCTGGGACAAGGGCGAGATCTTCCAGGTGATCGGCTACGATGAAGACTCGCGCACCATCGAGATCCAGACCTTCGACGGCGATCTGGATGAGATCGACGAGGAGACCTGGTCGGCCCTGCCGCTTGCCTTCGCGGAGCAGCCGGAGGACTGGACCGGTCCGGTGGATGACGTCGAGCGCGACGACCTCGGCTACTCCGAGACGGACATGAGAGGAGTCGACTGGTCCGAGCACCTGCGGCAGATCAGAGCCGCGAATGAAGAGCTCGCACGGGTCCGGCCAGCGACATTGGAGGAAGAGGGCGAGGTGAACGGCGAAGACACCACAACCGAGGCTTTGGTGCTCGAAGGTCCCATCGTGCCGCAGCGCCTGCGCTGAGCGTCGACCGGCCGCCGCTCCCTCACCGCGGCGGCCAACACTCGAGCAACGGCGCGACGGGCTCTCGCGTGAGGATTCGCCGGATCGTCTCGGCGATGAGCGGCGCGACGGGCAACGTGACCAGCCTGTCGGGAGCGGCCGAGGACCGCTCGATGGGAATATCGATGGCGACACTATCGGTAACGACGATGCCGGCGACCGCCTCCGCCGCGAGGAGCGCAGCGAGGCCGGCCGGGAGCGGAGTATGCGTCACGGCGGCGTGGACGCTCGGGGCACCCGCTTGCCGACAGGCCTCGGCTGCCCGAATCAACGTTCCGCCCGTTGCACAGAGATCATCGAGCACGATCACGGTGCGTCCCGCGACCTCGCCCGCCAGGACGCCCGTGGCGACGACACCCTTCGCGCGGCGCTTCTCGACGAAGGCGAGCTCGATCTCAAGCCCGGTCCGGGCC
>JAKBCR010000020.1 GCA_021807675.1 Pseudomonadota bacterium
GGGCGATTTGCTCGGCTCATCCTGAGCCGAGCCCTTCGGGCCGGCTTCGCCGTCCAAAATTGCTCCTGGCAATTTTGTGCGCGGCCGGCCGAGTGACTCTCTCGACCTCGCGGCCCAGGGAGCGGCGTCCCTGAGACCCGCCAATGCTGGAGGAAACGCACCGGGAAACGGCCGCGTACTTGCTTGCGGGCGGCGCACGGACTGAGCGCGGCTAGCGCGATCTGAGCAATCGGGCTTTGTCGCGCTGCCAGTCACGCTCCTTCTCGACCGCGCGCTTGTCGTGCTGCTTCTTGCCCTTGGCGAGACCCACCTCGACCTTCGCGCGGCCATTCTTCCAGTAGAGCTCGAGCGGCACCACGGTGTACCCCTTGCGCTCGACCGCGCCGATGAGCCCGTTGAGCTCGCTGTGATGCAGCAGGAGCTTGCGCGTGCGCACGGGATCGGCAATCACGTGGCTGGAAGTCGAGGGCAGCGGCGAGATGTGCGCCCCGATCAGGAAGGCCTCACCGCCGCGCAGGTAGACGTAGGCCTCCTGGAGCTGGGCACGCCCTGCGCGCATGGCCTTGACCTCCCAGCCCTCAAGCGCAAGCCCGGCCTCGTAGCGATCCTCGATGAAGTAATCGAAGCGCGCCTTGCGGTTCTCGGCGATGAGGCGGGGCGGGGCGGCCTTAGGCTGCATGGGCGGGGGCGGATGAGGGGATGGGCCGGGCTTGGGGCTGCCATTGTATTGGGAAGCTTGTCCCCAGGGCGGCGATATTGGGACAATCACGTCCATGCGAGAGGTCAAGCGCTCGGCGCTCGTCGCCCAGCCGCCGAGCCGCCTGTTCGCGCTCATCAACGATATCGAGAGCTACCCACGCTTCCTGCCGTGGTGCACCCACGCGCGCGTGCAGTCCCGGACCGCGTGCGAGATCGTGGCGACGATCGGCGTCAAGAAAGGGCCGCTGCACGGTGAGTTCAGCACCCGCAACGAGCTCGAGCCCGACAAGCGCATCCTGATGCACCTGGTGGACGGACCCTTCAAGATGCTCGAGGGCCAGTGGGTACTCACGCCCATCGGCCCCGACGGGTGCCGTGTGGAGCTCACCATGCGGTTCGCCTTCAAGAGCGCTCTCTCGGCCATGATGTTCGACCACATGTTCGCCGAAACCGTGGGCTCTCTGGTCGAGGCGTTCGTGACCCGAAGCCGCATGGTCCCCGCCGCCGTTGTCTCGCCCAGCCGATAAGCACTGCGTGGTCGCATTCGCCGGTCACGGGCGCCAGTTCCTTTGGCCGGTGGTGCTGCCCGCCGAAGCCACCATTGCCGAGGCGATCGAGGCCGCCCGCCGCCAGGCACAGGGTGCCGAGGTTCCCTGGGACAGCGCGCCCGTCGGTGTCTTCGGCGAGCCGCGCACGCGGGCCGACCGGCCCGCTGACGGCGACCGCATCGAGCTCTACCGGCCCTTGCAGGAGGACCCCCGAACACGCCGCCGCGCCAAATCCGGCCGCCGTCCAAAAGCAGGTCGATGAGCTTACCGATCGCGGATATTCAACCGTGCGCCGTTCAAAAGCAGGTGACTCAGCGGCCGTTTCCCGGTGCGCTTCCGCCGGCGTTGGCGGGTCTCCGGGAGGCCGCTCCCTGGGCCGCGAGATCAAAAGCGGTCATATGGCCGCGCTCGCGCACAAAATCGCAGGAGCGATTTTGGACGGCGAAGCCGGCCCGAAGGGCTCGGCTCAGGATGCGCCGGGCAAATCGCCGGGAGCGATCTGCGCCAATCCTCAGAAAATCGGGAATTTGTTGATCGGGGGCAGCCGGCCGGGTCCGAAGGGCCGTCCCTTGGGCACGTGGTACAACACGAAGCGCTGCACCTTGGCTCCCTTGAAGTAGACGATCACCCGGCTCTCGATCGGCCGGCGAACGTAGCCGCGCTTGAAGTAATAAACGTAGTCCCACCGGTCCGTGTTGAAGACATCCTCCACCATCGGCGTACCCAGCAGGTAGCGCACCTGGCTGCGCGTCATTCCCACCTTCAGCTTGCTCACGGTGTGGCCGTCCAGATAGTTTCCCTGCTGAATATCCATGCGATACACGCAGCCGCTCAGCCCGACGCAGGCGGCGAGCAGGGCGAGCGCGAGCAGGCGCCGGGCGGAAACGTAAATCGAGGGTTGAGATCGCATGAAGGTCCGTCGGAGGAGAAAGTGCGCAATAATGGGCCGATGATACCTGATCACGAAGCTGCGGCGGCCGATCCTACCTGCGGCGAGTCGCGTGGGAGATGAAGTCCTTGGAAGGCAAGGACCTTCGCAAAGCGGGCCTGAAGGTGACGCTGCCTCGCCTGAAGATCCTCGAGATCCTCGAGGGTAGCGCGACACGGCATCTGTCAGCCGAGGACATCTACCGCACCCTGCTCGAGTCCAACGAGGACATCGGGCTCGCGACCGTTTATCGGGTGCTCACGCAGTTCGAGGCCGCCGGCCTCGTGACCCGCCATCATTTCGAGGACGGCATGGCGGTCTTCGAGCTCAACCAAGGCACGCACCACGATCATATCGTCTGCCTGGACTGCGGTCGCGTCGAAGAGTTCATCGATGCCGGGATAGAAGAGCGTCAGACGGCCGTTGCGCAGCGGCTGGGCTTCGCGATCCGCGATCATTCCCTGATTCTCTACGGGAGCTGCCGCAAGGCTCACTGTCCCTACCGGCGCGCGCCCAAGCGCCTGCCCGCTGCCTGAAGCATCTCGCGGGCGTGCTCGCGCGCCTTCGCGGTGACATCCACGCCACCCAGCATCCGGGCCAGCTCCTCCACGCGATCTCGATCAGAGAGCGCCGTCAATGACGTGCGGGTGTGCTTGCCGTCCGTCAACTTCGTCACGCGCAAATGATGATGACCCTGCGAAGCGACCTGCGGCAGGTGGGTCACGCACAATACCTGGCCGCGCTCCCCGAGGGCGCGCAGCTCGCGGCCGACGATCTCAGCCACGGCGCCGCCAATGCCGGAATCGACCTCGTCGAACACCATGCAGCGTGTCGCCTGCGCGCTCGTTGCAACCTGCACTGCGAGCGACAGGCGCGACAGCTCGCCGCCGGAGGCGATCTTCGCCAGCGCGCGCGGCGGCTGACCGGGATTGGTGCTGACGCGCAGCTCGATGTCATCGATGCCGTGCTGCGCCGGCTCCGCGGTCCGGCTCTGCGCCACGCCGACCTCGAGACGGCCACCCGACATCCCGAGTGTCTGCATGCGCGCGGTGATCTCCTTGGCGAGCGAGGCCGCGGCAGCGGCTCTTTTCGTGGAAAGCGTCTGTGCCTGCTCGCGATAGCGCCCCAAGGCCGCCGCCAGCTCTTTGCGCAGCACCGCGAGGTCGACCTCCGCCCGCTCGAGTCCCTCGAGCTCCGTGGCGAGCTGCGCGGCGCGCGAGGGCAGCTCGGGCGGCGTCACACGATTCTTGCGCGCCAGCTCCTCGATCGCGGCCAGTCGCCTCTCGACCTCGTGTTGGCGCTGGGTGTCGAGCTCGAGGCCCTCGCCATAGCGCTCGAGCTCTCGCGCGCCCTCGCGGACCTGCACGGCCGCCTCCTCTGCGAGCGCCACCACGGGCGCGAGCTTCGGGTCGATGGCCGACCCCGCGCGCAGCGACTGGAGGGCGCGGCTGATGCTCGCGTGGGCGTTGCAGTCCTCGGACTGATAAAGCGCGGCAAGCGCCATCTGCGCGGCTTCCGCCAGGCGCCCGCGGTTCACGAGCCGCGCGCGCTCCTCGGTCAGCCGTGCGACCTCGCCGTCCTCGAGGCTCAGTGCCTGAAGCTCACTCACCTGGTATCTGAGCAGCTCGAGCTTCGCCTCCCGATCACGCGCGCGGCTTTCGAGCTCGAGAGTACGCTCGAGCATCTCGCGCCAGACCCGATGGGCAATTCCCACCTGGCCGGCCAGGGGCTCGAGCCGGCCGTAGACATCGAGCAGCTCGCGCTGGGCGGCCGCGCGCGTCAGCGATTGAAATTCGTGCTGGCCGTGAATGTCGATCAGGATGCTCCCCGTCTCGCGCAGAAGCTGAACGGGAACGGATTGGCCGTTGAGGTATGCGCGGGAGCGGCCGTCGGAGCCCAGAACGCGGCGGACGATGAGCTCATCACCCCCGTCGATCGATTGCTCCTCCAGCCAGCGTGTCAGCCCCGCGGGAGCCTTGGCGAGATCGAATGTCGCGGCGACCTCGGCCCGCTCGGCGCCGTGTCGGATCATCTCTGGTCCCCCGCGGCCGCCGGCGAGCAGCTGCAGGGCATCGACGAGGATGGATTTGCCCGCTCCGGTCTCGCCCGTGAGTACCGTGAGTCCGGGGCGCAGCGTAAGCTCGAGGGCCTCGATGATGGCGAAATCGCGGATCTGCAGGCGGATGAGCATGGGGTTTCCTTTGAACCCTGGCAGTCGCGAGCGCAGGGCTCAGCGCTCGGGACTTCCGCGGCCCCAATGGAGCTTCGAGCGCAGCAGGCGGTAATAGTCGTAGCCGTCGGGGTGCAGCAGCGTGATCCGCTCGCCCGAGGCCTTGACCTCCAATCGATCCCCGGGGGCGATCTCTCCGAGGACGGCGCCGTCACAGGTCACCTGCGCTCGAGTGTCGGGGCGCTGCAAGAGCTCGATCTCGATCCGTGCGCGAGCGGAAACCACGATGGGCCGGTCGGAGAGGGTATGGGGACAGATCGGCGCAATGACGAGCGCCTCGAGGTGCGGCTCGATGATCGGCCCGCCACAGGAGAGCGCGTAAGCGGTCGAGCCGGTGGCGCTCGCGACTACGATCCCATCGCCCGCGTGAGTATTGACATACCGGCCACCGACCCGAGTCTCGAAGTCGAGCATCCGCCCGGTGGCCAGCTTCTGCAGCACCACGTCATTCAGCGCCAGCGCTTGCGCAACGGTGCCATCCGACTGACGCAGGCAGGCGGCGAGCAGCGGGCGCTCATCGGCCTCCAGACGGCCCTCCAGTGCGGCATCGACGCACTGGAGCATGTCCTGCGGCATGACGTCCGTGAGGAACCCGAGCCGTCCGCGATTGATCCCGAGGAGCGGCACCCCATGTCTGGCGACCAGGCGCGCCGCGTAGAGCAAAGTGCCATCGCCACCCACTGCGATCATGAGACCGGCACGCCTGCCGAGCTCCTCCTCGGGCACGCGAATGAGCGCTGTCTCGGAATCGGGTAGCGCCGCCGCGCTGCTGACGAACACCGTCACCTGCCGGGTCACCAGATGCGCCAGCACGGCGTGCGCGGATTCCGCGACGCGCGAGTCCGTGAATCTGCCGACCAGCGCGCACGTGCGGACGGGAAGGGCCATCGGCGGCATCGTAGCAGGACGGCCGGGGCCTTGCTTGACGGTCGCCTCGGCCGTCTATAGTTTGGAGTTCAAGGTTCGAGACTTATGACAGCAGAAGGGCGAGAAGAGCACCTGAGCGAGCGGGCGCAGCGCCTGCTGCGGGTGCTCGTCGAGAGCTACATCCGCGACGGCCAGCCCGTCGGCTCCCGTTCTCTCTCGCGGGAGTCGGGGCTGCAGCTTTCCTCGGCGACCATCCGCAACGTGATGGCCGATCTCGAGGAGCTGGGCTTCGTCGCATCGCCGCATACCTCCGCCGGCCGCATCCCGACGGACAAGGGGTATCGCTTCTTCGTCGACACCCTGTTGCAGGCACAGCCCGTCGAGCCGGCCGCCGCAGCGCAGATCCGCCGCCAGCTCGAAGGCCGCCTGCTCGAGGGCGTGCACGAGAGCTCGAAGGATCTCGTCGCCACGGTCTCCCAACTGCTTTCCAGCCTCACGCGCCTCGCCGGGGTGGTGACGCTGCCACGATCCGCGGAGGCTTCGATCACCCAGATCGAGTTCGTCGGACTCTCGGAGAGCCGCGTGCTCGTCGTCCTCGTTTACGGCGAGCGCGAGGTGCAGAACCGCATCATTCAGCTGGAGCGCTATTACTCGCCCGATGAGCTCAAGCGCGCCTCCAACTTCCTCAACGAACAGTTCCGCGGCCGCTCGCTCGCGCAAGTGCGCCAGGAGATCCTGCGACAGCTGAGTGAGACGCGTGCTCACATGAATCAGGTCATGCTGGATGCCATCTCGATGGCGCAGCACGTGTTCGAGGCCGGAGCGGCAGGCGAGAGCCAGCTCGAGTACGTCATCAAGGGCGAGACCAATCTGATGGGTGTCGCGGAACTCTCGAGCGGCGAGAAGCTGCGGCGGCTCTTCGAAGCGTTCAACGAGAAACGCGATTTCCTGCACCTGCTCGACCAGAGCCTGCGGGCCGAGGGGGTGCAGATCTTCATCGGCCACGAGTCGGGCTATCAGATCCTGGACGACTGCAGCGTGGTGACGGCTCCGTACGGCTCACCGGACTCGGTGGTCGGGGTGCTCGGGGTCATAGGCCCGACGCGCATGGCCTATGAGCGGGTGATCCCCATCGTCGATATGACGGCAAAGCTTCTCGGCGCCGCCTTGAATTCCCGGCGTTGAGGCATTATTCACTGGCGCAAAGAGCGGCATCCTGCCGCCTTGCGCGGCAGCCCCTGTGACTTTATGGGTCCCGCGGCTCAGGGAGCGGCCCTGGGCCGCTGATTTACTTGCTTTCGCACGGGAGGTTCTTGATGAGTATGGGCGAAAACGGCGAGCGATCGCGGCCGCAGGGCGCAGAGGCCGGGGCGGCTGCGGAATCGGCATCGCCGCTGGCGGAGCTCGGGCGCCTGCAGCAGGCCCTCACGGAGGCCGAGGAGCGGGCACGCAACCACTGGGAGCAGTACCTGCGCGCCGTGGCAGAGCTCGACAATGTCCGCAAGCGCGCACAGCGCGACATCGAGGCGGCCAATCGCTACGGCCTGGAGAAATTTGCCGCCGAGCTCCTGCCCGTGCGCGACAGTCTGGAGCTTGCCGTGCAGAGCGCCGACACCCAGGAGGCGGATGCCCGCAGCCTCAAGCAGGGTCAGCAGGCGACGCTCCAGCTCCTCGCGAAGGCGCTGGAGCGGCTCGGCCTCGTGCCGATCAATCCCGTCGGGGAGGACTTCGATCCGACCCGGCACGAGGCGATGCTGGCGCAGCCGTCCGCCACTGCGAAGCCCGGCACGGTGCTGCAGGTGGTGCAGACCGGCTACGAGCTCAACGGGCGGGTCATCCGGCCGGCGCGGGTGATCGTGGCCAAGGCCCCGGCCGAGGGCTGAGGCACATGGATGTGCCCCGCCGCCGCAGGGCGAGGCGGTGCCTCCAGCGAAGCACTGCTTCGCTCCGCCGAGCGAGCTTTGGGCAAAAACCACGCTTTTCGCCCAAAGCCGCGCGGGGCCCGGCAGGAGCCCGGATCCAGCGCTTCGAAAAGGCGCCATCCGGCCTTGAATCGGCGCCGCGAACACCCAAGAAGTGCATCGACAGCATCCCCCTTTGGAAAGAGATTTCGGCGGAGTAGACACATGGCAAAGGTAATCGGCATCGACCTCGGCACGACCAATTCGTGCGTCGCCATCATGGAGGGCGGCAAGCCCCGTGTGATCGAGAACAGCGAGGGAGACCGTACCACCCCGTCGATCGTCGCCTTCACGAAGGACAACGAGGTGCTCGTCGGGCAGCCGGCCAAGCGCCAGGCGGTCACGAATCCGCAGAACACCCTGTTCGCCATCAAGCGCCTCATCGGACGGAAGTTCGAGGACGAGGTGGTCCAGCGCGACGTGAAGATGGTGCCCTACAAGATCGCGCGTGCCGACAACGGCGATGCGTGGGTCGATGTGCAGGGCAAGAAAATGGCGCCGCCGGAGATCTCCGCCCGCGTGCTCATGAAGATGAAGAAGACGGCGGAGGACTACCTGGGTGAGCCGGTGACCGAAGCTGTGATCACCGTTCCCGCCTACTTCAACGACTCCCAGCGTCAGGCCACCAAGGATGCCGGCCGCATCGCGGGCCTCGAGGTCAAGCGCATCATCAATGAGCCGACGGCGGCCTCGCTCGCCTATGGGCTCGACAAGCAGGGCGGCGACCGCAAGATCGCGGTGTACGACCTGGGTGGCGGCACGTTCGATGTCTCCATCATCGAGATCGCCGAGGTCGATGGCGAGCGCCAGTTCGAGGTGCTCTCGACCAACGGCGACACCTTCCTCGGTGGCGAGGACTTCGACTTGAGGATCATCAACTTCCTGGCGGAGGAGTTTCAGAAGGAGTCCGGCGTCGACGTGCGCAAGGACCCGCTGGCCATGCAGCGCCTGAAGGAAGCCGCCGAGAAGGGCAAGATCGAGCTCTCCTCGACCCAGCAAACAGACATCAATCTGCCGTACATCACGGCGGACGCATCGGGACCGAAGCACCTCAACATCAAGCTCACTCGGGCGAAGCTCGAGGCGTTGGTGGAGGACCTGGTGCAGAAGACCATTGCGCCCTGCCGCACTGCGCTCAAGGACGCTGGCGTCTCCGCGGGCGACATCGCGGAGGTCATCCTGGTCGGTGGCCAGACGCGCATGCCTCTGGTGCAGAAGTATGTGAAGGATTTCTTCGGGCGCGAGCCGCGCAAGGACGTCAATCCTGACGAGGCGGTCGCCGTCGGAGCAGCCATCCAGGCGGGCGTGCTCGCCGGCGAGGTCAAGGACGTGCTGCTGCTCGATGTGACGCCGCTCTCTCTCGGGATCGAGACGCTCGGTGGCGTGATGACCAAGCTAATCGAGAAGAACACCACCATCCCGACGAAGGCATCGCAGACGTTCTCCACGGCCGACGACAGCCAGACGGCGGTGACCATTCACGTGCTTCAGGGCGAGCGTGATCGCGCCGCGGACAACAAGTCGCTCGGCAAGTTTGACTTGAGCGACATTCCGCCCGCACCGCGCGGCATGCCGCAGATCGAGGTGTCCTTCGACATCGACGCCAACGGCATTCTCAACGTCTCCGCCAAGGATAAGGCGACCGGACGGGAGCAGAAGATCGTCATCAAGGCCTCGAGCGGGCTCAACGAGGACGAGATCAAGCGGATGGTGCGCGACGCCGAGGCGCATGCCGAGGAGGACAAGCGCTTCCGCGAGCTGGTCGACACGCGAAACAAGGCGGACGGGATGATCCACGCCGTCGAGAGGAGCCTGAAGGACCTCGGTGAGAAGGTGGATGCGGCCGAGCGCGCCAAGGTCGAATCGGCGATTTCGGACCTGCGGACGGCGCTCAAGGGCGATGACCGCAACGTCATCGAGAAGAAGACCGAGGCTCTCGCGCAGGCTTCCGCAGGGATCGCTCAGCGCGCCGCCGGGCAGGCCGGCCCCGAGGCGCCCGCCGGTGGCGCGGAGGGAGCCTCCTCCGGGTCGGCGGGCGGTGCTTCCGGCCAGAGCGGGCGGGAGGACGTGGTCGATGCCGAGTTCGAGGAAGTGAAGGACAAGGGCCGCAAGGCGAGTTGATTAACGAACAAGAACGCCCGGTCCCAGCCGGGCGTGGAAGTGACGTTGGATGCGCGCGGGCGGAAGCCTCCTTCCGCCCGCGGTGTGGCTCGCGACCCGAGAATGAGCGCACCGATACGGAGGGCGTCGCGAAGTGACACACCTGCGCCGCGAGCTGTGACAGACTAGATCAATGTCAAAGGCTGACTACTACAAGGTACTCGACGTACCCAGAACTGCGACCGAGGCGGAGATCAAGAAGGCCTATCGCCGCCTCGCCATGAAGTATCACCCGGATAGAAATCCCAACGACAAGGAGGCCGAGGAGCGCTTCAAGGAAGCGAAGGAAGCCTCCGAGGTGCTCACCGATTCGCAGAAA
Source organism: Pseudomonadota bacterium (assembly GCA_021807675.1). GTDB lineage: Bacteria > Pseudomonadota > Gammaproteobacteria > Steroidobacterales > Steroidobacteraceae > 13-2-20CM-66-19. Next base: position 9,713 of record JAKBCR010000020.1, read on the forward strand.
CGCGCTGCCTACGACCAATACGGTCATGCCGGCGTGGAGGCGGCGGCCGCCAACGCTCGCGGCAGGGCCGGGGGGTTCGGCCCCGGCGATGCATTCAGTGACATCTTTGGTGATGTGTTCGGCGACATCTTCGGAACGGCGCGCCGCGGCGGCCGCTCACAGGTGTTTCGCGGCGCGGACCTGCGCTATGAGATGGAGCTCGAGCTTCCGCAAGCCGTCTTCGGCCACACGGTGGAGGTCGAGGTTCCCAAGCTTTCGGAGTGCGAGACCTGTCATGGCACCGGGGCGGCCAAGGGCAGCTCTCCGGCGGCCTGCGACACCTGCGGCGGGGCCGGGCAGGTGCGCATCTCCCAAGGCTTCTTCCAGCTGCAACAGACTTGCCCGCGCTGCCGGGGCGCCGGCACGATCGTCAAGAATCCTTGTGACACCTGTCTGGGACAGGGTCGCGTGCGCCGCAGCCGCAAGCTCTCGGTCAAGGTCCCCGCGGGCGTTGATACCGGCGATCGCATCCGTCTCGGCGGCGAAGGTGAGGCGGGGCGCAATGGCGGGCCGCCAGGGGATCTGTATGTCGAGGTTCACGTGCGCGAGCACGCGATCTTCGAGCGCGATGGAGAGCACTTGAGCTGTGAGGTGCCGATCAGTTTCGCGACAGCGGCGCTCGGCGGAACGGTCGAGGTGCCGACTCTCGATGGGGATGTGACACTGAAGATCCCGGCCGAGACCCAGTCGGGACGCGTGTTCCGGCTGCGCGACAAGGGCGTGAAGCCCGTGCGCAGCAACTCGCGCGGCGATCTCTTCTGCCGGGTCGTCGTGGAGACGCCGGTGCATCTTTCCTCGGAGCAGCGGGAGCTGATCCGGCAGATCGAGGAATCGCTGCAACACGACCGACATCGCCACGCGCCGCGCGAGAAGGGATTCTTCGATGGCGTGAAGCGCTTCTTCTCCGGCGCCTGAGGGCTGGAATCCGTGGAGCGGGCGCGGGTCGCGATCGTCGGGGTAAGCGGGCGCATGGGCCGGGCGCTGGTGCGCGCGGCATGCGAGATTCCCGCCGTACGAGTCACCGCGGCGGTCGCCTCGGCGCACAGCGCCAGCCTCGGCCGCGATGCTGGCGTGCTCGCGGGCGTGGAGCCCCTCGGTCTCGAGGTCTCGAGCGACCTGTCCGCGGCGCTCGCTCAAGCGGACGTCGCGATCGACTTCTCTCAGCCACAGGCGACTCGCTCCAACCTGGATGCATGCCGCGCCGCACGCAAGCCATTGCTCATCGGGACCACCGGGTTCGCAGATGATCCGAGCGAAGCGGAGCTCGATGCCGCCGCGCGCGAGATTCCCCTGCTGATCGCGCCCAACACCAGCCTCGGCGTCGCGCTGCTCATGGATCTCGTGCGCCAGGCAGCCCGGGCCCTGCCGCCGGAATTCGACATCGAGATCATCGAGGCACATCACCGGCTGAAGCGGGACGCGCCCTCCGGCACCGCCCTCGCGCTGGCGCGGGCGGCTGGCGAGGGGCGGGACCTCTCGCCTCCGCAGGCCCTCTCGGGCAGCTCCGCCGCGCGGATCGGCCCTCGGCGTCAGGGGGAGATCGGGTTCGCCGTCATCCGTGGCGGCGACATCGTCGGGGAGCACACAGTGCTTTTCGCAGGCCCCGGGGAGGAGCTGCGCCTCCATCACCGGGCGGGGGACCGGGCGATCTTCGCCCGGGGGGCGCTCAGGGCGGCGTTGTGGCTGCGGGACCAGCAGCCGGGACGCTATGGCATGCGTGATATTTTACATTATGATCAATCACTTAGGTGATTTTGCACGGGATTTTGCGCCAGGCGGTCTCGGGATTTTTCATGGACACTCGGGCGCCAGGCCCGTAAAATTTGCCGGTAATCCGTGAACGGGTTAGTCCATGCAAGGCGGGAGGTGTTCGAGAGAACCCTCCCGCTTTGTATATGGGCGCAAAGGGCGGCATCCTGCCGCTTTGCGCGGGCGCGGCCCTATGACCGCCTTTGATCTCCCGGCCCAGGGAGCGGCCCTGGGCCGCTTGAGGACTTGCTGTTGGCGAGTCGCGATAACGACGAACGAGGTTCTTACGAAGTGAGCGTACCCGCTGTACTGGCTCTGGCGGATGGCACCATCTTCCGCGGCCAGTCGATTGGTGCCAAGGGCAACACCACGGGCGAAGTCGTTTTCAATACCGCATTGACGGGGTACCAGGAGATCCTCACCGACCCGTCCTATGCCCGGCAGATCGTTACGCTCACCTGTCCGCACATTGGCAATACCGGCGCCACACCGGAGGACCTCGAGTCCACTCAGATCTACGCCGCGGGCCTCGTCATCCGCGATCTGCCGCCGCGGGCGAGCAACTGGCGTGCAAGCGAGTCGTTGGGTGAGTTCCTGGAACGTGGGCGCGTCGTGGCCATCGCTGGCATCGACACGCGACGCCTGACGCGCATCCTGCGTGAGACCGGCGCGCAGGCCGGCTGCATCATGACAGGCGAGCAGGTGGACACCGCGGCGGCGGTCAAGGCGGCCCGCAGGTTCCCGGGACTGAAAGGCATGGATCTCGCCAAGGTCGTCACCGCCAAGCGCAGCTTCCAATGGAACGAGGGCACCGTCTGGCCCGAGAGCTCGCGAGCGCCGATCCGCTCGCATCAGCGGCTCCACGTGGTGGCTTACGACTTCGGCATCAAGCGGAACATTCTGCGTCTGCTGGCGGATTTCGGCTGCCGCTTGACCGTCGTACCGGCGCAGACGAGTGCCGAGGAGGCGCTGGCGCTCGCTCCCGACGGCATCTTCCTCTCCAACGGCCCCGGTGATCCCGAGCCTTGTGACTACGCCATCACCGCGACCCGTAAGTTTCTCGAGACGGACATTCCGGTGTTCGGCATCTGCCTCGGGCATCAGATTCTCGGACTCGCTTGCGGCGCGCGCACCATGAAGATGAAGTTCGGCCACCACGGGGCCAACCATCCGGTGCAGGACCTGGATTCCGGGCGGGTGTTCATCACCAGCCAGAATCATGGCTTCGCGGTCGATGAGACGACGCTGCCCGCCAACGTGCGCGCCACGCATCGCTCGCTCTTCGACGGCTCCCTGCAGGGTCTCGCCCTCGAGGATCGGCCGGCGTTCGGTTTCCAGGGACATCCGGAGGCGAGCCCGGGCCCACACGATATGAAGCCGCTTTTCGAGCGCTTCAATCATCTGATGCTGCGGCGGCTTCAGACCCAGCTCCGCCAGGCGGAGGAGCTGGCGCGCCGCCAGAGCCAGACAGCGGTGAGATAATGACGATAGCGAGAGCCCGGCCGCCGCGGACCGCGCCTGACGCGACCCCGTCGCAGGTTGGGCGCAGGCCATGAAAAGAACCGATATTCAAAGCATTCTCATCATCGGCGCCGGCCCGATCATCATCGGCCAGGCGTGCGAGTTCGATTATTCCGGCGCGCAGGCCTGCAAGGCGCTGAAGGAGGAGGGTTACCGGGTCATCCTGGTCAACTCCAACCCGGCCACCATCATGACCGACCCCGGGATGGCGGATGCCATCTACATCGAGCCGGTCAACTGGCGCACCGTGGCGCGCATCATCGAGAAGGAGCGTCCTGATGCGCTGCTGCCGACCATGGGCGGACAGACAGCGCTCAACACGGCTCTCGACCTCGTTCGCGAGGGCGTGCTGGAGAAGCATGGCGTCGAGCTCATCGCCGCCTCGAGGGCCGCGATCGACATGGCGGAGGATCGCGAGCTCTTCCGCAACGCCATGCGCGAGATCGGTCTGGAGACCCCCCACTCGCAGATCGCGCGCAGCCTGGAAGAGGCGTTGAGCATCGCCGGCGAGATCGGCTATCCGGTCGTGATCCGCCCATCGTTCACACTGGGCGGAAGTGGCGGGGGAATCGCTTACAACCGCGAGGAGCTCGAGGACATCGTCGCGCGGGGGCTCGACGCCTCGCCGACTTCCGAAGTGCTGCTCGAGGAGTCGGTGATCGGCTGGAAAGAGTTCGAGATGGAGGTGGTGCGCGATCACAAGGACAACTGCATCATCGTTTGCTCCATCGAGAACCTGGATCCGATGGGCGTGCACACCGGCGACTCGATCACCGTGGCTCCGGCGCTGACTCTGACAGACAAGGAGTATCAGCGCATGCGCGATGCCTCGATCGCCGTGCTGCGCAAGATCGGGGTCGATACGGGGGGCTCGAACGTGCAGTTCGCGGTCAATCCGCGCGATGGGCGCCTTCTCGTGATCGAGATGAATCCGCGAGTGTCGCGCTCCTCCGCGCTCGCTTCCAAGGCGACCGGCTTTCCGATCGCCAAGATCGCCGCGAAGCTCGCCGTCGGCTATACGCTCGATGAGCTCAAGAACGACATCACGGGGGGCGCGACGCCCGCCTCGTTCGAGCCGTCGATCGATTACGTCGTGACCAAGGTCCCGCGCTTCACCTTCGAGAAATTCCCGGCCGCCAACGATCGCCTGACGACGCAGATGAAGTCGGTGGGCGAGGTCATGGCCATCGGCCGCACGTTCCAGGAATCGCTCCAGAAGGCGCTGCGCGGCCTCGAGACCGGTCTCGACGGCCTCTCGCCGATTCTCAAGCTTCCTCTCGACGAGGACGGCCAGACGAAGCTTGCGTACGAGCTGCGCGCGCCGGGCGCCGACAGGCTGTTGTATGCCGCCGATGCGTTCCGCGCCGGCTGGTCGTTCGAGCGCATAGCCGAGCTCACTCGCATCGACCCCTGGTTCCTCGCGCAGATCGAGGATCTGATCGCGGAGGAGCGTCGGATCGGCGCAGAAGGTTTCGGCGCGCTCAGCGCGGAGCGGCTGCGGCTCCTCAAGCGCAAGGGGTTCTCCGACAGCCGGCTCGGCAGGCTCCTCGACATGCCGGAGAAGGCGGTCCGCGCGAAGCGCCATGACCTCGGTATCAGGCCGGTCTACAAGCGGGTCGACACCTGCGCGGGGGAATTTGCGACCTCGACGGCCTATCTCTACTCGACGTACGAGGAGGAGTGCGAGGCGCAGCCGACCGGCCGGCGCAAGATCATGATCCTCGGCGGCGGACCCAACCGCATCGGCCAGGGGATCGAGTTCGATTACTGCTGCGTGCACGCGGCACTGAGCCTGCGCGAGGACGGGTTCGAGACCATTATGGTCAATTGCAACCCGGAGACGGTCTCGACGGATTACGACACCTCGGACCGGCTCTATTTCGAGCCCCTGACGCTCGAGGATGTGCTCGAGGTGCTGGCGAAGGAGCAGCCCGAAGGAGTGATCGTGCAGTTTGGCGGCCAGACGCCGCTGAAGCTCTCACGTGCGCTGGAGGAGGCGGGCGCTCCGATCATCGGGACCTCGCCGGACTCGATCGATGTCGCCGAGGACCGGGAGCGCTTCCAGGCACTGGTGCGCAGGCTCGGCCTGAAGCAGCCCGCCAACGCGACGGCCCGCACGGAAGATCAAGCCGTGGTGCTTGCGCGGGAGGTCGGCTTCCCTCTCGTGGTGAGGCCTTCCTATGTGCTCGGTGGACGCGCCATGGAGATCGTCTTCAACGAGGAGGACCTGCGCACCTACATGGGACATGCGGTACAGGTCTCCAATGATAGTCCGGTGCTCCTCGACCGCTTTCTCGACGTCGCGATCGAGGTCGATGTCGATGCCGTGTGCGATGGCGAAGAGGTGCTGATTGGCGGCATCATGGAGCACGTGGAGCAGGCCGGCGTGCATTCCGGCGACTCGGGCTGCTGCTTGCCGCCGAACAGCCTGAGCGCAGAGATCCAGGAGAGCTTGCGCGACCAGACCCGCAGGCTCGCCAAGGCGCTCTCGGTCGTGGGCCTGATGAACGTCCAGTTCGCCATCCAGAACGGTGTCATTTACGTGCTGGAGGTCAACCCGCGCGCCTCGCGCACGGTGCCGTTCGTCTCGAAGGCGACGGGTCTGCCGCTTGCGAAGATTGCCGCTCGGGTGATGACGGGCAGGACGCTACGTGATCAGCGTGCGACCGCAAGCACCGTTCCCCCCTATTATTCGGTGAAGGAGGCGGTGTTTCCGTTCATCAAGTTCCCCGAGTCCGACCCCATTCTCGGTCCGGAGATGAAATCCACGGGCGAGGTGATGGGGACGGGGCGCACCTTCGGCGAGGCTTACGCCAAGGCGCAGACCGCCTCCGGTGTGACGCTGCCGAGAAAGGGCGTGTGCTTCATCAGCGTCCGCGACCGGGACAAGACGGGCGCGGTGGGCCTCGCGCGCCGGCTGATCGCGCGCGGCTTCGAGGTGGTGGCGACCGAGGGCACGGCGCAGGCGCTGACGGAGGCGGGCATCGCCTGCCGCAGAGTGAACAAGGTCCGCGAGGGCCGGCCGCACGTCGTCGACATGATCAAGAACGATGAGATCGACCTGATCGTCAATACGACCGAAGGCAAGCTGGCCATTCGGGAGTCGAACTCCATCCGCCGCGAGGCGGTGCACCATCGCGTCACATACTACACAACACTCGCGGCGGGACTCGCCACGTGCGAGGCGCTCGACCATCTCGATGAGGTCGAAGTGAACCGCCTGCAGGACCTGCACCAAGAGGCGCTCACCGGATGAATCGCACTCCCATGACTCAGCGCGGCGCCGAGGCGCTGCGCGCCGAGCTCAAGCGGCTGAAGACCGAGGCGCGCCCGAGCGTCATCAAGGCGATCGCGGAGGCGCGCAGCCACGGTGACCTGTCGGAAAACGCCGAGTATCACGCCGCGCGCGAGCAGCAGGGCTTCATCGAGGGCCGCATCAAGGAGATCGAGACGAAGCTTGCGAATGCCGAGATCATCGATCCCAGCAAGCTGACCAACACCGGCAAGGTCGTCTTCGGCGCCGTGGTCGAGCTGGAGGATCAGGACGACGGCAGCCGAGTGGTCTATCAGATCGCGGGGGAGGATGAGGCTGATGTCCGCGCGGGCCGGATTTCCATCACCTCTCCGATCGCGCGCGCCCTGGTCGGCAAGTCCGAGGGCGACATCGCCGATGTGTCCGCGCCGGGCGGCATCCGCTCCTACGAGATCGTCGCGGTACGCTTCGAAGGCTAGTCCGGAATCACGATCCTGGGCAGGTCTGGCCGCGGGCGATAGAGAACCGCGACGTGGCCGATTCGATGGACCAGTGCGCTGCCGGTACGCCGGGCCAGCTCCTCGAAGAGCGCATCCCGGGCCTCCCGGTCACCGCCGGGCGCCTTGATCTTGATCAGCTCGTGGTCGGTGAGCGCGCGGTCGGCCTCGCGGGCGACCGCGTCCGTCAACCCGGCCGTTCCCAGCCGGACGATTGGCTGAAGCTCGTGGGCGAGACCGCGCAGGTGGCGGCGCTGGCGCTCGGAAAGCATCTTATGGGGCGACATGGCGCGATTTTACAGGCAGGCATGGCGAGACGGTCCAAAAGCAGCGCTCATTGGCTCAGCGAGCATTTCGCCGATCCGTTCGTGCAGCGGGCACAGGCAGAAGGGTGGCGCTCGCGTGCGGTTTTCAAGCTGAAAGAGGTCAATCGGCGCGAAAAGCTGCGATATCAGGGCGCGATCTGCCTCGATCTCGGGGCTGCACCGCGGGCGTGGAGCCAGTATGCGCGGCCGCGCCCCGATCGATGTACTTGGCCAAGCTCGCGCTCGATATGGAGGGCCAGGTCTTGAAGCGCGGGGGGCATGCCCTGATCAAGGTTTTTCAAGGGGCAGGCTTTCAGGAGCTCGTTCAGGACGCGCGCGGCCATTTCGCCAAGGTGAAGCTGATCAAGCCCGCGGCTTCCCGCGCCCGCAGTCCTGAAATGTATCTGCTGGCCAAGGATTTTCGCTTGGTGTAGCGTGCTCGAAGCTGGACCAGGTTCAGGAGTACACAAACTGCCGGATGCCGGCAGCGAGGCCGCTTTTGAAGATGAATGATTTGACCAAGAACATCCTTCTATGGGTGGTGATCGTCTTCGTGCTGCTGCTGGTCTTCAGCCGCTACATGCCGAGCGTGAGCCAGCAGGAGGAGATCAACTACTCCACCTTTTTGAACGATGTGAAGGCTCACCAGGTCGACAGCGTCGTCTTCCAGGGAGACATGCTCTACGGAGTGATGAAGGACCACACCCAGTTCAAGACTTACAACCCCGAGACCGATTACACGGCGCTGATCGGCACGCTGGAGAAGAACAGCGTCGGCATCAAGGGCGAGCCGCCGAAGCAGCCGAACTTCCTCGCGCAGCTGCTGCTGCAGCTCGCGCCGGCGCTGCTGCTGATCCTCGTTTTCGTCTACATGCTGCGGCAGATGCAGGGCGCCTCGGGCGGCCGGGGGGCCATGTCCTTCGGCAAGAGCCGCGCACGCCTGCTCGGCGAGGATCAGGTGAACATTACGTTCGCCGACGTCGCCGGGGTCGATGAGGCCAAGCAGGAAGTCTCGGAGATCGTCGACTTCCTCAAGGACCCGGGCAAATTCCAGAAGCTCGGCGGCAAGATCCCGAAGGGGGTCCTCATGGTGGGCTCCCCGGGCACGGGCAAGACGCTGCTCGCGCGCGCCATCGCGGGGGAGGCCAAGGTTCCTTTCTTCACGATCTCCGGCTCCGATTTCGTGGAGATGTTCGTCGGTGTCGGCGCCTCGCGCGTGCGCGACATGTTCGAGCAGGCGAAGAAGCACGCCCCATGCATCATCTTCATCGATGAGATCGATGCGGTGGGACGCCACCGTGGCGCGGGCTTGGGCGGCGGCCATGATGAGCGCGAGCAGACGCTGAATCAATTGCTGGTGGAGATGGATGGCTTCGAGGGCAACGAGGGCATCATCGTCATAGCGGCCACCAACCGTCCGGACGTGCTCGATCCGGCGCTTCTGCGGCCCGGCCGCTTCGACCGCCAGGTCGTGGTGCCTCTGCCGGATGTCCGTGGGCGCGAGCAGATCCTGCGCGTGCACATGCGGCGCGTTCCGCTGGCCGACGATGTGAAGCCCGGGCTCATCGCGCGCGGTACTCCGGGCTTCTCGGGTGCGGACCTCGCCAATCTGGTCAACGAGGCGGCGCTCTTCGCCGCGCGCGCCAACCGGCGCATCGTCGGCATGGAGGAGTTCGAGCGCGCGAAGGACAAGATCATGATGGGCGCGGAGCGGCGCTCGATGGTCATGACCGAGGATGAGAAGCGCATGACGGCTTACCACGAATCCGGCCACGCGATCGTCGGCATGACCGTGCCGGAGCACGACCCGGTCTACAAGGTGACGATCATTCCACGCGGCCGGGCGCTCGGCGTGACTCAGTTCCTGCCGGAGCAGGACCGCTACAGCATGTCCAAGCGACGGCTGGAGAGCGCGATCGCGACGCTCTTCGGCGGGCGCATCGCGGAGGAGCTGATCTTCGGGCCGGAGTCGGTGACGACAGGCGCCTCGAATGACATCGAGCGGGCCACGGAGCTGGCACGCAACATGGTCACCAAATGGGGACTGTCCGACAAGCTGGGACCGCTCACCTACTCGGAGGAGACCGGGGAGGTCTTCCTCGGGCGCAGCGTCACGCAGCACAAGCAGGTGTCGGATGTGACGGCGCACGCAATCGACGAGGAGGTGCGGAGCGTCATCGAGAGCAACTATCAGCGGGCGCGGCAGATTCTGACCAGCTCGCTGGAGAAGCTGCACATCATGGCGGACGCGCTCATCAAGTATGAGACCATCGGTGAGGATCAGCTGAAGGACATCATGGCGGGGAGGCCACCCAAGCCGCCGGCGGGGTGGGACGATTCGCTGTCGAATCGGCCGCCTCCGGCGCCTGCAGTGGGGTCGGCTGTGCCGGCTCCTGGCGGCACTCCGATCGGACCGCCTCTTGGGCCGCCTGCTGGGCAGCACTGATAAATCACAGTCGGTGCTGCACTGCCGGGGACGGGTGCTCGGGCTCGAGCGGCCGGTCGTCATGGGGGTGCTGAACGTCACACCGGACTCGTTTTCGGACGGCGGGCGGTTTGTGCGACTGGATGATGCGGTTGCGCGGGGCTTGCAGATGGTGGAGGAGGGAGCGGCCATCATCGATGTCGGAGGGGAGTCGACGCGGCCGGGGGCGCAGCCGGTGAGCCTGGATGAGGAGCTGCATCGGGTCGTTCCCGTGGTTGCGCGGTTGCGGCCTCGTACGCGGGCCGTCCTCTCGGTCGATACCAGTAAGCCTGAAGTGATGCACGCTGCCGCAGCAGCGGGTGCGGACATGATCAATGATGTGCGAGCGCTGCGTCAGCCGGGTGCGCTGGAAGCTGCGGTGCTTTCCGGGTGCTCGGTCTGCCTCATGCACATGCAGGGTGAGCCTCGTACGATGCAGGACTCTCCCAGCTATGAGGATGTGGTGGCTGAGGTCCGCGAGTTCCTTGGGCAGCGGGTAGACGCTTGTCTCGCCGCCGGCCTCCCGGCCGAGCGCCTGGTCCTCGATCCCGGTATCGGCTTCGGCAAAACCCGCGCGCAGAACCTGGAGCTGCTGCGCCACTTGGGCCAGCTGTCGGTCAAAGACCTGCCCATTCTGGCGGGGCTCTCGCGCAAGTCTCTGGTGGGCGCTCTCACGGGCCGACCCGCCAGTGAGCGGGTTCACGGCAGTGTGGCCCTCGCGGTCATTGCGGCGCTCAACGGCGCGCGTATCCTTCGCGTGCACGACGTCACCGCGACCGCGGACGCGTTGAAGGTAGTGTCCGCGTTGCAAAACAGCTAGATCGCAGCGCCGAGCGCCAGCGCACAACACGAGGATTCCTCTTTGGCCCGAAAATACTTTGGCACCGACGGCGTACGGGGCCGTGTGGGTGAGCATCCCATGACCGTGGACTTTGCGCTGACTCTGGCGAGCGCGGCGGGTCGAGTGCTGGTGCCGGATGGAGGCACGGTCCTCATCGGCAAGGACACCCGCCTCTCCGGCTACATGTTCGAGTCCGCGCTCGAGGCCGGGTTCGTCGCCTCCGGCGTGAACGTGATGCTGATCGGGCCGCTGCCGACGCCCGGCATCGCATACATGACCAGGCATTTCAACTGCGATTTCGGCGTCGTCATCAGTGCCTCTCACAATCCGTATGACGACAACGGCATCAAGTTCTTCGACCGCAGTGGGGCGAAGCTCTCCGACGAGCTCGAGGAGCGCATCGAGGCCGAGCTTGCCCAACCGGTCGTGACCCGCACCTCTCGCAGTCTGGGAAAGGCCACCCGCGCCGACCGATCGCGCATCCAGTACCAGGAGTTCTGCGCCTCGACGCTCCCGAGCGGCGTCGACCTCACCGGGCTGAAGATCGTGGTCGACTGCGCCAACGGGGCCGCGTACAAAGTTGGTCCCCGCGTGCTCGCCGATCTCGGCGCCGAGATCGTCCCGATCGGCTGCTCCCCGAACGGCCGCAATATCAACGATGGTTGCGGCTCCACGGCTCCCGAGCTGCTGCAGCTGACCGTTCCCGGCGTGCGCGCCCACGTGGGCCTCGCGCTCGATGGCGATGGCGACCGTCTCATCATGGTCGATCATCTCGGCCGCATTCTCGATGGCGATCAGCTCCTCTACATCATTGCGCAGGCCCGCCGGGGGAGCGGCTCCTTGCGCGGTCCCGTTGTCGGCACGGTGATGAGCAACCTCGGCCTCGAGGTCGCGCTGCGCGAGAGCGGGATCGAGTTCCAGCGCGCGCCGGTCGGCGATCGCTACGTGCTGAGCCTCCTGCGCGAGACCGGTGGAGTCCTGGGTGGCGAGACTTCCGGTCATATCATCTGCCTCGACAAGACGACCACGGGCGATGGCATCGTCAGCGCCCTCCAAGTGCTCGCCGTCATGAAGCAGACGGGCCGTTCCCTCGCCGAGCTCGCCTCCGGCATGCGCAAATTCCCGCAGGTGCTGCTCAACGTGAAGGTTGCCGCCCGCTTCGATCCGGCCCAAGTCCCGGCTGTGCGTGACGCGGTGCACAGTATCGAGACGCGCATGAAGGGAGAGGGCAGAGTGGTTCTGCGCCCGTCCGGGACCGAGCCCGTGATCCGGGTCATGGTAGAAGGCCGTGACGAGAGCGCCACCCGGGCTGCCGCCACGGAGCTCGCCGAAGTAGTGCGCGCCGCCGCCGGATGAGGATTTGCGCCCTCCCGTTTCGGTGGCTATTATCGCGCCCCCGCTCGAGGGGGCGATAGCGCCGTTCGAAAGCAAGTCACTGAGCGGCCCAGGGCCGCTCCCTGGGGCGTGGGATCAAAAGCATGATTCGGCCGAGCTCGACCGATAAAATCGCTGGGAGCGATTTTCGACTGCCGAAGGCAGGCCCGCAGGGCTCGGCGCAGGATTGCGCCGAGCAACCGCCGCAGGCGACTTCGGTCCAATAAAAAATGCGCCGCCCCATCGTCGCCGGTAACTGGAAAATGCATGGGACGCGCAGCGAGAATGCGCGTCTCATCGAGGAGGTCATCTCCCGCTATCCGGCGGATCCGGCAGCGGAGTGCATCGTCTGCCCGCCGTACGTCTACCTGCAGGAGGTCGGCCGGCTGTTGCGCGACTCCGCGGTCCTCCTCGGCGCGCAGGATGTCTGTGCCGAGGCGCAGGGCGCATTCACCGGCGAGGTCTCGGCTACGATGCTCAAGGATGTCGGCTGCCAGCACGTCATCGTCGGGCATTCGGAGCGGCGGCTCCTCAACCGCGAGAGCGACCAGCTCGTCGCCCGCAAGTTCGCGGCCGCCCAGGGCAAGGCACTGGTACCGATCCTCTGCGTCGGCGAGCAGCTGACGGATCGGGAGAGCGGCCGCACCCGCGAGGTGGTGGCCCGCCAGCTCGATGCGATTCTCGAGCTTTGCGGCGTGCGCTCGTTGGCGAGTGCCGTGATTGCGTACGAGCCCGTGTGGGCGATCGGAACCGGCCGCAACGCCGCACCGGAGCAGGCGCAGGAGGTCCACGCGTTCATCCGTGCCCGCATTGCCGCCCGGGATGCTACAATCGCGGCGGTAGCCCCTATCCTCTACGGCGGCAGCGTCAAGGCGAGCAATGCAGCGGAACTCCTTGCCATGCCTGACGTCGATGGCGGCCTGATCGGCGGCGCTTCGCTCAAAGCGGACGAATTCCTTGCGATCCTGGCCGCGGCCGGATCGCGGTAGTTTTTATGTTGCATGCATTTCTGGTAGTCATTCAGATCATCTCGGCGCTCTGCATCCTCGTGCTCGTGATGCTGCAGCGCGGCAAGGGCGCGGAGGCCGGCGCAGGTTTCGGCGCGGGCGCCTCCGGCACCGTTTTCGGCGCGCGCGGCGCGACTACTGCATTGTCGCGCGCAACAGCCATCTTCGCCGCCATCTTCATGCTCAACAGTCTGGCGCTGACGTATCTCAGCACGCGCTCGCACGAGCAGAGGACGACGATTCTGGATATCGCGGGCCAGACCCAGGCCCCGGCGGCGGGGGCTTCCCGCCGGTCCAACTTGGCACCGCCGCCCGCGCCGCACGGCGCGCCAGCCGCGGCGCCTGGCGGCGGCTCCGCGCCGCCACAGCCGCAGAAGTAATTCCGCGGCTGCATGCTCGAGACGAAATGAATCGCCGGGAGCGATTCATAGCGACGCGCAGTGCGTGGCGGTTCCGGCGGGAGCCGGGGCGAGGGCCGGGGAACCCTCTGAGACCCGCGTGCGCGAGAATGTGGGTTTCAGGAAACGGACCGAGGATTGACGTTGCCGACGTGGTGGAATTGGTAGACACACTAGCTTGAGGGGCTAGCGCCGCAAGGTGTGGGAGTTCGAATCTCCCCGTCGGCACCAACAAAATCGTCTCGAGCGCTGCTATAATGGGCGGCTTACAGCGGGAGTGGTTGCGGGCGCGACTCGCTGACCTCGCCGAGACACCTTTTGTTCGGGCGACAGAGGCAATGCTGACCAATTATTTGCCGATACTGATCTTCCTCGTCATCGCGACAGGACTCGCGCTGCTCCTCCTCACGCTCGGCACCGCTATCGGACGGTTCTTTTCCCGCAATCCTCACGACCGCGACAAGCTCTCCGCGTACGAGTGCGGCTTCGAGGCGTTCGAGGACAGCCGCATGAAGTTCGACGTGCGCTACTACCTCGTCGCCATCCTCTTCATCGTGTTCGACCTCGAGATCGCCTTCCTCTTCCCGTGGGCGGTGGCACTCGGGAAGATCGGCACGGCGGGACTCATCGCGATGGGTGTATTTCTCGCCATCCTCATCGTCGGTTTCATTTACGAGTGGAAGAAAGGGGCGCTGGAGTGGGATTAGATCCAGAGGGCGCCGAAGGCTTCGCGCAGCGCGGCTTTCTCACCACGCAGGTCGATAATCTCCTCAACTGGGCGCGCACCGGCTCGCTCTGGCCCATGACCTTCGGACTGGCCTGTTGCGCGGTGGAGATGATGCACGCCGGCGCTGCGCGCTATGACCTGGATCGCTTCGGTGTCGTATTTCGTCCGAGCCCGCGGCAGTCGGACGTGATGATCGTCGCCGGGACCCTGGTCAACAAGATGGCCCCGGCCCTGCGCAAAGTCTACGACCAGATGGCCGAGCCGCGCTGGGTCATCTCCATGGGCTCGTGCGCCAACGGTGGCGGCTACTATCACTATTCCTACTCCGTGGTGCGCGGCTGCGACCGGATCGTGCCTGTGGATGTCTACGTTCCGGGCTGCCCGCCGACGGCCGAGGCGCTGGTGTACGGCATCATCCAACTGCAGAAGAAGATCGCGCGCACCAGCACGATCGCCAGGTAGACACTCCAGGCAGACCCGAGAATGGCAGAACCGACTCCCCCGCCGGACGAGAAGGCCGCGGACGGCGCGAGCCCGATTGCGTCCGAGCTGTCACGCAGCATCGAGGCGACGTTGCAGGATGCCGTACAGCGCCTGCCGTCGCTCCCGGCCGATCTTGCATACGAAGTGAAGCCGGAAGCGCTCCTGACCGTCTGCCGCACGCTGCGGGACACGCCGCAGCTGCGGTTCGAGATGCTGATGGATGTGGCCGGCGTCGATTATCTGCACCATGGCCGTGACGACTGGCAGACGGAAACGGCGACCCGAACCGGCTTCAGCCGGGGCAGGGTGGCGCGAGCGAGCACGCCGGATCCGAACATGCCGGGCCGCTTCGCCGTCGTCTATCAGCTGCTGTCGATCACGCACAATGCGCGCCTGCGGCTGCGGGTGAAATGCCCCGATACGCAGGAGCCGACTGTCGATTCCGTAACCGACGTCTGGGCAAGCGCCAACTGGTTCGAGCGCGAGGCCTTCGATCTCTACGGCATCCTCTTCCGCGGCCATCCGGACCTGCGCCGCATCCTCACCGACTACGGTTTCATCGGGCATCCGTTCCGCAAGGACTTCCCGCTCATCGGCAATGTCGAGGTGCAGTACGACCCGGAGAAGAAGCGCGTCGTCTATCAGCCCGTGAGCATCGTGCCGCGGGTGCTCGTGCCGAAGGTGATCCGCCACGACCATCGCTACGAGCCGGAGCTGAAAGATCCGGAGGCACCCGGCTAGTATGAAGCGCTGGATCCGGTCATTGCGCTGCGCGGTCCCTGCTGCGCGCAAGCCCGGGGTGGCCGTCCGTGGCCACCCCTGTGTCTCCATGAGCCACTGATATGGCGATCAACTCGATGTCAGAGATCCGCAATTACACTATGAACTTCGGCCCGCAGCACCCGGCCGCTCACGGCGTGCTGCGCCTCGTGCTGGAGATGGACGGCGAGGTCATCCAGAAGGCCGATCCGCACATCGGCCTCCTGCACCGGGCGACGGAGAAGCTTGCGGAATCCAAGCCCTTCAACCAATCGATCGGCTACATGGACCGGCTCGACTACGTCTCGATGATGTGCAACGAGCACTCTTATGTGCTCGCCATCGAGCGGCTGCTCGGCATCGCGCCGCCGGAGCGCGCGCAGTACATCCGCGTGATGTTCGACGAGATCACCCGGATCCTGAACCATCTCATGTGGCTCGGCGCGCATGCGCTCGACATCGGGGCCATGACGGTGTTTCTCCTCTGCTTCAAGGAGCGCGAGGAGTTGATGGACGTGTACGAGGCCGTCTCCGGCACGCGCATGCACGCCACGTATTACCGGCCCGGCGGCGTCTACCGCGACCTGCCGGACGCGATGCCGAAGTACCAACCGTCGAAGTGGCGCTCCCAGAAGGAGGTCGACCGTCTCAACGAAGCGCGCTCGGGCACCCTGCTCGACTTCATCGAGGCGTTCACCCGGCGATTCCCGACCTCCATCGACGATTACGAGACGCTGCTCACCGATAACCGTATCTGGAAGCAGCGCACGGTCAACATCGGTGTCGTCTCGCCCGAGCGGGCGCAGCAACTCGGGTTCTCGGGACCGATGCTGCGCGGCTCGGGCATCGTGTGGGACCTGCGCAAGAAACAGCCGTACGAGGTCTACGATCGCATGGACTTCGACATTCCTGTCGGGGTCAACGGCGATTGCTACGATCGCTATCTCGTGCGTGTGGAGGAGATGCGCCAGTCGAACCGCATCGTCCGCCAGTGCGTGGACTGGCTGCGCAAGAACCCCGGCCCGGTGATGATCGATGACCGCAAGGTCCGCCCGCCGCGGCGCGAGCACATGAAAGGCGACATGGAATCGCTCATCCACCACTTCAAGCTCTTCACCGAGGGCTACGAGGTGCCCGAGGGCGAGACCTACGCCGCGGTGGAGGCGCCGAAGGGTGAGTTCGGCATCTACCTCGTCTCCGACGGCGCCAACAAGCCGTACCGGTTGAAGTGCCGCGCACCGGGATTCGCGCATCTGGCCTCGCTCGAGGAAATGATTCGCGGCCACATGCTGGCGGACGTGGTCGCGGTGATCGGCACACAGGACGTCGTCTTCGGGGAAATCGACCGTTGAGCAACGAGACCCAGGGCGCCGCGAGCGCCGACGCCACGACACTCCTTTCGGAGCACACCCGGCACGAGATCGATCATTGGGTCGCCAAATTCCCGCCCGGCAGGCAGCGCTCCGCGTGCATCGCGGCGCTGCGCGCCGCCCAGGAGCAGAACCAGGGCTACCTGACGCCGGAGCTGATGAACGCGGTTGCCGCGTATCTGAAGCTGCCGCCCATTCAGGTCTACGAAGTCGCGAGCTTCTACTCCATGCTCGAGACGCACCCCTGTGGACGCCACCACGTCAGCATCTGCACCAACGTCTCCTGCATGCTGAACGGCGCGGAAGACCTCGTCGCGCATGCCGAGCGCAAGCTCGGCATCACGCTCAACGAGAGCACCCCCGACGGGCGCATATTCCTCAAGCGGGAGGAGGAGTGTCTTGCGGCCTGCACCGGCGCGCCGATGCTGATGGTGGATCACGTGTTTCACGAGCATCTCACCCCGGAGAAGCTCGATCAGATTCTCGATGAGCTGAAATAGCGCCATGGCGATCAGCCCCGACACAATGAACCTCGCCGTGTTCGAGCCGCTGCGGCTCGAGCGCTCCTGGGAGCTTCCGACCTACCGCAAGATCGGCGGTTACGAGGTGTGGGAGAAAATCCTCGCCGAGAAGCCGCCGCGCGAGCAGATCATCGACGCCGTGAAGGCGTCGGGCCTGCGCGGCCGCGGCGGAGCCGGCTTTCCCACGGGCACCAAGTGGAGCTTCATGCCACGCAACTCGCCGGTGCAGAAGTACCTGGTCTGCAACTCCGATGAGAGCGAGCCCGGCACCTGCCACGACCGCGACATCCTGCGCTACAACCCTCACGCGCTCATCGAGGGTCTCGCGATCGGCGGTTACGCGACCAACTCCACCGTCGCCTACAACTACATCCGGGGCGAGTTCCTCGGCGAGCCGGTGCCGCGCTTCGAGGCGGCGCTGAAGGAGGCCTATGCCGCGGGCCTCCTCGGCAAGAACATCCGCGGCACCGGGATCGACTTCGACATCTACACCTTCGTCGGAGCCGGCGCCTACATCTGCGGCGAGGAGACGGCGCTCCTCGATTCTCTCGAGGGCAAGCCCGGCAAGCCGCGCTTCAAGCCGCCGTTTCCGGCCAACTTTGGCCTGTACGGCCAGCCGACCACGATCAACAATACCCAGAGCTTCGCCTCGGTCCCCACCATCCTGAGGAAGGGGCCGCAGTGGTTTGCCTCGCTCGGACCCGCCAACTCGGGCGGCACGGTGATCTTCTCCGTCTCCGGCCACGTCGAGAAGGCCGGCAACTTCGAGCTGCCCCTCGGAGTCCCGTTCAAGGACCTGCTCGAGCTCGCGGGCGGAGTTCGCGGCGGCCGGCGCCTGAAGGCGGTGATTCCGGGCGGCTCGTCGGTCCCGGTCGTGCCGGGCGAGGTGATGCTCAGGACCAACATGGACTACGACTCCCTGCGCGCGGCGGGCTCGGCGATCGGCTCCGCGGCCGTCATCGTCATGGATGAGACCACCTGCATGGTGCGGGTGCTCGAGCGCATCTCGCGCTTCTACATGTCGGAATCGTGCGGCCAGTGCACCCCTTGCCGCGAGGGCACGGGCTGGATGAACCGGCTGCTGAAGCGGATTCTCGCGGGCCACGCGCGGCGCGAGGAGCTGTCGCTCCTCGTCGATGTCGCCAACCGCATCGAGGGCCACACCATCTGCGCGCTCGGGGATGCGGCGGCTTGGCCGGTGCAGAGCTTCATGAAGCACTTCCGGCACGAGTTCGAGTACATGATCGATCACGGTGGCCGCAGCATCGTCGCGGACCAGCTCGGAGCGCGGGCGGCATAACATGGCTGAAGAATTCGTCAACGTCGAGATCAACGGCAAGCCGGTCAAGGCCCGCAAGGGCGAGATGATCATTCGCGTCACCGACGCGAACGGCACCTACGTGCCGCGCTTCTGCTATCACGACAAGCTGTCCGTCGCGGCCAACTGCCGCATGTGCCTCGTGGAGGTGGAGAAGGCGCCGAAGCCCATGCCGGCCTGCGCGACGCCCGTCGCCGAGGGCATGAAGATCTTCACCGACTCGCCACGCGCCATCGGCGCGCAGCGCGCGACCATGGAATTCCTGCTGATCAATCATCCGCTCGACTGCCCGATCTGCGATCAGGGCGGGGAGTGCGAGCTGCAGGACCTGGCGGTCGGCTTCGGCCGGGACGCCTCCCGCTATACCGAGCGCAAGCGCTCGGTGCAGGACGAGAACTTGGGTCCCCTCATCGCCACCGACATGACGCGGTGCATCCACTGTACACGCTGCATCCGCTTCACCGAGGAGATCGCCGGGATCCAGGAGCTCGGCATGATCGGCCGCGGCGAGCAGATGAAGGTGCGCACGTACGTCGAGAGTACCGTGCACCACGAGCTCTCGGGCAACGTGATTGATCTCTGTCCCGTCGGGGCGCTCGTCTCCAAGCCGTACCGCTTCACCGCCCGTGCCTGGGAGATGACGTCCGTCCCGCTCGTCTCGCCGCACGATGGCACGGGCAGCAATCTCTTCGGACACGTGCTGCGCGGCCGGCTCATGCGTGTGGTGCCGCGGGAGAACGAGGCGATCAACGAGACCTGGATCGCCGACCGGGATCGCTTCAGTTACGAGGGCATCTACAGCGAGGACCGGCTGCAACGCCCCATGATCCGCAAGGGCGGCGCCCGCGATGGAGAGTGGGTGGAGACCGATTGGGAGACCGCGCTCGCCAAGGCGGCAGAGGGACTGCGCGGCCGCGGGGAGGGTCTCGGCGTGCTGGCGAGTGCCTCGGGAACACTCGAGGAGCTGTACCTCGCCGGGCGCATCGCGCGCGGACTGGGAAGCGGCAACATCGACTCACGGCTCCGTCAACACGACTTTCGCGACCAGGGAGCGGATCCCCTCTATCCGAGCCTCGGGCTGCGCATCGCGGACATCGACTCCCTGCAGGGGCTGCTGATCGTCGGCGCGAATCTGCGCCGCGAGGCGCCGATCCTGGCGCATCGCGTGCGCAAAGCCGCGCGGCGAGGCGCCAAGGTGGCGCTGCTCAATCCGGCAGTCTTCAACTACTACTTTCCGGTGGCGGCATACTTGGCGTCGGCGCCGGCCGCCCAGGTCGCCGATCTTGCGGCCATCCTGCGCGCGGCAGCGGAAGCGGCGGGTACCCCGGTTCCGGCCCATCTCGATCAAGTCATCGCCGGCGCGCAAGTCACCGATCAGCATCGCGCCGCAGCCGCGGCGCTCGCCTCGGGGGACGCGGACGCCAGGCGCGCCGTGTGGCTGGGTGCCCTGGCGCTTCGGCATCCGCGCTTTGCCGATCTGCGGGCGCTCGCCGCCGCCCTTGCGCGGGTGACCGGGGCCTCGCTCGGAATCCTCGCGGAAGGCGCGAATGCCGCGGGGGCTTACCTCGCCGGCGCCGTGCCCCATCGCGAGGCGGGAGGGAAGCCCGTCGGCTCCCCGGGCCTCACGGCGGCCGACATGCTGGCGCGGCCGCTGAAGTCCTACCTGCTGGTCGGCGGCATCGAGCCCTGGGTCGATGCGCCGGGCACCGATGCGGAGCGTGCTCTGCGCCAGGCGGAGCTCGTCGTGGCCATCACACCGTTTGCGAGCGAGACGCTGCGCAAAGTCGCCCACGTGCTCTTGCCCGCCGGCACGTTTGCCGAGACTTCCGGGACTTATGTCAATCTGGAAGGCGTTTGGCAGAGCCAGACCGGCGCGGCCGCTCCGGTCGGGGAGTCTCGCCCCGGGTGGAAGATTCTGCGCGTGCTGGGCAATCTGCTCGGCCTTTCCGGCTTCGAGTACCAGTCCTCGGAGGATGTCCGCGCGCAGCTGCTGGCGCTCCTCGGCGCATCGACAGCCTATTCAGCCCCGGCATATTCGGGGCAGCACGCGGTCGGGCGCGATACGACAGCCCGGTCCGGGCAGATCGTCGTCGACATCCCGATGTACCAGGTCGACGCGCTGGTGCGTCGAGCTCCCTCCCTGCAAAAGACCCGCGAGGGCCGCACAGCCGCGGTGACGTACTGAAAAGCCAATGAGCGCCATTCAGAAAGTAAGCGGGCGACAGCCGCCCCTCACCCGCGGGATCAACAAAGCCACGTCAGATGCACGGTCAAGCCGCCGCGGGCGGCTTTGACCCAATGAACCCATAATGCCGCAAACTCTCGCAACTGCCTGGGCGTCGCTTCCGGGGACCGCCCGGACGACGGTGTGGATCGTGATCATCACGGTCGTGCTCATCCTCTGCGTCGCCCTCCTGACGCTCTGGGAGCGCAAAGTCATCGGTTGGATGCAGCTTCGCCGCGGACCGAACCGGGTGCGCATCTTCGGTCTTTTTCCGGGGCTCGGACAGCCCTTCGCCGACGTGTTCAAGCTCCTGACCAAGGAAGTGGTCATCCCGACGAATGCCAACAAGCTGCTCTTCTGGGTGGCGCCGATGATCGCGCTCATTCCGGCATTCGCGGCCTGGGCGGTGATTCCACTCTCGCCGGACCTCGTCCTCTCGCAGGCCAATGCCGGGCTGCTCTATCTGCTCGCGCTCACCTCGATGGGCGTGTACGGGGTCATTCTCGCCGGCTGGGCGGCCAACTCGAAGTACGCGTTTCTCGGAGCTTTGCGCTCGGCGGCGCAAATGGTCGCATACGAGATCGCCATGGGCTTCGCATTGGTGGGCGTGCTGATGGCCTCGGGTAGCATGAACCTCGGCACCATCGTGCGCACCCAGGAGGGCGGCTTTCTCTCCTGGAACTGGTTCTGGCTGTTTCCGCTTCTCATCGTCTACTTCATCTCCGGAGTCGCCGAGACCAACCGCGCACCGTTCGACGTCGCCGAGGGTGAGTCGGAGATCGTCGCGGGTTTCCATGTCGAGTACTCGGGGATCGCCTTCGCGCTCTTTTTCCTCGCCGAGTACGCCAATATGATCCTGATCTCGGCCCTGACGGCCGTCTTTTTCTTCGGCGGGTGGCTCTCGCCATGGCAGGGCTGGCCGGGTATCGGCGCGACCCTCCTCGGCGCGCCGAGCTTCTTCTGGCTGGCCTTGAAGATCTTCGCGTTCCTCTTCGTATTCCTGTGGCTGCGGGCCACCTTCCCGCGCTACCGCTATGACCAGATCATGCGCCTCGGCTGGAAGGCGCTGATTCCCGTGACGCTGGTATGGATCGGGGTGGAGATGGTGCTCGAGCACTATCACATCGGCCCCTGGGCCCGGCCCTGGTTCCAATAGTATGAAGCTCGGGATCGGACATCCTGTCGCGACCCTCGCTGCGGCGAGCAAAAGGCGCGACTTTTGCCCGCCGCTCGCCGCCTGCGGCGGCGGGCACTTCCCTGTGCCTGGATAAGGAGGCAAGCGATGGCCAATCCGCTCAAGACATTCCTCATGCCGGAGCTCATCAAGGGACTCTCGGTCACCGCGCGCACCTTCTTTACGCGCAAGTACACGCTCAATTACCCGGAGGAGAAGACTCCCCAGTCGCCTCGGTTCCGAGGTCTGCATGCGCTGCGCCGTTATGCCAACGGGCAGGAGCGCTGCATCGCCTGCAAGCTGTGCGAAGCGGTTTGCCCGGCGGTGTGCATCACGATCGACTCGGATGTTTCCGAGGACGGCACGCGGCGCACCAGCCGCTACGACATCGACCTCTTCAAATGCATCTACTGCGGCTTCTGCGAGGAGGCCTGTCCGGTGGATGCGATCGTGCTCACCCGCATTCACGAGTACCACATGGAGCACCGCGGCGAGAACATCATGAGCAAGGACAAGCTGCTCGCGGTCGGGGAGCGCTACGAGGCCATGATCGCTGCCGACAAGGCTGCGGATGCGCCGTACCGGTGAGGCGGCGCGCAAGGCGTAAACCATGCTAGTGCAGATCCTTTTCTACATCTTCGGCACGCTGCTCGTCGCCTGCGCGCTCGGCCTGATCACCGCGCGCAATCCGGTGTACTCGGCGCTGTTCCTCGTGCTGTGCTTCTTCAATTCCGCGGTGATCTGGCTGCTTACCGGGGCGGAGTTCCTCGCCATCGTGCTCGTGCTCGTCTACGTGGGCGCGGTGATGGTGCTCTTCCTCTTCGTGGTGATGATGCTCGACATCAACCTCGCGGAGCTGCGGCGCGGCTTCACGCGCTTCGCCTGGCTCGGCTGGATCACCGCCCTGGCGGTGATCGCGGAGATCGTCGGCGTCGTCTGGTCGCGCGGACCCACCGGTCTCGATGTCACGCGCGCTCCGGTGCCGGAGCCTGCGAGCTACAGCAACACGGCGGCGCTCGGGCAGGTCATCTACACGCGGTATGCCTACCCGTTCGAGCTCGCTGCGGTGCTGCTCCTCGTGGCGATCGTGGCGGCCATCGCGCTCACCATGCGGCACCGGCAGGGCCTGAAGGTCCAGGATGTCTCGCGCCAGGTATCGGTGCGGGCCGCCGATAGGGTGCGCATCGTCAAGGTACAGGCGGAGAAGCGCACGTGATCACGCACTCGATAACCCTGGCGGACCTCCTCACCCTGTCGGGGGTGCTCTTCGCGCTGGCCGTGGCCGGCATCTTCCTGAACCGCAAGAACGTCATCCTGCTCCTCATGTGCGTGGAGCTGTTGCTGCTCGCCGCCAACTTCAATTTCATCGCCTTCTCGCGGGTGTTGGGCGACCTCAACGGCCAGGTGTTCGTATTCTTCGTGCTCACCGTGGCGGCGGCGGAGTCGGCCATCGGGCTCGCCATCGTGGTCGTGCTCTTCCGCGACCGGCGCAGCATCAACGTCGAAGACCTGAATACCCTGCGAGGCTGACGCCGCATGAATCCGCACCTGCTGATCGCCATTCCCTTGCTGCCGCTCGTGGCCGCCGTCATAGCGGGCCTGGGCGGGCGCGTCATCGGGCGTGCGGGCGCGCACACCCTCACCATCATCGGTGTCGCGGTCTCCTGCGCCCTGTCGATGTACGTCCTCAGGCAGCTCTACGCGGACGGCGTCCCGACCTTCAACGGGCCTGTGTACACCTGGGCGCTGACCGACGGCGTGCACATCGACGTGGGGTTCCTGATCGACCGCCTCAGCGCGCTCATGATGGCGGTGGTCACCTTCGTGTCGCTCTGTGTGCACGTCTACACCATCGGGTACATGCGCGACGACCCGGGCTATACCCGCTTCTTCAGCTACATCTCGTTGTTCACCTTCTCGATGCTGATGCTCGTGATGTCGAACAATTTCATGCAGCTGTTCTTCGGCTGGGAGGCCGTCGGCACGGTCTCATACCTGCTCATCGGGTTCTGGTACACCCGGCCGAGCGCCGTCTTCGCCAACCTCAAGGCCTTCATCGTCAATCGGGTGGGGGACTTCGGCTTCGTCATCGGCATCGCGGCCGTGTTCTCCTACACGGGCTCGCTCTCCTACGACGCAGCTTTCGCGGCGGCCCCGCACCTCGCGCATGCGGTCATTCCGATCACCGCGGGAACCAGCTGGAACGCGCTCACCCTCATCTGCATCTGCCTCTTCATCGGCGCGATGGGCAAGTCGGCGCAGGTGCCGCTGCATGTCTGGCTGCCCGATTCGATGGAAGGCCCGACGCCCATCTCGGCACTGATCCACGCGGCAACCATGGTCACGGCGGGCATCTTCATGGTGGCCCGGATGTCGCCGCTGTTCGAGTACTCGGACACGGCGCTGTCCTTCGTGCTGGTCATCGGGGCTACGACGGCGTTCTTCATGGGGCTGCTGGGTGTCGTGAACAACGACATCAAGCGCGTCATCGCCTACTCGACGCTCTCGCAGCTCGGATACATGACTGCGGCGCTCGGCGTATCAGCCTACAGCGCGGCGATCTTCCACCTGATGACCCACGCCTTCTTCAAGGCGCTGCTCTTCCTGGCGGCAGGCTCCGTGATCATCGGCATGCATCACGAGCAGGACATGCGCAAGATGGGCGGCCTCGCCAAGTACATGCCGATCACCGCTATCACCTGCTGGATCGGGGGACTCGCGCTCGTCGCGACACCGTTCTTTTCCGGCTTCTATTCCAAGGACGCGATCATCGAGGCGGTGGGCGCCTCACACCGTTGGGGCGCGACGTACGCCTACTGGTGCGTGCTGCTCGGCGCGTATGTCACCTCTCTCTACACGTTCCGGCTGCTCTTCATGACCTTCCACGGAGAGGAGCGCTTCCGCCACGTGGCGGCGGCTGACGACCATGAGGGCTCGAGGACGGTCGGACACGAGGAGGAGCAGCAGCAGGAGCCGAGTGCGCACGGTCACGTGCCGGAAGATGTGCACGGCGGCCCGGCATATGCGCACGCCAATGTGGCGGCGCATCCGGCAGAGCATGGCCATCATCCCGTCGAGCCCCACGAGAGTCCATGGGTGGTCACCCTACCGCTCATCGCTCTGGCCATTCCGTCGCTCCTCGTCGGC
>JAKBCR010000192.1 GCA_021807675.1 Pseudomonadota bacterium
AGGCTGCGCGCAGCCGCTCGGCGCGTTGACGGATCGCATCTGCAGATTTGAAAAAATACGGGCTCGTGCTTGAGACACGGCGCGCCGCGGCTGAATCGCAGACGGGGCTTGCGGAGCCGGGGGCACGGCACGCACGGGTATTGCCTCGCGCAGGTCGGGTTGAGAGAAGGCGTGCGCGTGCGCTTAGGCGAGTATTGCCGTCGATTCGACATTCCCCGAGGCGGCTCATATTGAGCGGTCTGATCAGCCGAAGTATCCTGCTCATCGAGGACAGCGTGACAGCGGAACGATGAGGAGTTGCCCATGTCTTCCGATCGACAGACCCTCGAGACCCTGCTCGCCAAGGAGGAGATTCGCGAGCTGGCGTTGCTCTATTCCCGCGGCGTCGATCGTAAGGACCCGCAGCTGCTTCGCTCTCTTTACACGGACGATGCGACGGACACCCATGGTGATGCATTCGACGGATCCGCCAAGGAGTATGTCGACTTTCTCGAGCGCTCCTTTCCCCACATCCGTTACAGCGGCCATCACATCTGCAATCATTTGATCAGTGTCGAAGGTGACCTGGGTGAAGGCGAGGTCTATGTGCTCGCTTATCACGTGATTCCGGATCGGCAGGGCGGATGGGTCGAAGACCTCATCGCGGTTCGCTACATCGATCGTTATCGGAAGCAGTCAGGGCGATGGAGATTTTCCAAGCGTGTCGTGACCTTCGACATGCGCACCGTGCGCCCGTGCCAGCGTCCCCCCGGCGAAGCGCCGGACGCATCCAAGGATCCGAGCTACACCGAGCTGTCGAGCCGCCTGTTCGCGCGCGATCCGCGCGGTCGGGGAGGATCAAGTCTGTGAGATCGGACAATCTGGGCATCGACTTCCTGTCGGTCTTCGGCCTGAACCCGGTCGAGCTCATCGGCCTGGCGGCGGAGCTCGGCTGCCGCAACATCAGCATCGGGCTCGTGCCGTTTCCGATCAACCCGCACGGCTATTCACATTGGTCGTTGCGGGAGGATGAAGCCTTGCGCCGTGATCTCGTGGCGGCGACGCGGGAGAAAGGAGTGTCGCTGGCGCTCGGGGAGGTATTTCTGGTCAGGCCCGGGGTCGATCTGAGGGATGCCGCTGCCGACCTCGATCTCATGCGCGAGCTCGGGGTGCGGCGGGTGAACGTGCTCTCGATCGATCCGGACCTCGAGCGCAGCTTCGATCAGCTCGCCCTGTTCGCCGAGATGTCGGATTCGCGCGGTCTTCAGACCACGCTCGAGTTCGGACCCCGATTGGCAGTGTCGACCCTGCAGGCGGCACTGGCGGCGGTCCGGCATGTCGGACGGCCATCCTTTCGTCTGCTCATCGACACGATGCATCTCGTTCGCAGTGGCGGGAGCGCGTCAGATCTGGCGGCCCTTGATCCGGGCCTCATCGGCTACATGCAGCTGTGCGACGTTCCGCTCGTCTCGAGATTCGAAGAATACATGGACGAGGCACGCTTCGAGCGCCTCGCACCAGGCAAGGGTGAGTTGCCGTTGCTCGATCTCGTCAGGGCCTCGCCTCCCGACGTGGTGTTTGGACTGGAAATCCCGATGCTGGCGAGCGCCAAGGCGGGCCTCGGACCGCGCGAGCGGCTGGCGCCCTGTGTCGAGGCTGCGCGGCGGCTGCTCGATGAGGCGGACGCGGCGCCGACCGCCCGCTAGTCATCGGAAGGAGCCCGCGTGATCGTCATGTGTCGCGCGCCCTCGGCGTGCCGGGGCTCGTCATCGCCCTGGATCTCCACCGCGAGCGCGACGTGCGCCATGCCGAGGAGGAGTCTCATGAGTCGCTTGTCCTGATCGGAGTGCTCGGCGAGCGGCTTCCTGTCGAGATAGTCGAGTCCGCGCGGGAGCAGGTCCTTGGCGGCCTCGAAGAAGGCGACACGGTCAGCCTCACGGCTGGCGAGGCGCGCGCGCAGGCGGTTGTCCGCGCCCTCGAGCGCCCAGGCGCTCACGAAGGGCTCGAGCGAGCCGAATCCAGGTGGCAGGGAATGCTCCGGCGCGCTCATGTTCTGGCGCTCCCGGCCCGCTCCGCCTTGTACGCCTGCACGGCGCTGTCGACGGAATGGAAGAAGTGCCGGCAGAGCACCTCTTGGGACTGGAAATGAATGTGGCTGAGGGCGCCACTGCTCAAGCCCCGCTGTCCGGCCTCGATGACCGCGCGGTCCTCCGAATGAATGTCGAGCGCCGTGGCCATCGCGTATTCGCGCGCGAACCGCTGGCTCGCGATGCGGTCATCGCCGATCCAGTAGAGGCGGATCACCCCGCGCGACTTGCTCGCGCAGATCGGAATCACGCTGTGGGAGAAGTGCTGGGTCGGGGTGCCGATCAGGAAAAAATTGGGGAACAGGGCGAAATAGGTCCTGTTGTGCGGCGCCTGCGCGAAGCCGTCCGCGGCGATGAACGGAAGGCCCTTGCCGAAAGCGAAGCCCTGGATCGGCATGATCGCCGGCTTGGGGTTGGTCCAGATCGTCTGTGTCCGGTGCGGACCGTGAAATCCGTAGCGGGTTGGATAGCCGAACGGATTCTCCGGTCCGCCCGCCGCCTTGCCCGAGCGGGGGTGGATGAACTGCAGATGATAGTTTTCCTGGAAGTTGTCGTAGGTGAGCTTCCAGTTGGCGTCGATCTCGTAGACGTACTCGGAGAAGGTCGTTGCCTTCGCCACCGGCAGCATCTCGAGCTCCGCGGCGAGAGGTCCGAGGAATGCGCGCAGGCTCTGCTTCGGCTCGCGGTCTAGATTGACGAAGAGGAGGCCGGCGCATTGATCGATGGCGATCTTGATCAGGCCGCAGTCCTTCGCCTCGATGTAGAAGCGCTCCAAGTCGGGCGCCCCGCGTAGCGCGCCGTCGCTGCCGAACGTCCAGGCGTGATAGCGGCACGTAAAGGAGGATTGTTTGCCCCCGGTTTCGGCCACCAACTGAGTGCCGCGATGGGTGCACACGTTGTGAAACGCGCGGATGACACCGTCCCGGCCTCGCGTGATCAGGATCGAGGCGCCAGCGGCCTCGATCGTACGGACGACGAAGGTCCCGGGCTCTGGCAGCTCGCAGACGTGACCGACCTGCAGCCAGGAGCGCTTGAAGATCGCCTCGCGCTCGAGAGCGAAGTAGTCCTCGCGATAATACGGACCCGCCGGCACCGGGTCCGTCCCGAGGTGCGCCGGATCATGGGATTTCGGCTCAAGAAATTGTGGAGACGGCATGCTCATGGTGCCCCTCGCGTCGTGATCTCAGATGTTCCCGGTCGCTGAAGAATACATCAGTAGTGTTGAAAATAAAACCATACTGTTGAAAATATGGCCTGCCTTGGCTCAAGCTTGGTCAGCAGTGGCCGCGGGACGCGGTCCTTCGATCGCTGTTTTCGGAGTAGCCAAAATGAGCTCAGGCGAAGCGAGCGCCGCGAGGCGCAACCGCGGATTCAAAGACACCCATCAGTCGATGATCGAGACGGCAGTGCGCCTGATCTCCCAAAAGGGAGTCGAGGCGCTCTCGGTGTCGGCCCTCGCCCGCGAGATGGGTGTCGACAGAACGACGGTGTACTACCACTTCAAGACACGCGAGGCGATGATCGCCGCGGTCAAGGCATGGTCTTCCGAGCAGCTCGCCGCAGCTTTCCAGCCGATCGCCTCGCGTGCCGAAAGAATCGACTACATCAGCCGCTTCGTCCTGCAGAACCCGGCGCTGATCAAGCTGTGGATCGAGGACTTCGTCTCGCCGGGCGACATCCGTGACAGCTATCCCCACTGGGACGAGCTGGTGAAGGGTGTCGAGACCGATATCGCCGCAAACCGCCTCGGTGAGGCGGACGCGGAGGTATTTTGCGTCATGCTGCTCACGGCGGCGATCATCGGTCCGCGAGTCTTCAAGAGCCGGGTCCGCCCGCGAGCCTCTATCGAGCAGGTGATCGACCGATTCCGCAAGGAATGGCAGCGCATCCTGCGCGCGGAGGGATTCTAGGTCGACAACAGTGTTGACTTGTCGCGGCCCGTTCTTTAGTGTTCCTCGCTCGCCAGTGAGACGCTGAGCCTCGGGTATCCGGGGATCCGGGCACGCGCGCGCCTGGCGCCGCGCTGCCGGCCGCAGCGCCGCTCAACTCAAGAGGATCAAGCATGGCATTGGTCGGAAAGAACGCTATCGTCACCGGCGGAGCTTCGGGCATCGGGCTGGCGACCTGCCGGCGTCTCGCGCGCGACGGCGCCGGCATCGCGGTGTGGGATATCGACGAGGCAGGCGCCCAAAAGGTGGCCGCCGAGCTGGTGGCAGCCGGAGGCCGGGCGGTCGCGTGCCGGGTCGATGTCTCGAGCCGCGCTCAGATCGATGCCGGGCTGGCCCGCGTGCGGGCGGAGCTCGGTCCCGTGCAGATCCTCGTCAACAATGCCGGCATCACCTTCTTCAAGCCGTTCCTCGAGGTATCGGCGGAGGAGTGGAACCGCGTCATGTCGGTCAATCTGAACAGCATGCTGCACTGCACGCAGGCTGTGCTGCCCGACATGCTCGCAGCCGGCTGGGGACGCGTGATCAATATCTCATCCTCCAGTGCCCAGGCAGGCAGCGCCCGCATGACCGCCTACGCCGCCTCCAAGGGCGGGGTCATCGCCTTCACCAAGTCGCTCGCCCTCGAGCTGGCCGCGAGCGGCGTCACCGTCAACAACATTCCGCCGGGATTCGTCGATACTCCGATGCTGCGCGCGAGCGATTCGAGCCTCGGTGGCGGTATCGCGGGAGTCGCTGCGGCCTCACCCATGAAGCGGCCGGGACGGCCCGAGGATATCGCATCCGCCTGCGCGTTCCTCGCCTCGGAGGAGGCCGGCTACATCACCGGTCACACATTGAGCGTGAACGGCGGGCGCTACATCGCCTGAGCGCGGGGCGCTCCACTGCCACGAAGCTGGCTTGCCGGGGATCGCCGAGCATCCACGTCCTTCACGAGGGGCCGCCGAGTGCGGTCGCTGCGTGATGCTCGGACGGCGAGCCCTGTCCTCAGGCGCCTCTATGAGCTTGCGGGATTCGAGCTCGGCTCGGTCGAAGGGCCTTGCGGCAAGGCTTGCACGCTGACCGGGAAGCCGGAGTAAAGAGCCATTCCCGTCAGCGCATCGACGCTGTGAATGTCCGTCAACAGATTGACGTTGGCGTGCTCGTGCCCGTGAGGAACGGAGATGACACCGGGCCGAACGCTCGCATCGACCCGCGCCGTGCCGACTATTTCACCCCTCCCGGTGCGAACGAGCACTTGCTGCCCGTCCCGAACCCCGATCGATTGCGCATCGGCGGGATGCAGCAGCACATCGGCAGGCGAGCCGAGGAACGCGAGCTGCGCATTCAGGTGTCGCCGCTGGCGGCGTGGCGTCAGGCGCAGTGTGGCGGCCTGGCTACGCTCGGCCAGATGCGCCTCGCTCACCGCCGCCAGCTGCTCGATGAGAGGCTCGGGCGCGAGACGCCAGCCGCCGAGCCTCTGGAGGTGCTTTTCCACCCAGCGCGCGGGCAGCGCGTGGCCGCTCTCCACGTACCGGCTGTGCACCAGCTCCTCGAAGCTGCAGAGTGCGCCCCTCATCTGGGCCGAGAGCATTGCCTCGTCGGCGCCTTGCGGGCGGTCATCCCGCGGCGGCTCACCCGGCGGCTCGTGGCCGAGACGCCGGATCAGCTCAGCCAGCACCCACCAGGCGGAGCGCCGCTCGCCGCAGGGAGGGACGACCGCCGGTGTGTATTGCGCGCCGACCCGCGGGCTCAGGAAGTCCCACAATGTCAGATCCGGCCGCTCCAGCTGGTCTTTGGTGGGCAGGACGTGGGTCGAGAGGGCGGTGGTCTCGTTGGCGATGATCTCGACCGTGGCGAGTACCTCGAGCTTCTGCAAGGCGCGCTGGAAGGCGTTGGCATCGGGAAACGAGCGGATCAGGCTCCCGCCGAGATTGAGGAATGCCCGGATGTGGCCGGCTTCGATCTCCTCGACGAGCGCAGCACAGGGCCAGTCGCCGATGATGCTGCGCAGCTCGGGACGGCTCTTCGGGCCGGGGCCGAAAATGTCGGTCACTACCGGCAGCGCCGCGGCGTCCAGGCGATTGATGAAGCCCGGATGAAACCAAACGCCGCCACGCCGGTTCATCGAGTCGGTCACGATCATCAGCGCCCAGGCGAGCCATTGCGTCACGTTGGCGCCGGCCGACATGGTAACGCCCGTTCCGGTTTCGACCGCGAGCCGGCCGGCCTTGCGCACCGATGCCAGCAGCTCGGTGACATCCGCAGCTGCAACGCCCGAGAGGGTGACCGCGCGCTCGAGTGTGAACGCCTCGACCGCCGCACGGAGCGCCTCGCCGTCGACGGCTCTATGCGCCAGGGCCTCCTTGCCCGCGCCTGCTCGCAGCAGCTCGCGAACCAGGTACGCGAGAATCGCGTAATCCGTACCTGGTAGCGGTGCAAGGTGGCGCGAGGCGAATTTGGCCGTCTCGGTGCGGACGGGATCGATGACCCAGACCTCGCCCCGCCTCGCCGCCGCGCGGATCGTCTCCGCCGGGTTGGGCATCGCCACCGTGTGGCCATGCGAGATCATCGGGTTGATGCCGACGTAGAGCACCATGTTGACGTGCTCGTAATCCGGCCGCGGGCTGAGGCCCGGGAATCCGCCCACGCAGCTCGCGACCAGGGTTTTCGCCGTGCCGTCGATGGTGAGGGGGCTGAACCGCGCCGGCGTTCCGATGGCCCTGTGCAGCGCCTCGGCCATGCGATAGCCCGAGGCGTCCATACCGAGGCCGCTGCCGAAGAAAATTCCGACAGAGGAGGGACCATGCCGCTCGATGATCGCCCGCAGGCGCTCGCCCAGATCGTCCAGGCAGTGTTCCCAGGAGGCCGGTTGGAGTGTTCCCGCCGTCCTGAGCAGCGGCCGCTCGATCCGCTGTGGGTGGTGATGCAGGCGCCCGAGCGCCCGCCCTTTGGGACACAGGTAGCCGTGCGTAACCGGATGGTCCTTGTCGCCGCGCACGCGTTGCACCTGCTCGCCTTCCAGCTCGACCACGATGCCGCAGAGTGATGTGCAAATGCGACAAAAGCTGTGCTCGGTTCGCTTGATACGCTCGGACATGACTCTCTCCCGCGGACCTGGGGCGCTTGGCTGCTGCTGCATCGTAGGCCGGAAAGCCGGTGCACGACAGCTCGCCACCGCTCCGGAGCCCCGGGTGTCCTGATCTTGGCCATTTAGGGCCGGATGACGATACGAAATGGTGCCATGTACGCGACAGTGGGGTAGCATTACCGGCGGATTACCGGAGCTGGCGGGGCAGCCGGCCGTGCATATCAAATGACGGGGGAAGAAGAAGATGTATCACAGGCTTCGCGGGTCCTTGGTATCCATTTCCGTGGCGATGGCTCTGGGTCTCGTAGCGCCGGCATTCGGGCAGAACGCCGATAACGGCGGTGCGATCCAGCTCAACGAGATCATCGTGACCGCCCAGCGTGTCCGGCAGCCTCTGCAGGACGTGCCGATCTCCATCACCGTGCTCAACCAGCAGCAGTTGAACGCCCAGAACGTGTCCACCGCCGTGGGGTTGGCGAAGATCGTCCCCGACTTGCAGGTCGACAATGAGTTCGGTGACGCGACGTCATCCTTCTCCATTCGCGGTTTCCAGCAGGCGATCAGCACCCAGCCTTCCGTGGCGGTGTACTTTGCCGATGCCGTGGTCCCGCAAGGCGGCAACGTGGGGGAGGAGAGCGGGTCGGGGGTGGCCCCGGGCAGCTTCTTCGATCTGCAGAACGTGCAGGTCCTCAAAGGCCCGCAGGGGACGCTCTTCGGGACCAACACCGACGGTGGCGCGGTACTGCTCGTGCCGAAGCGGCCGACCTCGCAGTTCGGGGGCTACGTGCAAGCAGGCTTCGGCAATTTCGGCATGGCACAGCAGCAGGCCGTGCTCAATCTGCCCGTCACCTCCAATTTTCGCCTGCGTCTCGGCGTGAACCATGAGAAGCGCAACGGCTACCTCAACAACATCTCGGGCATCGGTCCGCCACACTTCGGCGACGAGGACTACACCGCCGTGCGATTGGGTGCTCTCCTCGAGATCGGGGAGAATCTGGAGAACTACACGGTCGCCCAGTACAACCGCTCCTTCAGCGGTGGGCCCGCGCCGCAGCTCTCCGCGTGCAATTTCTCACAAGGTCCGGCGAGTGTTGGTGCAACGCTCTGTCCGGCGCAGCTCGCGTACCAGCAGACCAAGGGCCCGTACGCCGTGGTCAACGTCATGCCCAATCCGCTGCTTTATCTGAAGCAATACCAGATAGTCAACAGCACGACCTGGCGTGCGTCGGATGCCCTGACGGTGAAGAACATCGCCAACTATGGAGTTCAGGTCGTCGACTTCAACAGCGGGCTGTTTGGGGCGTTCATCATTCCCACTCCCGTGGGCATCTTCCCTCTCTACGCGAGCAGCTCCGATTCCTCGGATGCCGGCGTCCACAGCACCAATCAGTACACCTGGTCCGATGAGCTGCAGCTGCGCGGGACCACGCTCGATGACAAGCTCACCTGGCAGGGCGGCGCCTACCTCATGCGCAGCGGTCCCCGCGGTGGCTTCGTCGGCACGGTCTCGCCGAACTTCCTCAACTGCGTGAGCATCTCGGGCAAGATCTGTGACGGCCCGGGAATCATGGATATGAACGTCTCCAGGGTCCATTTCAGGGACGAGGGGATCTACGCGCAGGCCACCTATC